>CANJQU010000032.1 GCA_947476485.1 Chitinophagaceae bacterium
CTTGTAAGCCTGGGTGGCACGGCGTGGTGGTTGTCCAAACATTACAAGCAGCTTATCAGATCACGCCTGCCCAAAATGGTAGCCCAGTCTACTGATAGCATATACCACATTTCCATAGACGACATCAGTATCAGTATCCGTCATCATCAAATCACATTGACCGGCGTAAAGGTTTGGGCCGATGAGCGACAAGCAGATGCACTGAGAGCCCGCCATCACTCAATTCCCCCAACTCTTTCAACCGTCACTATTCCGCGCATAGAGGCATATGGTATCGCCTGGGGAGATTTGCTGGCAGACAGGACACTTTCATGCGGAAATGTTGTGGTCCATGACCTGAACTGGAGGCTGCTTTGCCATCCACACCCCGGGGATTCGCTTTTTACACGCGGTGAGAAGAACAAACCGACTATCAGCAAGATAACATCTGATAGTGTGCACTTTATAAACCCGGATATAACGTATCGCTTCAATGGAATAAAGAGACATTTTGATTGCAAGATGAGGGGTGGCAGCGCCGATCTGAATAAATTCGTATACAACTCCGATCATGAAAAGGACACAAGCTTGTTTCTGTATGCCGGAGCCGGGAAAGTAAGATTCAAGGAGTTTGAATTCAGCAAACTGGACGGTCGGTATGTTACGAAAACTCCTAACCTGGACTTTGAAACAGACCCCTCCAGTGCGACCCTTAAATCGGTAAAGATTAAGGAGATGGCAAACAATGACCCGCAGACGGGAAAAACAAAAGAAGTATACAATATTGACCTGCCGCAGGTTGAGTTAAACAATTTCAACTGGAACAAACTTATTTATAAAGGGGTATTGCGTGTACCTAAATGTGTTGCTACCTCCCCATCGATCAGCATACGATATATAAGAGAAAACAATCCGGTCAAAAGCCGAAAGGGCGGCTTTCCTAACCAGTTGCTTTTACAGGTAGGATTAAAAACTTCCATACATGAGCTCGGTATCAATAAGGGATATTTTAAATACAGCGAAATAACCAAAAAAGGCGCGGAAGGCACAATCGAATTTACTGGCATAGATGCCAGTTTTGAGAATATCACTAACCTGCCTGATGCTATTGAAAAACGGAAAAGCTGTGAAATAAAGCTGAAAGGAAAATTCATGAACAAAAGTGATATATCTGTCACCTTCAAGCTACCCCTAACAGATAGTACAGGCCGCTATTCTGTTGACGGTTATGTCACAAATCTTGATGGGAAGGATGTAACTCCCCAGGCCCAGGTCTTCACTATTGTAAAGGTCACGTCTTTTCACCTCGACCGGATGAACATGCATATAGAGGGCGATGAGACATACGGCAAGGGGGAGTTTACTGTAAATTATAAAGACCTTAAAATATCTCTATTCAAGTTCGACACCAAAATGAGAGAAGGCAAAAAAGGCCTGTTTGCATTCGTGGGCAGTGCACTGGTTTTATACCCCAGCAACCCCATGCATGGAAAGGATCTGAGAAAGGTTGCCACCTCCTTTGCGCGAGACACAACCAAGGGCTTCACCGGTACACTTTGGCAACACATGTTCAGGGCTGCCAAGAAAACAGCCGTAAGAGAAAAAGCAATCGTCACCCTAACAGACGGCCCGGAAACTCAGAAAGGGGATAAACCTAAGAAAGGGATTTTAAAACGGCTGTTCGGCAAGAAGAAAGCATCCTAGTCGCATTTACTGATAGATTTCCACTTCATTGTTAGCAAAAACCTTCGACTTGTTGGTCACCATGGCCATTATATCACTTTTTGTGCCGATGTCTCTTTTGGTCATAAAGTAGAACCTGGGACCAGGGGCAGCATTCAGCGAGTCGCGCACGTGCTGAACCTCGTGGATAAAGTGCAAATGAGTGCCGATTGTGGGTTTGTTGGTGAAGGTTGGTATCCACATCCCGGCATCGGCATAGCTGGCGACAAACAAGGCGTCGGGTCCGGTATTGTCATTTATCCATTTGAAGGCGGCCCTGGTGCCCTTGTTACAATTGATCTTATCCGTTTTACAAACACCCAACTCTTCGTCAATGACGCTTTTTAACGCTATGCCAACCATGATCATCACAACGCCGGCATACAAGGTCACTTTTCTTCTGAACAGCCGCCATCCTCTGTTGGAATACTCAAGTTCTGTCATAAAATAACCGAAAATGAATGCCCAACAAACGATCATAAAGTAGACCACCCGTTCAGGATAGAGTAACTCAGACAATGGCAAAAACCAGTAGCCGCTATTATACACCAGGATATAGATGAACAACATCAAAATGCCGGTGAATATCAACGGCTTGAATTTTCTGAGATATAAGAGCACTGCCAGCGAGATTCCAGCCAAGATAGTCAGTTCATCGCCTATCCGGTATTCGATACGATCTAAAGTAACCCACAAATCGGCCAGGGGCTTGCCCGTCATCTTACCCTGCATCATATCATGTTGCCAGTTTTTTATCATCAACAACAACTCAGGCGAATTAATATTTTTGAAATGAAGGAGAAAAGGGAACAGCAATACTACTACCCATATGACCAATTTTACCGTATTTGTCACCACCCATTTTAGCTGAATTCTGTAATAGTAGAGCACCAGCACGTATCCTATGAATGCCACATAGACGAATGTAATAGCCGGAATAGCATGACAAAGCGGAACGGCTGCAACAGGTATGGCACAGCAATAAAGCGGCCAGCTACGCTTGTTTTGCACGCCATGCATAAAGAGCCCAAAACTGAACAGGCAAAAAGCAAAGGCGAGGATGGACGGATTGCCGCCCCACCAAACTGTGCCGAGGTAGGTGCGGTTGATACAGAAAAAAATAACTGCGGTATAGACAGAAGTCTTCTCGGAAAAGAAATTTCTTAATGCAAAGATCAACCCCAGCAACGCCAATGGGTATGCCATTATACTCATGAAATTGATCGCATCTCTAAGGTAAATCACGCTCACTCCTCCAACCAGCGCGGTCATAATATGGTAACCAGCGCTGTAGCTTCCAAAGTAATCGACCGGCAGAATAGGGCGATAGGAATGCGGCAAACCATTGTTGTTAACGATCAGCCGGGTAATATAGCCATGCATTGCCGTATCACATCCGGGAGGAATAGTGATGAAAAGCAGGGGCATCAATAAGATCAGCAGGACAACAGCAAGAAGGATGTAATGCAGTGGCCAGGTCCTGTAGTGAATACCAGAAAATGAACCTTCAAGCTTGCGGGCATTCGCTGTCAGGTAATAGGTGACAAATAGCGCTAATAACGCAAAAACTGAATAACTAAGTGGCAACCCACCCCAGGATATAAACCAGGAAAGGCATATCCACGAGCCGATGGATAAGAATATCGTAGCGATAACCCTGGCGAGCGTATTGAACCCTTCAAAGAGACGCAAAAAAAGTATACCCGGAAATGTGAATAGCAGCAGCCCTAAAAGGGGTACGACTATATATCCGGGTATACTGTTCATTAATGTGATTTATAAAATTGCCGAAAAAAAGTCCGAATAAATATGAGTCGAATATTTCAATACTAATACCCCATCCGCTTCAGTCCGGCCTTAATTTCCGCTGCGCTTTTATACATAGACACTCTCTTTTTCCCCTCCACATCTCCATCAATATCCCCTGAAACTTTAGCGCTGATGTCTTTTAAAAAAGTCATCATTTCGGGAAATGAGCCGGGAGCGATGTTATCATAAATTCGAGTCTCATAAAGATAGGCGTATATCTGGTAATGGATAGCAAGCCATCTGATCAAAACCACTAATTCACGGGCTGTGTCCCGGTCTGCGTTAGCATAGAAAATTGATATGATCTCGGCGGCCCCGCCTTCATTCTCAAAAGTGTCTATGAAAACGCGCCTGTAAGTATCTGTTGTGACAGGCACATACAAATAGCCAAGTATATCTTCAGATTCATCATCTTTATAACCTCCCGCATGATAAGTCCTATTGTAAAAACCAAAAATAGATTTTCCGTTCGACCATTCCGACGTTTCAAACATCTGGGTTTTCAGCTGATCATAATACCATAATCCCCGAGGTGTATTTCGTTCCACAAAATCCAGCGCATTTTCGCCGTTGGCCCTTGTGAAGGTCTGAGCATACGGAGTGTTTCGACACCCGCAGCAAACAAGAAAAAACAAGGCACTCCTGAAAGTCAAATTGCGCAGAGACTTGTACGCTACAATACTATTTTCCATAAGAAAGTCCCATGTTCCAAAACAGGAATGCCCATTTGTCGGCCTGCTCTGCAATGATCATGTCCGTAGGCTTGCCTGCACCATGGCCTGCTTTTGTCTCTATGCGGATCAACACAGGGTTCTTGCAGCTCTGACCAGCCTGCAACGACGCTGCAAACTTGAATGAATGCGCCGGCACTACCCTATCATCGTGGTCGCCGGTGGTAACCATTGTAGCCGGATAACATTGCTTCTTCACATTGTGCACCGGTGAATACTTCCGCAGATACTGGAACATTTCCTTGCTATCTTCTGCAGTTCCATAATCATAAGCCCAGCCGGCGCCGGCAGTGAACTTATTGTAACGCAGCATATCCAGCACGCCCACACCAGGAAAACATACTTTAAACAGGTCCGGGCGCTGGGTCAAACAGGCGCCAACCAGCAGGCCGCCATTAGACCCGCCTGATATGGCCAGGTATCCCTTAGAGGTATACTTCTCTTTTATCAGGTATTCTGCTGCAGCGATAAAATCATTAAACACATTTTGCTTCTTCATCTTGATACCTGCATTGTGCCATTTGTCGCCATACTCACCGCCCCCACGCAGGTTAGCCACGGCGTAAATGCCGCCATTCTCCATAAACACCATATTGCTCACGCTGAAAGAAGGGGTAAGACTAATATTAAATCCTCCGTAACCGTACAACATCACCGGGTTCTTACCATTGAGCGTCATTCCCTTCTTGTAGGTAATGATCATCGGTATCCTTGCACCATCCTTCGATTTATAAAAAAGCTGCTTGCTCTCATATCCTGTCGGGTCAAATTTAACACCTGAAGATTTGTATAATTCAGATTTTCCTGTTCTGATATCGTACTTAAATATTGTTGACGGATATACATAGGAGGCGTAAGTGTAATAAGTCTCGTTCTCTTCCATTTTGCCGCTAAAGCCGGCTGCAGTGCCTAATCCGGGCAGTTCTATTGCCTTTCCTTTTGTGCCGTCAAGCGCATATTGATACACCTTAGATACGGCATCTTCGAGGTAATGCGCAAAAAATCTGCGCCCGCATGCGGTTACATTCAGCGGAAATTTCGTTTCCGGTATCAATACTTTCCAGTGCTCTTTTGTAGGGGTTGCCGCATCAGTTACCACCAGTTTGCGATTGGGTGCGCCCTGGTTCGTTTCTATGTAGAGCTTGCCAAATTCGCTATAAACAACACTTTGCTCAAAATCAAAACCTGTTACGATCGGCACTATGGGCGCATCTGTTTTTGACAGATCCTGTATATAAAGCTCATTACCGTATGTGGCGTTTGCGGCACTGATAACAAGGTATTTTTCATCTTCAGTTACACCTCCACCGATATACCTTCTTGGTGTGGTCTCGCCCCCGAATATCAGCTTGTCTTCACTCTGCGGGGTACCCAGTTTATGGAAATACAGTTTGTGTATCTGTGTCTTTTCTGATAGCTGGCTACCTTTTGGTTTATCGTAACTGCTGTAGTAAAACCCATCGTTGTGCAGCCATGACAGTCCGCTGAACTTTACATCACGCAGCGTATCGTCCATCTTCCTGCCTGTTTTCGTTTCTATTACGATCACTTTACGCCAGTCTGATCCGCCCTCGCTGATCTGGTAGGCGGCGAGTGAGCCGTCCTTAGTGAAATCTATGCCCTGCAGGGAAGTGGTACCATCGGTAGAAAATTTGTTCGGGTCGAGAAAAACCTCGGGAGCACCGCCGCCCTGCTGGCGGTAGAGCACACTTTGGTTCTGCAACCCATCGTTCAGGTAGAAATAAGTATACGCACCTTCCTTGAAGGGAGCGCTGTACTTGGCATAATTCCAAAGCGAAGTAAGACGGTCTTTTATTGCATTCCGGAAAGGTATCTGGGCAATGTAGCCCTGTGTTACTTTATTTTGCTCCACTACCCAGCCTTTTGTTTCGTCAGACATATCGTTTTCCAGCCAGCGATAGGGATCGGTAACTTTTGTGCCGAAGTATACATCGGACTGATCTGTCTTCTTTGTATCAGGGTAATGGCCCGTGAAAGCGGTGTTGTTCTGCGCGTGCGCTGTCATACCTATCATTAAAAGAGATGTGCAAATAGTTATTGCCTTCATTGTTTATTGTTTAAAATGTACCGGAAGAAGGCTCAAAATAAATACATTTTTATTATCCCGCGGAATTGTTGCATTTATATATGAAGGTTTAACACTTTATTCTATGCATTTAGCGGGTATGAGGTTACATTTGTATAGCTCAAAATAGTTCACAACTGAAACGTTTCTTTAAAATATTACGTTATTCCCTGGCGTCAGTGCTCGTCTTGCTGTTGCTGGCGGTTGCATCTGTGAACTTTACGTTTGTACAAAACTTTATCGTGCATAGAGCAGCCACTATCTTGTCGGAGAAACTGAAAACAAAGGTTACCGTTCAGCATATCCGTGTAGACTTTCTTAACCACGCCTATTTACAGGGCGTGTATATCGAAGACCAGGCACATGATACGTTGCTATACGCCGGCGAGATACACGTAAGGATAACAGACTGGTTCCTGTTTAAAAAGAAACCGGTGATACACTATATCGGCCTGAAAAACAGTTATGTACACATGTACCGGACGGCCACTGCTAATACATGGAACTCGGATTTTATAGCAGATGCGTTTAGTACTCCCGGCAGTAAGAAAGACACAAGTGCAAGCAAGCCCCTGGAGCTGGACTTGAAAAAGATAGAACTGGAGAACGTGCGCTTCCACATGGACGATAAATGGATAGGCCAGGACCTTGACTTTGATGTGGGTGAGTTCGTCCTGAATGCCGATGGACTGGATTTTAACAGAAAACACCTTAACGTAAGCGAGATCCTTATAAAGAACACACTGGTAAATTTAGTGATGTACAAAGGGGGCAAGCCCAGATCAAAAACCGGCCCTGTGGTGCCCGTATTTGATGCAACTCCTTTCAACCCTGATAAATGGACTGCGAACGCGGGCAGCATTTCTCTTAAAGGCTGCGCCCTAAATCTGACGATGGACGACAACATACCAGAACCCGGCCACTTTGATGAAAACCACCTGATGATACGCGATATTGACGCGTCGGTGAAGGATGGAGTTGTCACCGGTGACACGATCACAGGGAACCTCCTTCATTTATCTGCCCATGACAGGTGCGGACTGGCCATTAAGAATATGCGCTGTAAGGTATCGGTATCGCCAATTGCTTCCGTTTGCGATGAACTTTTCCTGGAAACGAACTACAGCAAGGTGCAGCGTTATTACGCAATGCACTATAAACACTTCCCGAACTTTGAGTCTTATATCGACAGCGTTACCATGGTCGCCCACCTCAGGGACGCCACAATAGACGACCGTGACATAGCCTTTTTTGCGCCACAGCTAAAAAATTTCCCTCACGTCGTATTACGCGCATCGGGGGACGGGAAAGGCACGGTTGCCAATCTTTCGGCTCATCATCTGAACGTTACGGACGGCAGTACCGTGATAAAGGGAAGTGTGACCATGAAGGGCCTTCCGGACATTTATAAAACTTACATCACATTTACAGATGGAGAACTGTTTACCACCGGCGCGGGCATACTGCATTATGTACCCGGGCTAAGAAACAGCCCGAATATTGCTTTGGAGCGGCTAACGTATGCCTACTTTAATGGAAAATACGAGGGATATATCGAAAACTTTGCGGTGAACGGCGCATTCAAGACCAACCTTGGAACTGCCGCGGCGGATATAAAAATGGATATTCCCGGTTTTAACAGCAATACGGCGGCATACTCAGGAACAGTTGCTACCAATGACCTGCAGATAGGCATTTTGCTGAGGCAACCTCTATTTGGTGGGATAACTCTGAAGGAGAGCATTAAGGGTAATTCTTTCGATCCGGACCGTGTGCAAATGGATATAGATGGCACCATCAGCCGGTTTACGATCAATGATTATGCTTACCAGAACATTATGACCCATGGCACGGTGGCCAAGAAACAGTTCAACGGATCACTGCTGGTCGACGACCCGAATCTGGGCCTTGAATTTGACGGAGGTATTGATTATACGCAAAAGGAAGTAAAATTAAATGCGACAGCTCACCTGCTTGGCAGCAATTTCAACGCACTGAATCTTACAAAGGACACGATCACGGCTTCTGCTGACTTTGACCTAAACTGTACCGGCAGCAATATTGACAATTTCTCGGGTTATGCCAAGCTTTTCAATATAGACATGAAGCGGAATAACCATAAACTGGCGATCGATTCTGTCTACATGCGATCGACGGGCGACAGCGCAAACCGGTTGCTGACAATACAAAGTAACGATGTAGAAGCCAGCATAAAAGGTAAATACCAGTTGAGCAAACTTCCTGCATCGGTTCAGTTTTACCTATCCAGATACCTGCCGAATTATATTAAAACACCCGAAAAATATGCACCAGATCAGGAGTTTGAATTTACTGTAAAAACCGGCACAATAGACAGCATACTTGCCGTTGCCACACCTATGGTGCGCGGCTTCGATTCTTCCACCATAAGCGGCTCCCTGCACTCATCAGCGAAACAACTGACCCTCAATGCAAGCATACCTTATGGGAGTATCGGCAACTTCCACATGAGTAATATTGCAATAACCGGACAAGGCAACCTGGATCAACTGGCCCTCAATACGAATATTGATAATGTAGCGATCGGTGACAGCTTTCTTAACGGTTCCTTAAGCCTCACCACCACCATCAGTAATGATTCGGTGGCATTCACGGTTGCAACAACCACACCAGACACAAGCAGCGCTATCACACTGAAGGGACAGATATTGGCACGGAAAGATTCCCTGTTCCTTTCACTCCTGCCCTCCCAGTTTTATCTTAACCAGGCAAAATGGGATATCGCCGGCGGCAGCAAGGTGGTGTATAGTGACAAGTACCTGCTGGTCCAGGGCTTTGCCCTCACTTCCGGCCTGCAACGAATAACGGCGGCTACCCAATTGCAAAACAATGATAAAACCATTCTTATCAATACCGAAAATCTTGACCTCGGGCAACTGGGATCATGGGCCGGACTTGCAGCATATCAGCCTGATGGCCGTGTGAACGGAACGATAACTATAGATAAGATATTTGAGAACCTCTACATAAACGCGAACATCAGGGCCACGGACGTGAAGCTGGGAAAAGATACAGTGGGCACGATAAGCCTTATAGGAAGCTATGACGGAGGAAAAAAATTGCTGCGGCTGGATCCTCAAACGGGCATTTTCAGAGGCGAGGCCTCCGTTACGGCACGTGGTGACATTTCTTTTGATTCAACTACCCATCAGAAACTGGATGGCGTAATGGAATTCAATAACACCCCTGTGGTTTGGGCATCGCCATTCCTCACAGGGATCATGAGCCGCCTTTCCGGAACGCTTAACGGCAGCGTGGCCTTTAATGGCGCCTCCTATGCCCCGGAAATGAATGGAATAGTGACGCTTAGAAATGCCGGTGTGCACGTTGACTATACCGGCTGCACCTATACGATACCTAGCGCTGTTGTGAACGTAACCACCAAACGCATCAGCTTCGGGAATGTACGGTTACTGGATGCGTATAAGAATACGGCTACCCTTACCGGGCATTTTTCGCATAACCTCTTCAAAAATATGCGCATGCACCTGAACGTTGCATCGGAGAAATTTGAAGCGCTTAATCTTACGGCGAGCGACAATAGTATGTTTTATGGCAACGTGATAGCGGGAATAGATTCGTTTACCATCAGGGGACGCTTTAATGACATCAAGATAGAACTGCACAATGCCCGGCCGGCGGCAGCGTCACGTCTTTTTATCCCGGTCACCTCGGGAAGCGGCGACATAGCCGGCTATTCATACGCATCGTTTAAGACCTACGGTAAGAACCAGGAAAAGATAGTAAGGAAAAGCAAAAATAAGATCACCGTATATATCGATGCCAATATTAATGAGCTGGCAGAGATGCACATCATCCTGGATCCGACATCGGGCGATGAGATTTCTGCACGCGGATATGGCCGCATAATCATGGACCTCCCCCCAAACAACGATATGCGGATGAATGGAGTTTATACAATTGACCGGGGCACCTATACCTATACTTATAAAAAGCTGTTTATTACCCGGCAGTTTGGTTTGCAGTCGGGCAGTGTGGTGAGCTTCAACGGCCCGTTCTCTAGCACGACTGTGGATGTGAACGCAATTTATACGGCCAAGGCCCGACTGATAGACATTCTCAGTGAATCGGATCAGGCAGCGCTACCGGCCACCGAACGTACAGATGCCCAGACACCGCAGGAAGTAGACGTAAGAATGAGAATGTCAGGCTTCCTTTCAAAGCCTGAGCTTACCTTCAATATAGACCTGGAAGACAGCCATTCGCAAGGTACAATAGCCTACCGCAGGCTGATGTTGATAAATAATGATCCCAAGCAGCAGGTGGAAGAGGTTAGCTCGCTTTTACTGTTCGGCTTCTTCATACAACCCGATGCCATTGGCGGGGCAACGGTTCAATCGGGGGCAATTAACAGTCTCAGCCAGGCCTTGTCCAGCACCACTTCCGCCACCCTGACCAATCTCGTCTCAAAGATCACCGGCAGTAAGGACTGGAGCGTATCGCTGAAGTATACTAACTACAACTACAATGATCCGTCCAGCCAGGGCGGCGTTGCCAACCGGAGCCAGCTATACGGTGGCATTGGATGGAATTACTTTAATAAAAGGCTGGTTGTTGAGGCCGGCGGCACATCCGACTGGGGAAGACCGACTAGCAGCAGCGCAACATCCAACTTCAATTTTGCCGGTGACTTCCGCATACAATACCAGGTGAAAGAAAACAGCGGCATACGTATCAGCGCTTTTCGCACCAGCGACTATGATGTCACCCTCGACCGCGCGATCACCCGTAGTGGTTTCGGCATAGGCTGGAGAAAATCATTCGACAATTTAAGTGAGTTCTTCCATGGCAATAAATATGCCGAAAAGCAAAAGCTGGAACTGCTGCAAAAAGTAAAGGAAGAAGAAAAAGCAAGCGTCCCGCCAAAAACTTCAGGAACTAACTAGGCCACTTCTATTTACCCTCCTCTTCCGGGAATGCCTTTTTCGCTTTATCGTAATACTCCTCGGCCCTGCCCTGGTCTTTCATCTGCTGGGCCAGCTTTATGCCCAGGTTGTACGCCTGCTGATTGTACTTATCTGCTTCTATTGACGCATCGATCTCGCTAAAGGCATTGCGCGCATCGCCGGTTGTTGCATATGTGATCGCCAGGAAATAGTGACTGTAGCTCTCATTATACTTAGCCAGGTTCTTGTACAGGTTTATTGCACTGTCTACCTTACGTGCTTTCAGGTAAGAATTACCGATCACCTGGTATGCAGTAATATTGCCGGGATAATGGACGAGGGTTTTATAGCCTGCGTAAATAGCTGAATCCGGCTTTTGCTCTGCATCATATATCTGTGCAAGCGCCTCCCATACCAATTCGTTGTCGGGGTATTCCTGGAGCGAAGCGAGGAATGCCTCTTTGGCCTCGTCTATCCGCCTGGCTTTCATCAACTGGAACCCTTCGAGATCTTTCTTTGTTTTGCGTTTCAGCACGGCGGCAATGGGTACACCATCTACTTTTACAGTATAGATCGTTTCCGGCGGCGGCCAGTTGCCTGACGACATTTTGCTGGCATCATCATCGCGCGAGAACAGAATGCAATAATCCCAGTCCTTGGAATAGCGGTTGAAAGACTTAACGTAGTTGCAGCTTACCGGAAAGGTATCTTTCATGAAGCCGGGATACATGGACGCATATACCTTATTCATCGAATCCTGCACAGGATCCTGCACAAACTGCGATGTGCGCTCGTATAGCTGCTCATAGGGCCGCTCGTATCGGTAGGGCTCCGTTTTATAATGGCCCAGGTATAGGTATGCCAGCAATGGATTGACACAGTTTGTTGCAATGACCACCTTTTTATTTTGCAGGTGTTCATTGGCCATCAGCCATTCTGTTGCCGGTTTTATGCCCAGCATGTAGTAGTCGGTCTCGTATTTGCCGTACATGTTCTTTAACCCACCTGCGATCTCATTGTAATAGAGCGACTCGAACGGGTGGTTTGCAACAGCAAAGCGCACCGGCATTACAAGCCCAAGGGCTATGAGCGCAACAACGGCATACTTCACAACCGCCTGTTTCGACTTCATTAACCATGTGAAACCCACAGAAGCCAAGGCAACCATAGGGGGATAAATAAACAGGAAGTGCCGCCATCCATCATACAGCGAAGATTTTTTGTAGATAGCGTAAGCAACCGGGAACAGGCAGGAAAAAAGAACAAACAAGGAGAACAACAACAGCTTCTTATTGTTCCGGAAAGCAACCGGCAGCGAAATACAACCGATAGCAAAGCCCACCAGGACAATGACCGGCGCGGTGTACATCACGTATTTGGGAATATAATACCAGGGGATCTGGTTGCTGAATATCTTCTTGCCTTCGTAGAGCAGGCCTATATTGATAAAGAAGTTAGACATTACTTTTAAAGCTTCCAGCGGCTTATTGATAAGCCCCTGGTGAGCCCATGGCCAGCAGATAAGCGCAATTAGATACCCGGACACAGCCACAATGGCTACATGCTTTATAAGACGGCCCTTGAGAATGGTTTTCAGTTGCTGCGTAAATACTGCATAGACACCAATGAACAAAACAAGGTATGCAATGAGCAGCAGACCGCCGATACGCACACCCATAGCCCAGCCGATGCTGAGTATGAGGCCCAGTATCTGCTTGAAACTGGGGTTTGGCAGAGAACGGATAAACAGGATGATATAGTAAATACCCGCGGTATAGCCCACCGAGAAAGGGATATCCTTAGGGTTAGCAAAGTTATGCCCGAACCAGCTTGGCGAGCAAACGAGAAAGATGGCGGTGAGAATACCAGCGTTCCAGTTACCGGTGAGCAGTTTTGCCAGCTTGCCCGCGAATATAATGCCTATTGCCCCTACCAGCGCATTGATCACATGCATGGTGGTATAATGATCCCAAAAATGGAAAACATGGTACGCTGCTGCTGTGATAAAGTCGAAAAGACCACCGTAGTATTGTATACCTGAGGTTGTGGTCTGAGCATTGGTATCTCCGTGAAAAAAGTAATTGTAAATATCGTTGCCGTAGTCGAAGTGCCAGTGCTCATCGCCCGTTACCGCATACTGGAAGCTCATGAGCGGCATGACTATCACCAGCAGGATGGCCAGCACATTAAAAATGGCCCTGTATTGAATATGCTTTCTTTGTTCGGCGGTGGCGGTGGCCGGTATCTTGAATGGCAACACGAAGGCATTATACAACCATATACGGAAAGAAATTGCCAGCACACCCAGCAGCATCATAAATGAATCCCTGATCACATTCACCTTGCTCTCTGGCTGGTTTACCCAGCTTATCGGCATTTCCACTATCTTATAATCATTAAGGTCTGCCTGGTAAAGCAGCTCCACATCATGCTCCCAGCCCTTGCTTTGCATATTGCCAAACAGCAGCTTTGCCGCTCCCTGCGGGTATAACTTAAAACCACATTGGGTATCCTTAAGATGCAGCGAAGTGAAAAGCTGCACAAGGCCATTGAAAACGCCACCGATGAACCTGCGGCTTTGCAGCGCCTCTACCTTGCCCTCCTCATGCCTGCGCGAGCCAATGTATATTGTATCATCGCCGGAAAAGATACCCGCGTCCTTCTTCTGCCAGTTGATCAGCTCCGTAGGCCTGGTAGACATATCTGCATCAAGGGTGAGCACATAATCACCCTTGGCCAGGCTTACGCCATGCTTCAGTGCACTACCCTTCCCTCCATTCTTAGGCTTTTTTTCCAGCCTCACCTTCTCGTTTATAGCGCTGTATTTGCCACCCAGGGCCTCCCGTATTTTTCCTGATGTATCGTCCTTGCTGCCGTCATCTACAATGATCACTTCATAAGCACCCTTCCATTTCTCATCAAACTCCACAAGACCAGCCAGCATGATGTCTATCCGCTTCGATTCGTTGTAACAGGGAATCACCAGGGACAGCATAAAATCCCTGTTGACAGGGGTTGCCGCTTTTGCCGCCTGCGGGGTTGGGGTTGGTGGGGCCTTCTTCATTTCCGGAAAAGTTATTTATTAAGTTTGCCTAAGTATACCCAGTCGCCCTGCAATGCTTTGCAGACGTTATCTTCGATCTGTATCTCCTTTTGCAGGTAGACCGCTATCGGGTAGAAATTAAGGTGGTGATCCATCGTAAAGTAATAGTAGCGCTGCCGCGGTGTTACTATGATCAGTTGCTTCCTGGTCACACGCTTTAGCTCTGCAATAGCGGATGGCACCTCCCTGAGATGCTCTATAGTATGGTGGCAGGTAACGATATCAAAAGCGTTATCCGCAAATGGCAGCTTGTAGATGCTCCCTTTCACATAATCCGAATTCTTCAGCGTTGCTACATTATCATACAGATCGCAGCCGGTGAGCTTCAGTTTTTTATTGGCATCGCTTACGCAATTCAGCCAGTAGCCGTTACCGCAACCTACATCCATCAGCGATTGTGCCGTAGGGTCCAGGTTTTCGAGCATGTATTTTATGCAGGCGTTGTTCAGATCGGTTGGCCGGTCCCGCGCCATACTTTCTATGTTCCGGTATACCTCTATGAACTCCTCTTCGGTCATCTCAAACGCCCGGTCCTTAAAATCCATATACAGGCGGATCACCTTCTTATTGCCTTTATACCAAATATAGAAAAAAGGATACATAAACCACCGTGCATCACGGAGGACAGGGGGTAGTAATTCATCCAGCACATACCGAATGGCATTAGTAAGACTACGATTCATTTAATTGAAAAATGTTAACAGATGAAATTAATCAAGTGGGTAAAAATACGTACTGGAGCTAGATTTTCCAAGTTGGCCGGAAAGTAAAAGCGTGTAGTGCAAATTGCACTTTTTGAAAGAAAATAATAGCCGAGGTCTTTAGACCTGGGCTACTGGGTAAGTGCCATTATTCTGCATAAGAAAAAAGCAACCCCGATGCGGGATTGCTTTTCCAATAAAAACCTTTTAACCAGTTAACTAATTAACCTTCTGTTTGCTCTTCTGTTGCCGGAGCAGCTTCTTCAGTCTGAGAATCAGCCTCAGCTTCGGCTATCTGTGCAGCCCTTACAGCGTTCTTCTCTTCTACTTTACGAACTGACTCCTTCATTGCTTCGTGACGCTTGTCGCTCTTGTGCTTGCGGTGCGTTTCTTCACGCTTTGCAACCAGTTCTTCGTGCTCACCATTCCATTTTTCAAATTTCTCCATTGCTGTTGGCTCATCAAACAGGCCAAGCGTAACACCACGCATCAGGTGTTTCAGGAACATAACGCCCTTGAACGACAGGATACGACGACAGGTGTTGGTAGGCTGTGCGCCCTTGTCGAGCCAATGCAGCGCGCGCTCGCGGCTGATGCGGACAGTTGCCGGTACAGTCAGTGGATTGTAAGTACCTAATTTTTCAATGAATTTACCGTCACGTGGCGCGGTAGTATTGGCCACTACGATGAAATAAAATGGGCGTTTCTTTGACCCGTGCCTCTGGAGGCGAATTTTTACCGACATAATAATAGAAATTATTTGGTGGTGAACAATAAGATTTTCCCGTTTTGGGATTGCAAATATAGGGGGAAATTTTCAAAACCCCAAACCCCTGAAGGGGCTTTCTCTTATTTTTTCTGCCTGAGAGCTACGGAAATATTATTAATTTCTCACTCCGCTTACTACTCCTTTACAATTTTCTTCACCGTTTTTCTTCCTTCTTCGTCTATAAACTCAATCAGATAAATGCCCGGAGGTAGCGACGTTATGGACATGTTCGGCCACACAAAAGATATCCCTAATCCTCAGACTCCACACTCTCCGCATGCCACGGGAATGACTCAGCATTTTTATCCATCTCCCAGTAGAACTTGCTGCGCTTGGTGTCGTAGCTGCCCACTTCGTTCATGGTCTCGCAGTCGTAGAGGCGACCGTTGACCATGGTATAGTGCAGGCTCTCTGTGTTGTGAATGTCATCCAGCGGGTTCTTGTCCATGATGAGCAGATCGGCGAGCTTACCTGGCTGCAGGGAGCCAATCCAGTTGTCAAAGCCCAGGCTTATCGCCGGGTTCATGGTGGCCGTGCGCAGGGCCTCCAGTGGCGTCATACCCCCTTGTGTCATCATCCATATTTCCCAATGGGCGCCTATGCCCTGTATCTGTCCATGTGCGCCCATATTTATTTTCACTCCGGCGTCGCTCAGCTTTTTCAGACTTTTTGATACCAGAATGTGGCCGTTCTCATACTCTTCTTCGGGCGCCATAGTGCGGTGGCGGCTGCGGGGGTCTATCACTGCGCGCGGTGTGTAGCGCAGCAGCCTTTCCTTCTCCCACACATTGGTGTGCTGGTACCAGTAGTTCTCGCCATTCAGCGCACCATAACAAACAATGAGCGTAGGGGTATTCGCCGTTTGCGATCTGCTCCACAACTGTATCACATCATTAAATACCGGTGCAACCGGAATGTTATGTTCAATGGTGGTGTGCCCGTCCAGTATCATGCCCATGTTGTGATAAAAGAAAGATCCGCCCTCGGGCACTACCTCCATTTTCAGCTCCCTTGCCGCCTCAATGACCATCTGGTTTTGCTCGCGCCGCGGCTGGTTGTAGCTTTTCACGCTGAATGCACCATAGGCCCGCGTGCGCCTTAGCGCGCTCTTTGCATCCTCATAGGAGTTGATGACCGCCTTAAAGTCGCCATCCGCACCATATAGTATAGTTCCGGTGGAGAATATCCTTGGTCCTACCATAAGGCCAGCTTTCACCAGCTCGCTCTGTGCAAACACCAGTTCGCTGTTGGCAGACGGATCGTGGGTGGTGGTAACGCCATAGGCCAGGTTGGCATAATATGGCCAGTGTTTCTGGGGTGTAATGCCCGACCGGAAGTGGGCCACATGCGCATGTGCATCTATAAAGCCCGGCATTATTGTCTTGCCGCTGCAATCGATCACCTTGATGCCATTGTCTATGTTAGTTTTCGCAAAGCTGCCCACGGCTTTGATCACGTTCCCCTGCACAACTATTGTTCCGTCTTCTATCACTTCATCTCCGTTCATGGTGATGATCCGCGCATGGGTAAACGCAATGCTAAGGTCCGGCTTGTCCATTTTCATCTTCAGCCCCACACTTATGCCATGCTCCGGCAATTTGAACAATGAGTCCGGCTTATTGGCGATGAATTCAAAACGATCATCAAGATTTATAGTGTAGTACTGGTCGCCAAGTGTATAGTGCAGTTGCTTGTTGTCGCTGCTCCAGTGCAGGTTTATCCCCGCATCCAGCGACACCTTTTTTACAGGAAAATCGGTTGTTTCCGCACTGAGGTCTATCTCTTTACCCGTATGCGGAAATGCTGCTACATAGGCAGCATGCAGGTCCACAAATGCTACCCATTCACCATCAGGAGAAACGGAGAACTGGCTGCCGTACTTGCTTTTAAAGATAGCGCGTTCATCAGTGCCATCCAGCTTGCAACTACCAAAGGAATTGCCGGTCCGGTAGTATATGCGCTCGCGGTCCTTGCTGAACCTTGGATACTCGCCTTTATCCGTGACAAATGTGCCATCGCCACCAAGCTTATTCATCAGGTAAATACCGGGTTTTACGGTATAGGTATTTCCCATTATATCATTGCTCCCTTCCACGGAGTAGACAATGAACGGTCCAGCGGGGTCAAAAGCTGGTGTACGGTACAGCCCTCTTTTAAGGGTTATCCGGTAGGGTTTGGCTGCACCTTTCTTCTTGCCTTCTTCCAGGCTCATCTTCCATACCGCACCTGTTGTGCTGTCATTCCATGTCACAAACACCAGCTCTTTTCCGTCGGGTGAGAAAGCCGGTTCAAACTCAAAATCTTTAAGGTCCGTCATACGCTCTGGCTTACCATCGGGCAAGGCCTTTTTATAGAGATGCCCTACAGCGCTGAACACCAGCCATTTTCCATCCGGAGAGGTGACTGCATTCCGGATCACATTCACGTTAAACTCCGCAGGGTTCAGGTCCTGCTTAAAACGCACTGCATCAGTTATGCGTTGCTTTACATTGCACGTAAATGGTATCTCACTGGCAGCACCTGCTCCGTTCACATCCACCTTCATTATTTTCCCGCCACTCCATATCAATATTTGTTTGTCATCGGGCGTCCATGCAAAACCGGTGTATATTCCAAAGATGGTCCATGCTTCTGCCTGGTCCTTTGACAGCTTATCATAGATCGGCCACTCCTCTCCTGTTTCAAGATTACGGAGATAAAGCACAGTTTTGGTGCGCACCCGTTTTACAAAAGCAAGCAACTTACCGCTATGGGCTATCTGTGGTCTCGCAGCGCCGCCCGGCCCGCCGGTCACGGTTTCTATTATCCCCTTCTCGCGGTCAAACCTTTTGATCACAAATATCTGTGCGTTCGGATCTTTGTTATACTGAAAAAAACCGCCGGGATACATATCCTCGCTGTAGTAAACATAACGACCATCCGAGGAAACAGAGGGTTCATTCAGGTCCTGCTGGTCATTTTTGCGCGCCGTAAGCTGCAATCCGCCACCACCATTCAGGTGGTAAAGCCACAATTCACCCGCGCCCAGGGAGCGGCCTGATGTAAAATGCTTGCGCGCAATAATATACTTACCATCAGGTGTCCACACGGCATTGTTCAGCAACCGGAAAGTCTCCTTGGTTATCTGCTTTGCATGGCTGCCGTCTTTGTCCATCACCCATATATTATCCCCGCCACCGGCGTCAGAGGTAAATAATATTTTGCTGCCGTCAGGGCTAAAACGCGGCTGCACCTCCATGGCCAGTCCCTGCCGCAGCACCCTGGCTTCACCGCCGGTAGCGGGCATTATATATATATCGCCCAGCAGATCGAATACGATGTCCTTTCCGTCCGGCGAAAGGTCAAGGTTCATCCAGGTGCCTTCATTTACAGTGAACGCAACATCTTTATATGGCCCGCCGGGATTGTTTACATCCCACTTCTTTTTGTCGTCTTTTTTATCCTGTGCAAAGGAAAAACAAGGCACTGCACACAGCAATAAAGCTGCACATAATTTGCTGACACTCATAAAACTATTGATTTGTAGAAGGCTAAAGATAAGTTGCCGTACGTACACCCCCAAACCTCGCAAGGGGTGATTTCTTATTGCGATAAAAACATGATCAATGAGCTACTGAGAATGGTCCTTTCCAGACGCCATGGGCAGAGACGCCCTTGATGAAATAATACCCTGCGGGTTCTATATTAAATGTCGCCAGCTTATTGGTTGGTGTTATAGTTGAGAATTGTAGCCGCCCTCCCATATTGTAGACAGACACCTTCACATTCTCTTCGTAGTGTGAAGCGAAAAACACATTGATGTTTCCGTCAAAGGTGGGGTTGGGATAAATGGTGAGCGAAATCGACCCCGGATTACTCAGATACACGTACCTGATAGAGTTGACATCATAACTGCCATTAGTTTCCGAAACAAACAAATTACCACTATGGTCTACAGCCAGCCCAACAGGACGGTCAAAACGGGCAGCCGTTGCCGGACCGCCATCACCGCCATGTTCCTGCACACCGTTACCGGCCAATGTAGTGATGATACCCGAAGTGTCTACCTTACGTATACGGAAATTGTCTTTGTCTGCTATAAATATGTTTCCGGTATCATCGCATTTCACATCGGTGGGGTGAAATAAAGTAGCATTTGTTGCCGGGCCGCCATCTCCGCTGTAGCCGCCAAAAATACCTGCGCCGCCGGCATAGGTGGTAATAACACCTGTTTTAGTATTTATCTTACGGATCCTGTTGTTATAGCAATCAGCAACGTAGAGATCGCCATCAGGAGACACGGCAACACTGAATGGCTTATCGAGCAATGCTGCGCTGGCAGGGCCGCCATCGCCTGCCGAACCCGGCTCACCCCTTCCGCTTACACTGGTGATCATACCATCGGGCGTTACTTTACGAATACGCAAATTCAGCAGATCTGCGATATATAAATTACCCTGCTGGTCGAATGCAAGACCTGCAGGAGAACTTAGCTGGGCCGCTGTGGCCGGCCCCCGGTCGCCCCAATAACCTTGGGAACCGTTGCCGGCATAAGTGGTTATTATACCCGCAGCATCTACCTTACGTATACGGCTGTTCCGGCTATCTGATATATATATGTTATCTGCGCCGTCTACAGCTATATAGTACGGGTGATGCAATTTCGCCTTCCTGGCAAGACCGCCATCACCGCTGTAACCGGCTATGCTGGTACCCGCAAACGTAGATATGATACCCGACGGGTTGATCATTCTCACACAGTTGTTGAACATATCGGCTATATACAGGTTGCCTTTTGAGTCGACGGCCATACCCTGCGGACCATAAAATTGGGCGTGGGCCGCCACATCGCCATCTCCCAGGTAACCTTTGATCGTATCCACCCCTGCTATCGTTGCAATGACCTGGGAATGCACACGAAACGGTGCGCCCCAGATACTCAATGCGAACAAAGAGAAAAACAGATATTTAAAGAAGGTTACGTTCATATACTACTCTTTTTTGCATGCCACATACACTATCATTTATCTCACAACATGCGCTCCATGCGGATCTGATAACTACCGCCCGCTCACTTCTATTTTACCGGCAAGGTGGCCGTTTGCCGTTGTTGCGCTGACAAAATAAATACCCGCTGCAACATTCATATCTACCACAAATGGCCTGTTTGTTTCTGTAGTTACTTCTTTTATTTTCTCACCTACGACATTAGTGATCACTATATTCACCTTACCAGAATTCACAGATGCTACATTTACCGTAACAGAGCCATTATTGGGGTTTGGATAAATAGCCAGGCTCTGAAGACCGGCATTTACGTTCATCACTGCCGTTACTGTGGAAGTAATATAGTTTACACGGTTGTTGCGCCAGTCCGACAAATAAATATTTCCGGCATCGTCTACAGCAAGTCCTTTACAGTCACCGATCAGTGCATTGATCGCCAAACCCGTATCCCCGTTGAAACCCCTTACACCATGAGATCCTGCGATTGTTACCATTTGGCCGGAGTTGATATTCATTTTCCGGATCATGTAGTTCAACTCGTCGGAGATGTAAACATTCCCCCATTTGTCAACGGCCACGCTTGATGGTGCATATATCTGGCTGTGAGCAGCAGCCACACCGTCAGCAGTATAGCCTGCTACCCCATTGCCCATCACGGTTGATATTTTCCCGAAAGTATCTACCTTCCTGATCCGGTTATTATTCTGATCGGCTATATAAACATTTCCAATTTTGTCAACAGCTACTGAAGACGGTGTGTACAAGGTAGCCAGTGTAGATGACGGCCAGTCGTCACCGTTAAAACCCTGGGCTCCGGTACCTGCAATTGTCGTGATCATACCGTCAGTGCTGATCTTACGAACGGCATTGTTGGAGCGGTCTGCTATGTAAACATTTCCCTGGTGGTCAACCGCAACTCCCGTAGGAGCATATAAAGTAGCTGCTGATGCCGGGCCATTATCGCCTGTATAACCAAATGTATTAGCGCCTGCCAAAGTGGTAATGATGCCGTTTGTGTTGATCATCCGTACCCGGTGGTTACCCTTATCTGCAACATATACATTCCCATATATATCTACAGCCACACCCATGGGATTGTTCAACTGGGCATCCACTGCGAGCCCGTTGTCTCCGCTGTAGCCTGCGGTACCTGTTCCCGCTATAGTGGAAATGGTACCCGCGCTATTTATCTTACGGATACGCTGGTTATAATAATCTGCAAAATACGAATTGCCCGCCCCATCAACGGCAACACCCACAGGACCATATATCCGGGCGGCAGTCGCGTAGCTTGAGTCTCCGTTGAAACCGGCAACACCAGTTCCAGCTATCGTGGTGATAGTCTGGGCTTCAGTATTCACGACAAAACCGAGCACAGCAAAAAGGCTGAGTGAGATTATCTTTTTCATATGGATAATTTGGCACTAAGGTATTGTTTTTTTAGCGATTTTTTCGCTCTGCCGGCATTTTTCTTAGTCTGATTTCCGGCAACTGATAAACCTGGCCTTTGGTCTTAAAACACGTTAAAATATGAGAAATGACCACTTTGTCCTAAATCAGGGACTAAAACATTGTACCTTTGGCCCGCTTACTAAGTGATTTAATATACAATGCGAAAAAGTTCATCCCAGTCTGGTGGGGGCAAGCGGCCCGGTTCCGATAATTCCTTTTCTAATAGTGGCCCCCGCAAGGATTCAAAGCCATTTAAAAAAAAGAACTACGACGGTCGTGGCAAGTCGGAGGATAGTCCTTCGCGGCCTTCGAGGCCCTATTCAGGCAGAACCACTGATGGTGATGCAGGGAAATTCCGTTCTGACAAGCCCTTTGGGAAAGAACCAAAGCGTGGCGCAAGCAAAGAATTTGACAAGCCTCGCAAACCATATGGAGATAAGCCATTTTCTGATAGGCCGAAAAGGTCGTTCGATGGACCCGGCAGAGACGGAGATACACGTGAACCGCGCAAGCCTTACGCCGATAAACTATTTTCGGACAGGCCAAAACGGTCTTTCGACAAGCCTTCCGGCGGGGATGGAGAACCACGCGAACCGCGCAAACCATATGGCGATAAGCCATTTTCAGACAGGCCTAAGCGATCTTTCGACAAAGCGTCCGACAGGGATGGAGCGCCACGCGAACCGCGCAAACCATATGGCGATAAGCCATTCTCAGACCGCCCTAAAAGAAATTTTGATAAACCTTCGGGAAGAGATGGAGAGCCACGCGAACCACGCAAGCCATACGGCGACAAGCCTTTCTCCGATCGTCCGAAAAGGTCGTTCGATAAATCATCAGAGGGGGACCAGGAGCCACGCGAACCGCGCAAGGAATTTGATAAGCCGCGCAAGCCATATGGCGACAAACCTTTTTCTGACAAGCCAAAAAGATCATTCGAAAAATCTTCGTTTAAGAAAGAAGGAGACAAAAAGAGTGGAAAATCTGCTGATAGCCGTCCGTTCAGAGACCGGCCAAAGACTCCGGCTGAACCTAAGTTCGAGAAGATACCGGATGTAATAACGTTTTCAAAAGATATAGATGAGGTTACACAAGGCAAGTATGACGTTGTGAGCCCTGAAATAAAATACGATAAACCTAAGGGCAGAAAAGCCCGGAAAGAAGAGCCTGAAGAAAGGAAACCGCATACGCCATCGGGAAAGAGAAAGCATTATCATAATCACGACCATGATGATGATGACGAGGACGAAGACGATAAAGAAATAAACCAGACAAACGGCCCAAGGCTGGAAATGCCGCTGAACAAATTCATTGCTCACAGTGGTGAATGCAGCCGCCGCGATGCTGCCGAGCTGGTAAGGCAAGGCAAGGTAAAAGTGAATGAAGAACTGGTGCTGGACCCTGGTTATAGGGTAAAGCATGACGACAAAGTAACGCTGAGCGGTAAAAAGCTGACCCCGCAGAAAGGGATGGTATATATATTGCTAAACAAACCAAAGGGCTTTATCACCACCAACGAAGACCCGCAGGGCCGCAAGACTGTTATGGAACTGGTGGGCAATTCCGGTGTGGACAGACTGTTCCCCGTTGGCCGTTTGGATCGTGATACATCGGGTCTGCTGCTGATCACAAACGATGGCGACCTGACGCAAAAACTTTGCCACCCATCTTACAACATAAAGAAGGTATACCAGGTAACACTGGACAAACCGCTCACAAAGGCCGACTTTGAGAAGATAATAGAAGGCGTGGAGCTGGAAGACGGAAAAGCTGTAGTAGATGAACTGGCGTGGCTGGAAAAAAAGAACGAACTGGGATTGGAGATACATAGCGGTCGCAACCGTATCGTTCGCCGCATTTTCGAATCACTGGGTTATGTGGTAGATAAGCTGGACCGTATGATGTATGCCGGCCTCACCAAGAAAAACCTGCCCCGCGGCAAATGGCGCTACCTCAACGAGCGCGAGATCGTGTTATTGAAGCATTTTAAGAGCTAATTATTTAACCGCAGAGACGCGAAGACGCAAAGTTTTTTTTCTAATCCAGAGCCTTAGCGTCTTTGTGCCTTGGCGGTAAAACCTGCAATATGGGGTTCATCACAGCGCAACGTATTCACAACGGCCACAAATGGTTGCCTGAGGGCGCCACTTTAGAATTGGCAGACGATGGCGCCGTGATCGCGATCCATGATACCCCAAATAAAGACACCATTGAATATGATGGCATTCTTGCGCCCGGTTTTGTCAACGCCCATTGCCACCTCGAGCTGTCGCACATGAAGGGGTTAGTACCGGAGCATACCGGCCTTATACCATTCCTCAAAACGATTCCTAAGCACCGCAACGACTATACAGACGAACAAAAGAAATCAGCACGCCATAATGCCTACGACGAGCTGGTACAAAACGGCGTAGTAGCTGTCGGAGATATTGCCAATACCACAGATACACTGGATGTTCGTGCCCTAGGTAAGCTCAACTATTACACCTTTGTGGAAACTATCGGCTTTACTGAGGCCAACGCACAACGTGCATTTGGATTTGCCGTTAGCACCTACGAGACATTTGCCGCGCAGCAAGGAGAATGGCTGAAACAGGCCATCATTCCACACGCCCCCTACTCTGTTTCATCACCGCTCTTCCGACTGATAGATGCACATGCGGGTGATGTTGTTATCTCCATTCACAACCAGGAAAGCGAGGAAGAAAATAAATTCTACACAAAAAAAGAAGGGGGCGTTCGTGATCTGCTGCAGTCCCTGGGTGTGGATGATAGTTTCTTCACCCCCACCGGACTTTCGTCCCTGCAGTCCTACCTGGAATGGCTATCGCCCAGCCATCCCTTTATCTTCGTACACAACACCTATACCCGCCGCCAGGATGTGCAGTTTGCCCACAGCCGGCTAAAAGATGTGTACTGGTGTCTCTGCCCCAAAGCCAATCTATACATTGAAAACACCCTGCCCGATATAGATATGTTTATGAGCGAGAACGCAAATATCTGTATCGGTACAGATAGCCTGGCTTCTAATCATGAGCTGAGTATTTTGTCTGAGCTTACGTCTATAAAGGAGCGCTATCCGAATATCAGTTGGAAAACACTGCTCACCTGGGGCACCCGTAACGGAGCTCTTGCACTTCAAATGCCGGATATTGGAACCATAGAACCCGGCAAAAAGCCCGGCATAGTGAAGATCACAGGGATAGACACCGCATCTCCCGAGGCGAAAAGGCTGGCCTGATTTACTTAAGCACCTACCACCTTCAAACGCTAATATCTAAATCGTTGGCTGCGTGTGAGAACGAAAATAATTATTTAGGCAGTATGAATTACCAATAGCATTTTCTACATTAGCTATTATTTTTGGTCATCTTCACTTTTACCTCTTAAATTAAAGTAATGAGCGTTTTCACCATATACAACTGCGGCACGGCATACAATGCCAGCAGCGGGGACGTTATTGCGCGTCTACACAAAAACACCTCGCCGGTAAATCAAACGATCATCAATGCAGGCCCTGGCAGTGGTAGCTTTACGCCTAATTTTTTAGGCGGCACGGGAAACCCGGGAGGGGCAAGCACTATTGGCGGTTTATTATTCGGGTCGGGTGTTGAGACGAACGTAAAAAAAACCATTGAGAAATTATACCTGATGAGGCCGCAGCCCACAGTGGTGAACCTGTGCGGATGGAGCCGCGGCGGCATCACCTGCGCCAAGATCGCCAATGAACTGAACCGGTTGGGCCCGCCCTTGTCAAGAATGGCGATAAATATATTCGCTATAGACCCTGTACCTGGCTCTAACACCGGTGGCGGCAGCAACTGGAATAATATCTCTATTAGCCGGAATATAAGATACTACAGCGCTGTTTTGGCACAGCACGATCTGCGTTCATGGGCAATGGATAGTTTCCAGGCGGTATATCCTCAGCTCTCTGAGGGTACAAATGTAGAGGTAGATGTTATGCCGGGGAGCCATTCAAGTATCGTAGAATTTAAAGGGGCGGCAG
Source organism: Chitinophagaceae bacterium (assembly GCA_947476485.1). Taxonomy (GTDB): domain Bacteria; phylum Bacteroidota; class Bacteroidia; order Chitinophagales; family Chitinophagaceae; genus Nemorincola. The sequence continues at coordinate 26,294 of CANJQU010000032.1, forward strand.
GCAAAAATGCAACTGCAGAGCTGGTTTATGATATGGCACAGCGTTTCCTGAGAAGCCATGGCACCCAGTTTTCCGGCCCAGGCTTACTTAGCAATAACGAAATATTAAAACGCTATGCGCTGATACAGGAAAATTTCGATTTCTATTCCAAGCTCAAAACCAAACACCTGAAAAAGTTAGCCCAGAACCCGAATACGTTCAAGCGGGAGATCATGGATGCCTCCAAGCAGGTAGTGGGCAGCTTAAGTATGGCGAAACCCGCCTTTTTTATTAATGAGCATCACCGCGAGACTTTCAGGTTCACTTACCCTTACCTGGGCACAGAACTGGACCGTGACAAGCTACAGAACCCATTTGCAAACCCAGCGGCGGCGAACGAGTTTGACCGTCTGGGATCTGCATGCCCTGAGCAAGGCAAGACGGTACTGCTGTATTTTTTACAGGCGTTGAAATAACCTTGTTTCTTTATTCCTCACTTCAATAGCCCCGACCTAAGGGTCGGGGCTATTAGAAGTCTCTTTTCACGCCTTCACCACCCTCATCGTGTCTCTACCTTCAGCATGACTCGGCGTCAATCAGGGAATCAGTGCAATATGGCGTGAGGCAGAAAACTCACTATAATTTCCACCAAACCCCCAATAGATTTTTCGTCTTGGGTCGTCTTTATTTGCTCACTACCTTTGTATCGAAAAAGAGCCTTTCTTTCATGCAAGGCGATCCTCCCTCGATACTACGCTGCAAGTCAGGCCGAATACCGAATACCGTCTTTGGGCTACTATAATGCCCCAGCTAACTAAAAGTGGGACATTATGGGAAATTTCAATAAAAATAATATTAGTCACAGCAACGGTTTTGCAAGAATTCAATGCCCCATTTGTGGATTATTTTTTTCTGCGGCGTTGCGGTATCACAGATGAAAACAAACGCGAAACTCTTGCGGAGAAATCCCGATCAGTTAAGCTGACTGCCGATAGATTGTCATCGTGAGCTCTTTGAAAATGACATTACGTGGGCACGTAACACCTCCCCTCCTGTTTTTAGGAGAGGTATGCTGAAAAGCATAGCGAAGCATGCTTTTCAGCTGGGGTGGTTGACTCACGTCTGGCATTGTGCTCATTTCGCGCATTTTTAATTAAGTTGATTATCAATGCATTTACCATATATGTCATGGGCAGCTTACCCGAACGACACTGGCTGGGGTAAAATGGGAAATTTCGATAAAAATAATATCAGCCACAGCAAAAGTTTTGTGAGAATCAGATGCCCCTTTTTCACCTTTTTATTTGTTAGAAAATGGGACATTGTATAAAAACCCTCCGTTCGTCACGGCATTGTCATGAAACACCTTATTAATATGTAGTAATCTCATATGTCCTGCGTTACACCACAACAAACATCTTTTTTATAACAAAACACTTGCATTTAACCTGTATTTTAGTTACCTTAACTTTCGTAAATTCGCAATCCTTAAAATTTTACTCTTTTATTGAATATGGCCTGAAAAGGCCGCGGATGGCTAGATTGATAACTCATAGTTAAATAACGTGTATGGAAGCTCTTAGTAAGGCGAACGCTAATACCAAATTAAATCTCAAGAAAGAATTACATAAATATTTTGGTTTCGACACCTTCAAGGGTGAGCAGGAGAAGATCATTGCCAGCATACTCAGCGGCCGCGATACTTTTGTTATCATGCCTACAGGCGGGGGCAAATCGCTTTGCTACCAGTTGCCGGCATTGCTTAGTGAGGGCGTTGCCATTATCGTTTCCCCGCTAATCGCCCTGATGAAAAACCAGGTGGACCTCATCCGCGGCTACAGCGACCAGGACAATATTGCACATTTTCTTAATTCTACGCTAAGCAAGGCACAGCAGAAGAAAGTAAAAAGCGACCTTACCGAGGGCAAAACAAAGATGCTCTATGTGGCGCCGGAAACGCTCACCAAGCAGGAGAACATTGCTTTTTTTGCAGACCTCCCAATATCGTTTATAGCAGTAGATGAGGCGCATTGCATATCCGAGTGGGGACATGACTTCCGCCCGGAATACCGTAAGCTCCGCGACATGATCAATATGATCAATGCCGATCTGCCGATCATTGCCCTTACAGCTACTGCAACCCCAAAGGTGCAGGACGATATTGTAAAGAACCTGGAACTACAGAATGCAAATATCTTTATTGACTCATTTAACCGTCCCAATCTTTATTACGAGATCGTTCCGAAAGGCACCAAGGAACAGACACTTAAGAACATGGTGAAGTTCATCAACACCATGAAGGGCAAGAGCGGTATCATATACACCCTCAACCGGAAGACAACCGAAGAGCTGGCACAAACACTGGTTGCCAATGGCATCAGCGCAGTTGCCTACCATGCAGGGCTGGAAGGCCCATTGCGGTCGCAACGCCAGGACCAGTTCCTGATGGAAAAAGTGGATGTGATCGTGGCTACCATTGCATTTGGTATGGGTATAGATAAGCCTGATGTACGCTTTGTGATACATTATAACATCCCTAAGTCATTAGAGAACTACTACCAGGAAACAGGCCGTGCAGGCCGTGATGGCATGGAGGGCAAGTGCATGCTACTTTACTCTCACAAAGATGTGCAGAAGCTGGAACACCTGATGCGCGACAAGCCACTCAGCGAGCGTGAAATGGGCGGCCAACTGATCTCTGAGACCCTGGCATATGTGGAAAGCGGTGTATGCCGCAGAAAACTGCTGCTGCACTACTTTGGTGAGGAATACAAAGAAGAGAATTGCGGCAATTGTGATAACTGCAACCATCCTAAGGAAAAACTGGAAGTAAAGGATAGCGTAAAGATCACACTGGATACGATCACTGAACTGGACGAACGCTTCGGTATAGACTATGTGGTAAACATCATCCTCGGCAGGTCTAACCCACAGATACAGACTTTCCGCCACGACAAGCTGAAGTCTTTCGGCTCAGGACTGATCATGGAAATGGATTCCAACTTCTGGAATTCACTCATCAGGCAAATGATGCTGGAAGGCATGATTCGCAAAGACATTGAGGAATATGGCTTGCTGAAAATAACGGACAAGGGACGGAAGTTCCATAAAAAACCATACTCCATCAGGGTTGCGCTCAATCATAAGTATGAGGAAACTTCCGGCGACGAAGATGAAGTAAGCAGCAGTGGATCATCAACTACTGACCCCGTGCTTTTCGAATTGCTGAAGGACCTGCGCAAACAAACCGCCAAGGATAAGAACCTGCCGCCATTCGTAATCTTCCTCGAGAATTCGCTGGAGGATATGGCGACCAACTACCCTACTACCCTCGAAGAACTGGAGAAGATACAGGGCGTAAGCAAGGGCAAAGCGCTGCGCTACGGACGTAAGTTTGTTGACCTTATAGCCAAGTACGTGGAGGAAAACGAAATAGAAAAGCCGGACGACTTCGTAATGAAGAGCGTGGTGAACAAGAGCGGCATGAAGGTGTTTATCATTCAGAATATTGATAAAAAGATACCACTGGAGACCATCGCTAAGAACAAGGGTTTATCGCTTCCCGACTTACTGATAGAAATGGAAACCATAGTTGCCAGCGGCACCCGTCTGAACCTTGACTACATACTGGAGCAGGAACTTGACGAAAACGAGCAGGAAGATATTTTCGACTATTTCCGCGGCAGCCATGATGATGATATGGATAGCGCTTTCGAAGAGTTCAAAGACCGTGACGTAAGCGTGGAACATCTGAAAATGATGCGCATCAAGTTTATGAGCGAATACGCGAATTGACCGCTCCCCGCCCCTCTCCAGAGGAGTGGGAGATGTTACGTAATCTTACAAAAGCTAAAATCCAGATCGAGACCTATCTGGATTTTAGCTTTATAGAAGTGTTCTTTTTAGAAAATGTGAGTGAGGACAACAACATTATTCAAGTGCTGTACTCCTTCGACCTCACCCTCTCCTTCGGAGTTCACGCCAGTGAAGGAGCGAAGCTCGAGGGGAGACGTACTACTCGTGCACCAGCAGATTATCCGCAAATATCTTAGAGACCGTTGTTTTCGGGCCATTCTTTATGCTTATGATCACTGAGCCATCAAAGGGAATCTTTTCATCCAGCGATATCTTTGTACCAATACCAATATCCAGTTTTTTAAGGTATTGAAGGAATGAAGAACTCGTGTCCTTTACCCCCACCACATGGCAGGTATTCCCTTCCTTCACTTCGGAAAGTATGGTTTTATATATATCGGCCATCTCACCACTGGCCGTGGGTATTGGATCACCATGCGGATCGTATTGCGGGAAACCTAAAAATTTATCCAGCCGGTCGGCAAGCAATGGGTCTTGTATATGTTCCAGTTGCTCGGCGATCTCATGTATCTCATCCCACGAGTATTCCAGCTTTTCAAGCAGGAACACTTCCCATAGCCTGTGCCTGCGAATGATCAGCAATGCGATCTTCCTGCCTTTTTCAGTAAGCCTCGCCCCTTTGCTTTTTTCATACTGTATGAGCTTTTTGTCCACCAGTTTTTTCAGCATATCCACCACCGAGGCCGGATTGTTGCTCAGCGCCTCAGCAATAGCCGTCGGGCTGATCTTCACAGTGGCCTCTTTCCCTAGATGGTATATCACCTTCAGATAATTCTCTTCAGAAAGTGTTTGTGCAGGAAAACTGGAGCTCATGGTGTAAATATAAACAAACCTTAGTAAGTACATAAAATTAGGCGCGTCTAAAAATTTTTTTTTGACTTGTCAAATAAATAAAATACATTTGTTATGATTTAATTTAGCAGGCATACGCGCAAATATAGGCGGCCTTGGTGCACGCTTTAATCATCGTCTAATTGAGTTTATCCGGTAGAAATAATGAGTACACGATACACAATACCAATACAGCCCTTAGCAATAATAACCCTGCTGTTTTTATCAGTCCTGTGGTTTCCGGTATATGGCCAGAACCAGGATATGGACCAGGCACCCCACACCGACAGCGCCCGGCAAAGCCGTGTCAACCTTCATTTCCAGACGACTTATATTTATCAATACAAACCATCTTTCAGCGCATCCTACAGCGGCCAGCACAGTTTGAGCAAAGAAGAAGAGAAACAGAACTCCCTGACGGGCACCATGTTCTTCGGGGCGAGGCTGTGGCATGGCGCTGAGGTATACATCAATCCAGAGATAGCAGGCGGCAGCGGCCTCAGCGGCGCATCGGGCATGGGAGCTTCCACCAACGGGGAGACCTTTCGTGTAGGTGATCCATCCCCCACCCTGTACCTTGCCCGTGCTTATCTGAAACAAACTTTTGCGTTGAATAAAAAAGCGATCGTAGCGGGGGATGGATTCAACCAGCTTCAAACAAATTATACCACGCGCACCCTGGCGTTCTATCTTGGTAAGCTTTGCCTGGGTGATATTTTTGACATCAATAATTGTGCAGGCGGCCCGCGCACCTCTTTTATGAACTGGTGCCTGATGAATAACGGCGCGTGGGATTATGCCGCAAATGTGAGAGGCTATACTTTTTGTTTTGCCACTGCTTTGCAATGGGATAACATGACCTATAAAGCTGCACTGGCTGCACTGCCAACAGTGGCCAATGGCGCAAAGCTCAGCACCGACCTTGCCAAGGAATACAGCATCAACGCCGAGGTAACCCGCGCCCATAAGCTACGGAACAAAGACGGACATCTGAGATTACTCGGATATTGCAACACTGGCAATATGGGCAATTACAACCAGGCCATATCGCAGCGCTGGGCGTGGCTGGGGCCGGATATAGCAGATACACGCCAGCACGGAAGGACAAAATATGGCATCGGGCTCAATTTTGACCAGCAGCTTACCCGCAACCTCGGCGTCTTCGGCCGCCTGGGCTGGAATGATGGGCAGAATGAGACATGGTGCTTTACTGAGGCAGACCAAACGCTTTCTCTGGGCGCAGTATTAAACGGCGCCGGTTGGAAAAGGAAAGATGATAACCTGGGCGTTGCGATAATCGTAAATGGTCTTTCAGCTGCACATCAACAATACCTTGCATTGGGCGGCCAGGGGTTCCAGCTGGGCGATGGAATGCTGAACTATGCAAACGAAACAGTCGCTGAGTTCTACTACAGTTTCAAACCTGTGTCGGCGGGTATCTGGCTTACCTTAGACTATCAGTTCGGCCTTAATCCCGGGTATAACCATGACCGAGGGCCGGTGAACGTATTTTCCGTCCGGGCGCATGTAGAGCTATGATTTAAATTAAAAAACAATACGTAATTTTGTTGTAAAGTATCTGTATATGTCCAGAGCAGAAATAATCGAAAAAACCATTAGCGCCCTTAACAAGCTATCCGAAACCAAGGGTGAGGAGGTCGCTGATTTTGCAGACTTTATGGTGAAAAAAACAGAAGAGCAGCAGTTGCAGAATGGTATTCATTCTATCATTCAAAATTCAGACGCCTTTGCATTTCTTAATGATGAGGAAGACCTATATACTCTGGATGATCTTAAAGAAAAATACTGACGCAGAAAGGCGATGTAATTCTGATAATTTTCCCCTTTACTGATCTGTCCGGAAATAAATTGCGACCCGCCCTCATTGTCGCTGAAACCCCATCTGATTTAACCGTTTTATTTATTACTACTCAATTAAAATGGACGGAACCAACGGATGTCATTCTATCGCCTGACAATAACAACGGCATCAAAAAGCAGTCCTTGTTAAGGACGTCTAAAATTGCCACACTGGATAAGACGCTGGTTAAGGGCCGTCTCGGCTCAATAAGCACAACGGTTCAAAAGGATGTAGATATAAAGTTGAAGAGTTATCTTCAGCTAACGTAATATTCTGTTACACATTAAATTATTTGTCACAATGCTTACTTCTCTATCAAAAAACATTTCCTGTTCAGCTTACCCTGAAAGTCAAAAGGGGTTGTAGCACCGGTAATGTCTTTTACCGTAAGCGCAGGTATACTATCCCGGTCCATCACAAAATCCTTGTAGTTATTGCTGAAGTATATCTTCCCCCCGTCATTGCAACCTTTAAGCAGCTTCTTAAGCAGGAACACATGGTCCCGCTGCACATCAAAGTTATCTTCCATGCGCTTGCTGTTAGAGAATGTCGGCGGATCACAGATGATAAGGTCGAAAGCATCGGCGGGCATATAGTCCAGCCACTCCATAACATCTCCATGCACAAAATCATGTGCACTATCCTTATACAGCTTGTTGTACTGCATATTCCTTTTCGCCCAGTTAAGGTAGGTCTTCGATAGGTCTACAGAGGTTACGCTTCTTGCACCGCCATCCGCAGCATACACGCTAAATGAGCCGGTATAGCAAAACAGGTTCAACACGGTTTTTCCCTTAGCCTGGTCTCTCACCATACCACGTGTAATTCGATGGTCAAGGAATAAACCTGTGTCTAAATAGTCTGTAAGGTTTACGATAAAATTAAGCCCACCTTCAGGCACAATACGCTCCACTTTCTGTTCATCAAATTTCTCATACTGCCCTTGCCTGCCCGCTTTCCGCTGGCGAATCTTCATGAAAATGTTATCCTGCGATATCTCCAGCACTGTTGACAATACCTCCTTGCAGCCTTGCAGCCAGGCCGCATGCTCCTCGTCTTCCATGCCGTGCCTGCGTTTGTACTCCGCTGCATGCACTACGCCATTATACCACTCTATCGCAAACGGGAACTCGGGCAGGTCGTGATCATAAAACCGATAGCAGGCAATTTCCTGCCGCTTTGCGATCTTACTGATGTGCTTATACACCTTCAGCAGCCGGTTCTGGAACATCGTGAATTTATCTGTTGTCAAGCGTATTGATTTGATTGTAAAAGTACTGCGTTTTGGTAACCAATTTTATTCTTCGTGCGATCACGATCTCCGCATATAAAAAATAAAACTTAGTAACTTAGTACAAATTAATCCTCATGAAAACGAAACATTATCTTTTATCGCTCTTGATCTTGTTAAGTTGCCAGGGCTCAACATTACACGCACAGATCATCTCTACGATCGGCGGTAACGGCACCCCTGGCTACTCCGGAACCGGCGGACCGGCAACAGCCGCGGAACTATTCCATCCCAAAGCCACAGCCACAGACGACTCTGGAAATGTTTATATCGCCGATGCGGACAACAATCTTATTCGCAAGATCAACCGTTCCGGCAATATTACAACCATTGCAGGTGTTGTGGCAGGTGGATTTGCAGGTGATGGTCTCCCTGCCATTTATGCCGCCTTCAGCCGGCCAAACAGTATTGCCATAGACCACATCGGCAACATTTTCATCTGCGATGCCGACAACCAACGTATCCGGAAAATAGATACCGCAGGTATCATCAACACAATTGTGGGAGACGGCACCGCTGGTTTCCTGGGAGATGGCGGACACGCGGCGACTGCTGAGATAAACTATCCCGGTGGTATAGCATTAGACAAATACGGCAACCTGTATATAGCCGACGAATACAACAACCTTATAAGGAAAGTAGACACTGCCGGGATCATCACTTCCTTTGCAGGCGATGGTACAACCGGTTTCAGCGGAGAAGGCGGCCCGGCAACAGCCGCCGCTATTGGCTTCCCATTCGGATTAGCAACCGACACCGCCGGCAATGTATTCTTCTCGCTTACACTTGATGGCAGGGTCTGTAAAGTAACCCCATCGGGTATTATTACAACCGTTGCCGGTGTTGGCGGTGGTTCAGGTGGTTTTGGCGGCGATGGCGGCCCCGCAACGGCAGCTATCCTGGATAACCCCTGGGGCATCGCTACGGATCTCGCCGGTAATTTATACATCGCCGACAATGTAAACGAACGTATCCGAAAAGTAGATCTTGCAGGTATGATCAGCACTTTTGCCGGTAGCGGGTCATATGGTTTCTCCGGAGACGGAGGCACGCCAACAATCGCTAAATTCAAAGACCCTGCCGGAGTATCGGTCGACGCAACCGGTAACGTTTACGTAGCGGACTACAACAATCACCGTATCCGCAAAATAAGTATCGCAAATCATGCGCCCACCTTCGTTTACGGGCCGTCTCAATCAATAACTGTTTGCGCAGACACCCCGCTGTTCGCTATCAATACTATATTGTCCTCGCATGATTCAGACAACGCTCAGTTAGTGACATGGAGCCTGGTCGCAGCGCCTATGCACGGCTCCCTGGTCTCATCTTTTGGAACCTTTTCTACGGGAAGCACACTGACACCTGCTGGATTGTCTTATACACCTGCTTCCGGTTATACAGGCAGCGATTCTTTTAAGATAAGCATATCAGATAATATCGCCGCAGACACGATCACTGTCTATGTTACAGATACTTTATGTTCCCCAACAACGGCAGTTGCCGCCACTTCCAATAAGATCGGGTCGATGACCATTTTCCCGAACCCCGGCAATGGCGAATTCACATTTAGTGTTACCGCAACAACGGATGAACTTGTACATGTGATCATCACTGACCTTGTTGGCAAAACAATAAATGAGTTTACAACTACGGCAAACAGGCCGACAGAGCAGCGCATTACGACCATTACAGGTATTTACGTCATCGAGGCAACATCAGCGCTCCATCATTGGAGCGGGAAACTGGTTATTACAGGTAAGTAGCAATAACTAACAGGGTTGGGCGTTATTAGGCCGTTCCATCAACTGCCTTATGAAGCTCAACCTTTTACTATTTCCATGTTTCACCGTCTTTATATGCCCAGCCATCAATGCAAAAGCCCAGCTGATAAGTACTATCGCCGGAACCGGCACAGCGGCCTTTGGCGGCGACAGCGGGCCGGCGACATTAGCTACATTGAACAATCCGTTCGGCATTGCTGTAGACAATTCAGGCGCAGTGTACTTTGCAGACCGTCATAATAACCGCGTACGTAAAATATCACCCTCTGGAAATATAAGCACCATTGCGGGCGATGGCACCGCCGGATATAATGGCGATGGCATTGCAGGAAGAGTAGCCGGATTGAACGATCCAAACGGAGTAGCCGCAGATGACTCCGGGAATGTGTACATCGCTGACCGGCTCAATAACCGGGTAAGAAAGATAAATGCGGCAGGTATCATAACGACAATTGCCGGCAATGGAACATTTGGCTTCAGTGGAGACAATGTAGCTGCAACAGCTACTGAGTTGAGTAATCCGAGAGGTGTAGCTGTGGATAAACACGGCAATGTGTACATCGCCGATCAGGGCAATAACCGCATTCGGAAAGTAGATCCCGCCGGCATCATTACCACTATTGCCGGGACTGGAACTGCTGGATATAACGGCGATGGAATTGGCGCAACAACAGCAGAACTATTCAATCCTTATGGCGTAGCTGTTGACACTTCCGGCAATATATTTGTTGCAGATGTCGATAATCAGCGCATCCGTAAAATAGATGTGGCAGGATCAATTGCTACCATTGCAGGAACAGGGTCGTCCGGCTTCAGTGGCGATGGCGGCCCTGCCGGCGCAGCCCGGCTTTCTGAGCCTATTGCTGTTGCCGCAGATAACTTTGGCAATATCTTTATTGCTGATGATTACAATGGTCGCATCAGGGAGATAAATGCGTCAGGCGCTATAAACACCATTGCAGGCACCGGAACTAACGGGTATAACGGAGATGGTATTTTTGCCACTGCCGCACAACTGAACAATCCCACCGGCGTTGCTGTCAGCAGTAACAGCGCAGTCTACATTGCCGACTATAATAATAACCGCATCAGGTATATGCCACAGCCAACAATTGTAGGTACATTCCTAATATCTTCTCACGTTAGCATAACACCAAACCCAAACCAAGGAACCTTTCAGCTATACATACCGACCAATACAACGGAACATCTTCTGATCCGTATTACGGATGTGCTTGGCAGACAAATTAATGAGATCACCGCATCCACAAACGACCAGATAACCATGCGGATTGATTGCCCTCCCGGTACCTATTTCCTCGAAGCGGCAACCATATCTGGTAAATGGCAGGATAAAATAGTTGTAGTAAACTGAAAGCGGGCAAGACCAATGGTCCCGCCCGCTTTACTATCCTTCTAAATGTTATCTGCCTATAACAAAATGAAATGCCTGGCTGCCCGTTTCTGTTTGCACACGAAGCAGGTAGCTGCCTGCGGCTTCGTTGTTCAGTTTGATGTCTGCCTTTATCGATCCGTTGCTTGGCATTGTCTTGCCGGTATAAACTGTGCGGCCAAGCATGTCGGTAACTTCCAGGTTTACTTCATTGTCGGTGCCAACATTTATCCTGCCGCTCAGTGTAAAGCTGCCATTGTTCGGGTTAGGGAACAGGCTAAGATCATTGCCTTGCGACATCGAACCTACTGAAAGATAGCCCTGTCCGTGGATCACCTTAGTATTGCTCGTGCCTATGAAGCTGCCCGTGTCGCACGGTGAGTTGCCATTTACTACACAGTATATCGTGTCGTTTTCAAGGTACATATGCGTTGTGAAGACAGGCGCTGTTGCTCCGGCTACTGGTGCATTGTTGATATACCACTGATACGTCGGGCTCGGTCCGCCAAAGGTAACCGTGCTGTAGAACGTATACACCTGGCCAAGGTAAGAGCTGGTGTCCGGCTGTGCACAGGTGATCTCTACGATCGGTCCACCCAGAGGCCATATGTTCAGCACCACATTCTTAGCCACTACGGCCGGCGCTGCACACACATTATGTGTCGTCATCACACACGTCAGATAGTCGCCGTGAGTTGGGTTATACACAAATGGATTACCCGAGCCTATATAAGAACCGAACAGTTCCCATACAAACGTTGCATTGCTGTCGTCTATACCTTGTGGTATCGCTCTTAGCGTATCCGGTATGTTGTGACAAAGGAAGCTATCCACAGGGCTCGAGGTAACATCCAGGAACACAGGGATAGGTGTAGATACCAGGAACGGCTTGGTAGCATAGCATCCCGAGATCAGTGTATAAGTAATGTGCACATTGCCAGCTACCATACCTCTTACCTCGCCTGTGTAGGCAAGAGAGAGTGCCACTGTACCATCGCTGCTGCTCCATACGCCACCCGGGGTGCTGTCAGTAAGGAAAACTGATGAGCCGGGGCATACACTGTCTGCGCCGCGTATCGTATCCGGTACCGGGAATACATTTATCGGCGCGGTAACATAGCAGCCTGTGCTGGTCAGTTGGTAAGTCACTACAGAGCCACCGCCAAAGGTAAGGCCCGTGATAACGCCAGATGGTGTTATAGCTGCGCCACCGCTTATGCTCCAGGTGCCGCCCGGAGTAGCATCGCTCACCGTGGTGCTTGTTCCTGCACACACGCTAC
>CANJQU010000033.1 GCA_947476485.1 Chitinophagaceae bacterium
ATGGAACAAATATAATAGATAAAGGTTAAAGGGGTAAATGGTGAAAAGGTTAATTAGTTAATTAAGGTGAAACTTAGAATTTAAGTCGAAGATCGCTCACACATGTTACAAATCACTAATCAACTTCGACTACAACTTATCACTTATCAACTTATCACCTATCCCGCTACCTACTAATTGCTATTTTATATATTTTTACTTCCCTAAAATCAAACCGATGAAAAAATTTATACGTTTTGTGGTTGTCCTGCTGCTCATAGTTGCAGCGGCCCTTATTATTTTAATGTTTGTTGAGCCCACGGAAGTGGTGGTAACGCGATCCATAGTAATAAAGGCTCCTAAAGAAGCTGTTTTCGAACAGATCGTTATGTTCAAAAACTGGCCAACATGGGATCCATGGGAGCGAATGGACTCCGGAAAAATGAAAAGGACTTTGTATGGTACTGACGGTACACCCGGCAGTGGCTACACATGGGAAGGCGACAAAACCGGCGCAGGCGATATGAGGGACAGCGCCGTAAATGGCACAGACCTACTGTACAAGCTCACATTCACTAAGCCAAACACAGGCAGCGCCTGGGGCCACATCAAGGCCGAAGATACCGCCGGCATGACAAAAGTGACCTGGACGTGCAACATGCACTTCGGCATGCCGCTTAACGCTATGCTGTTATTCATGAATATGGATAAGATGCTCGGCCCCGATTTCGAAAATGGACTGAACAATTTAAAAACAAACCTCGAAAGCAATACGCCTGCTGCAGCTAGCTCTGAAATAACCGAAGTTGATTATGCTGCGCATACTTTTCAGGGAATACGCAAAGTGGTTGACATCAGTAATATGGACAACTTCTCTAAGTTCTTCATGGAGGCTTATGGTACGCTCGGCAAGTCTGTTGGTGCTAAGATCAATGGCCCGGCAGTTGCTATTACCTATAACTGGGACACTGTAAAAAAACAGGCAGATGTATATGCTGCTATGCCGGTTTCGGACACTACGCTGCGGGTACAAGGCACTACATTTGTACAGGTGCCTGCTGCCAAAGCCGCGGTGTTTGTCCTGAAAGGAGGCTATGCCACTTCAAAATTCATGGACGCACATGCTGCGCTCGGAAAATATATGGCCACGAAGGGACATACTCCCGGTTTGATCATTGAAGAATATACCATCGGTCAGAGCGGCCCTCATGGCGAGCCGGACAGCAACAAATGGGTAACGAACATCTACTACCTGATCAAGTAGCACGCTTTTGCCGGAAGCTCCGTGCCTCTGGTTTCTGGATTTTTAATATCGGAATTTGAAAAAGCCATCTTTACAATGTATCGATGGCTTTTTCGTTATTATGGGAATCTCCCTTTATTTTTGCGCGCCAGAGGAACGTTTATAGAATAAATTCTGCCAGGTTGCGAAGTTATTTTTCTTTTTTTCAAGACTTAAAATCTGCGAATATTGAAATATTTTAAGATTTTACAACGCCGAAAAAGTGGAAAAGAACAAGTAAATTGGTGGAATTTATTTTATCATCGTTCCGTAAGTTATCTTAGCGGGCGATGGTTTGAATATTGACATTTTGATTTTTGAATTTGAATGAAGTTATCAGTAATTATTGTCAACTATAATGTGAAGTACTTTCTCGAGGTATGCCTGCATTCTTTACTGAAGGCGGCGGCGGGAATTGATACCGAAGTGATAGTGGTTGACAATAATTCCAGCGATGACAGTTGCGCAATGGTGCGCGAGCGGTTTCCATCGGTTAAAATAATAGAGAACAAAGACAACAAGGGCTTCTCAAAAGCCAACAACCAGGGCGTAGCCATAGCCAAAGGCGAGTACATACTATTCCTTAACCCGGATACCGTAATGCCGGAGGATTTCTTTGCCAGGACCCTCACTTACATGGACACCCACCCCGAAGCCGGAGCAATTGGCCCCCGCCTCATTGATGGCAAAGGTCAGTTCGCACCAGACTCTAAAAAATCTTATCCTTCACTCTCGGTAGCCATATTCAAAACAACGGGAATCAATAAGTTATTCAAAAAATCTGCTTACTTCAATAAATACTACGCCGTGCACGTGGGCGAGCACGAAACCGCAGCAGTCGATGTGCTCTCCGGTTGCTGCATGATGGTGCGCCGGTCGGCAATGGATAAGGCCGGGGGCGCTTTTGATGAAGACTATTTCATGTATTGCGAAGATGTGGACCTGTCTTATCGTATAGAGAAAGCTGGCTATAAGAATATTTATTTTCCCGAGGCCGACCTGATACACTACAAAGGCGAGAGCACCCGCAAAATGACCCTCTCATACGTCCGCATCTTCAATGAAGCGCTCGTCACATTTGTAAAAAAACACTATACAAAGAAAGAGGCCAGCATGTTTGTCTTCTTCATCAACGCCGGCATTGTGCTGCGCGCTATCCTGGGTACAGTTAAGCGTGCACTCAAAATTCTGCACATGCCGCTGTTCGATGCACTGATCCTGCTGCTTACCCTGTGGGGCATAAAAAATTTCTGGGTATCAGAAGTAAAAAACATCATGCCTATTGCTCCGGGCGTGGTCTATGCCACCTTCCCCGTATACATCGGGCTTTGGTTGTTGTCTTTATATCTCAATGGCGCCTACGATCCGCCTTACCGCGCCCTCAAGGTAACCCGCGGAATGATCATCGGCACAGTGGCAATACTGGCTTACTATGGTTTGTTACCCCCTGAATACCGCTATTCCAGGGCCATCATCATATTCTCCGGATTTGCCGGAACCGTAGCCTTGCTTGGCCTGCACGAGATATTATACCGCATGGGCATATTGAAATTTATCCCCTACGACAAACTGCCCCGCAAAGCCATCATCGTTGCCAATGAAGCTGCCTACAAACAGACAGCAGACATATTGCAAAAGGTACACTATGCGCCGGAGCTATCCGGCCGCATCAGCCCTTCCACCGATGCAACCAATGCCCTCGCTACATTGCCCGAAATGAAGCAACTGCTCTACACAACCGGCGTGAATGAAGTAATATTCTGCATCAACGGGCTCACCTATACCAATGTTTTTAAGCAGATGCAGCATTGCGGTAAAAATTACGAATACAAAATACATATAGTTGGAAGCCAAAGCTTTGTGGGCAGCAATTCTAGTAGCACTTCTGGCGATCTGTACACCATAGACAGCCGCTTTAACCTGTCCGACTTCGCCCAGGTGCGCAATAAACGCATTGTAGATATGGGTGCTGCATTGTTATTCCTGCTCACATTTCCTTTCACGTTTTTCAGGGTAAGGAAGCCCGGTAAGTTCTTTATTAATTGTATCAAAGTGCTCGCAGGTGCCCGTAGCTGGGTCGGCTATGCTGATGGACCGGCCAACTACCTGCCGGTCATTAAGAAAGGGATCATACATCCCTACAACATACTCACCGGATACGAACCTGGCCCCGAAGTAAAAGCAAGGATCAATGAAGCTTATGCCCAGCATTACTCCCCGGGCGCCGATATCACCTTATTGTTGAAAAATTACAGGTACCTCGGTGGGGTAAACTAATGTTGTTGCTGTTTTATCCGCTCCGCTACCATTGTCTGGATGTGCTGTTCAAAGTCGGGATAATCGGCGATAACACGGTCGAATGAAGCCTTATTCAATGAGTAAAGATCACAATATCCTACCGCCCTTATGGTGGCATTTCTCGGCTGTTTCAGCAGCAGGGCGATCTCACCAAAGAATCCCCCTTCTTTGATAGTTGCATAAACGTGGCGCCCGTCTTTAGAAAGCACCTCTACTGCCCCCTTATTGATAAAGAACATCTCATCGCCTATATCTCCGTGTGTGCAGATAGAATCCCCCGGAGCAAAAAGGCACGGCTTCAGATAAACCAATATCTCCTTGATCATCGCCGGATCTGCATCTTTAAACATGGGCACTTTTTCAATTATATTTTTATTCAGGAAAAGTGCAAACTCATACCTGAACGACTCCGGAAGCTCTGATAATACTACCGCATCATCATATCCACGACGTGTAGACCATAGGTAATGGTAGTAATGATGCACCCTGTCTACCAGGTCTTTAGGCATCTTTTTTGATTTCATATAGTTATCAACACGGTCCACACGCTCGCGGTGCCGGGTTTTTACTATATCAATGTTGGTAAGTAACGTGGAAATATTCGCAATGATATACCCAAAAGAGCCTGCTCCCGTAAGCTGAGCAAAAATGGTGTACACCAGTTCTATAGTCTTATCCTTATTGGGGGTAATATCCCCGTAACCTATGGTGGTCACTGTTGTTGTGCACCAGTACAATGCCAATATGTAGGCATGCAGCAGGTGCGGATCGGAATTCATATGCTGTATCTTCATCCACCCCAGCGCCAGCCAGTGCATGAACAACACCAGGAAGTAGACGAAGAAAATAAGTCGCATTACCGCGTTGTTCAGCTTTATTTTGAATTCCCAGGTAGCCTGGAAGCTCATCACGCGAAATATTTTACACAGCCGGAACGCGCATAGCAGCATCGCAAAACCAAAATTGCCGACACTCATAAAAAAGAGTTCAAAAGGCACCGCCGCCAGCAGATCCGGCACAAACCAGCTTTTCAGGTAATCCCATGCTATTATCTGGCGACTGTGCCCTGCATGTATCTGCTGCGGTGACGGTTGCCTGAAACGGATAACAATATCAGCAATAAAAACACAGGAGGTAAACAAATTCAAAGTAAGCAGAAAGTTCACCGGTGGATGATGAGTGATCAGCTCATAAGGTATCTCGAACGCGAGATAAGTAGCCAGCACAGACAACGCAATATCCCAGACGAAGACTACGTCAGTAATTTGTTTATTACGTTTCGTATGAGGCATAGTTATCCTTTATCAAAAATGCATTAGTGCCCAATTTACCACTTCATTACGGAAATGAAAAATTTTACAAACAGATTGATACTCAATAACTCACAGACTTAGTGCCGCATCCCGGCCTCAGACAAAAAATAAGGACCTGCGAACCTCCGTTATCCCTCACCGACTTACCGCGTACGACTTTAGACTATTTCGTATTTTTACGGAATAATGACCCGCGAAGAATTCTCTAAAATACTGCAATCCATACCTCACCAGCCGGGCTGCTATAAATACTACAGCAGGGAGAACGAACTCCTCTATGTAGGCAAGGCCAAAGACCTGCGCAAGCGCGTATCCTCCTACTTCAATAAAACCGTAGACAACTTTAAGACACGCAAGCTTGTCAGCCTCATACATGCGCTTGATTTCACCGTCACAGACTCGGAGCATGATGCCTTCCTGCTGGAGAACTCGCTTATAAAACACTACCAGCCGCGCTTCAATATCTCGCTCAAGGACGATAAGTCTTACCCGTTTATCGTTATCAAGAAAGAACCGTTCCCCCGCGTTTTCTTCACCCGCCGGGTCATTAAAGACGGTTCCGAATACCTCGGCCCGTTCACCGGCCTCATGCGCGTGAAAGAGCTGTTGGAACTGGTAAAACAAAATATCCCGCTCCGCACTTGCAACCTCAACCTCACCGACTACAACATAAAGCGTGGCAAGTTCAAGGTGTGCCTGGAGTACCACCTGGGCAACTGCAACGGCCCGTGCCAGGGCTTCCAGACGGAGGAAGACTATAAACTGAACCTGCAGCAGGTGCGCCACGTCCTCAAAGGCAACATAGGCGATGTAATAAAACACCTCAAAGAAGAGATGACTGCCTATGCAGCTAACCTGCAGTTCGAGAAAGCGCAGATCGTAAAGAAAAAGATAGAATCACTCCATAGCTACCAGTCCAAAAGCACTGTGGTAAACCCCCGGCTGGACAGCATGGACGTAGCATCTATACTGCAGGACGAAGAACACTTTTATGTCAACTACATGATGATCACGGGCGGCA
Source organism: Chitinophagaceae bacterium (assembly GCA_947476485.1). GTDB lineage: Bacteria > Bacteroidota > Bacteroidia > Chitinophagales > Chitinophagaceae > Nemorincola. The sequence goes on from CANJQU010000033.1 coordinate 5,894, forward strand.
GCGTCATACACTCCAATACCATACAGATAGAGAAGTATATAGAAGAGGAAGAAGACAGCGATGTGCTCTCCCTTGCCCTCGACAACCTCATGGAGCGCTACCAGAGCCTCGCCCGCGAGGTAGTAGTGCCCGTACCGGTAGATGTTACCGACCCCACCATAAAGGTGACCATACCCAGGGCCGGCGATAAAAAGCACCTATTAGATCTCAGTATAAAAAATGCCGGGATCTTTATGCAGGATATGCGCAAGAAAAGCACCCTGCTGCTGGGTGAGAAGAGCAAGGCCAACAATATGCAGGTGCTCGAAGAACTGCAGGAGGCCCTGCAACTATCAGAGATACCTGTGCATATAGAGTGCTTCGATAACTCCAACTTCCAGGGCTCCTACCCTGTCGCCGCCATGGTGTGCTTCAGGAACGGGCTGGCCGCCAACAAAGAGTACCGCCACTACCACATAAAAACGGTGCAGGGCATCAATGATTTTGCATCTATGAGCGAGGTCGTCTACCGCCGCTACAAGCGCCTGATGGACGAGCAGCAGCCACTGCCTCAACTGGTGATCATAGACGGTGGCAAGGGCCAGCTCAGCGCCGCAATGGAGAGCATAGAGCGGCTGGGGCTCACCGGCCGCATGACCCTCGTGGGCCTGGCCAAGCGCGAGGAGTCCATCTTCTTCCCTACCGACACCGAACCAATACAGCTTTCCTTCTCCGCCCCCGCCCACCTGCTCGTCCGCCGCATCCGCGACGAGGTGCACCGCTTCGGCATCACCTTCCACCGCCAGGTGCGCAGCAAGGGCACTATAAAGAATGAGCTGGAAGACATCCCCGGCATAGGCGAAAGCACTGCTACCCTGCTCCTCAAAGAATTCCGCTCCGTAAAAAACATTAAGACCCTCACTGAGCGTGAACTCACCAAGGTTATCGGGGCATCGAAAGCGAGAGTGGTGTGGGATTATTTTAATCCGAAGGAAAAGGAAATTGAGTAGAACGGAAGCCTAAAGGAGTAGTCATGGTGAGCCCCGCCGAACCATGACATGCTGAGAATGAGCACTCAGCTTAATAGAGCGACTGCCGAAAAAGTAATCTTGGTGAGCCTTTACGCAAGTAACCGCGCTACGCGCTCGAAAGGCTAAAAGTAAAAGTCATGGCAGCGTAGTCGAACCATTACCCGCCGGGAACAGTGCAAAAGCCGAATTGAAATTCTTTCTCCCAACCTCCTCACCCCATCATCTCCAGTGGCAGTACCACGCTTCATCAAGGAACAACAATTCACCAAAACACAAGTAAATTGCAACATCTCACTATATTGTCTGCCCCCTGCGCGTACTTTCTATTAGTTGTATACGCACATCACACACACCATTATTTGTCCGTTTAATCTTCGTTGCAATCCTACCATGTAGCCAGGTTAGTTTTAGGTAATATGGAGTGCTCCGATAGGAGCTACCGCTTTGTAGAAAATAACATTTCATGTAAATATATGCCCGGTAGCGGGCTAACCAAATTCTCGTTTTACGTTGCGCATAACAATAATAAGGTCGCGATAAAACATGCGGGTACCCGGTAGGTTTCAAGCGAGCATCAATCGGAGCCCCTTAGCGGTTGGCCTACGAGTTTGTAACACAATTACCTGCATGTGGCACAATATTTTATGGCTAAATTTGCATAATGCAAATACAATCCGTTAAGATCATACGTGGTTTGCTTTTCCTGTTCCTTTTGGGTGGCGGGCTATACCTCGCAAAGAGTTTTCTCGTCCCCGTCACATTTGCAGCATTGCTGGCCATGCTGCTTACCCCTGTTTCTATCCGCATAGAAAAGAAAGGCATCAATAAAGCCGTTGCCGCGCTCGCATGCACATTATTGTTTCTATTGCTTATTGCAGTTGTCATTGCACTGCTGTCGTGGCAGGTCGCCGGTTTTGCGCAGGATGCCGACAAGGTAATTGCCGAACTCAATAAAATACCCGGCAACGTCCAGGAATACATCCAGGCCCACCTTGGCATCCCGGTATCTCAGCAGCAGCAAATGATAAAAGGACAGGGTACGGGGGTCGGCGCCCGCATAGCCGCTGTTGCCGGCTCAGCATTCTCTTTTATCGGTTCATCGCTGCTGGTAGTCATTTACCTGTTCCTGTTTATCTATTACCGCACCCACCTGGAGGCCTTTATCCTCAAGCTGGTGGCAGAGGGCAACCGGGAGCGCACAAAAAAAATAATAGTCTCCGGCAGTGGCGTAGCCCAGCAATATATCACCGGCCTGGCCATGATGATAGGCCTGCTATGGGTCATGTACGGCATCGGCTTCTCCATCATAGGCATCCGCCACGCACTGCTTTTTGCGGTGCTCTGTGGCTTGCTGGAGATCATGCCCTATGTAGGCAATCTTGCCGGCTGCTCCCTCACTGCAGTTATGGCATATACACAGGGCGGCAGCAGCATGGCCCTCTGGGTGCTCGCGGTCTATGCCGTTGTGCAATTCACACAAACCTATCTGTTGGAGCCGCTTGTGGTTGGCGCAAGGGTCAGTATCAATCCCCTTTGCACCATCATGGTCATCATAGTTGGCGAAATGGTCTGGGGCATTCCCGGTCTTATGCTGGCCATACCATTGCTTGCCATTGTAAAAATAATCTGCGACAATATCCCGGCACTGCAGCCCTATGGCTTTCTGATCGGTGAGGTAAAGCACCGGCAGAAAAAAATAAAGGTCACTTAGCCCAGGCAGCCGCTCATTTTGACCTGCAATCCGAATGCCATCTGTTTCGTAGTTACAATCCGAATGCAAATGTTTAAGACATGTAAACGGCCTAGTCAAAAGTTACCCAGGCTACATGCGCCTCTTTAATACGGCCTTTACGCTCAATGATCACTGTTGCATAAGTGTTGGTACCATCGCAATAATCGGTTCCATCCATGTAGCTGAAAACATTTGACTTATCATCTGGAGCCCCAAAAAATAAAAATTTATCAATCCCACTGCCGTTTAGTTTGTAACCTACTGTATTCGTCAGCGATACTGTTGATATCTTTTTGTGCTTGGCTTCATCTTCGTCTTTATTGAAATTAGTTACATAGTCGTTGAACAACACAAAGTTTCCTTTCGGGGTGCTTATGTAGTCATAGGACATAAACTGCTCGTTATTCACGCCGTGAGACTCCTGCTGCAATTTTTCGATCGCATAACCGTTTACCTCGGCGCCTGTATCCGAGAGTACAGATACGCCAATATCTCCCCGATATGACTTACTTTCAATGCTTGAAGTTTTTTCCATTAACACAGATGTGGTCTTATCTTTATTGATGACCATTTTATTCGGCAGTCCATTAAATTCATACTCTTTATCAATATGTTTTTGCCCGTATTCAGACACCTTTTGCCCAATCAAAGGCTTTATGTTTACTATCTCAAGTGTCTCAGGATCAAAGTAGGTCATAAGTGATAAATAATAACGGGTTATCGTAGTTGACATTACCTTTTTCTTGGATTCAGAAAGTGATTTTGTCCTTAATTGCACCTGGTTGGAATTCCGGTTATATACCATCTGGGATGTTACATCGCTTAGGTCAACATTAAGCTCCATTGTTTTATTTGAAAATGTTTTTTCGCCGGCGTTTACTTTAGATATAATTACTTTGCATTCGCTGGTTAGCTGCATGCTTTGATTAAACTTAGGTTTTTCGGTATAGCCGCATAAGATCAGAAATATCCGCTTACCCCCATCAACCAGCATAGATTTATAATTGATAAACATAAAACCCGTGGGACCGCCTTTATATTCGGTTTCGTTGATTTTTTTATGACTGCCATCGTAATGCATCACGGTCATCTTCTCCACGCCCATTCTCGATCTTCCACATGTGACCACCGCATAATGATCCGATTGGGGATCCTTACTCACATCCAGGGAACCAAACACTGTTGCAAATGTTTTTGGTTCACCAACAGTTGCCAGCGTTTCCTCATTTATGACTCCGCCATCCGATGGATTGAACCTGATACGCACCAATGTGCGCTGCTGGTGGTCCTCAAGATTCAGGAACAGTACCGGCTCGCCATTTATTTCATAAAGCCATTTGTCGGATGCATCTGCAACATCCCACAACTTACTGGTGACGCTCTTTGTAGCAACAACTTTCCTGTTCTTATCAAAAACCGAAATATCAACACTGCCCTTACTCCCAATATGAAACAAAAAGGTATTGCCGTTTTTAAGCTGAAGCAAATGATTCCAACCCGGGCCTGGTTCATCAAATGCATCACTCTTGGTAACATGGTATTCCTGCGCATTCAATACGCAGGCAGAAAACAGAAGGACTGTCAGCAATAGGGACAATTTACTCTTTGAGTTCATAAGGATCACATATTTCTGGCCAAGATAATCTCTTTTAACGAGGCGCTATAGCACGTTCTTAAAATACCACACCATTGCTTGCCATTGTAAAAATAATCTGCGACAATATCCCGGCATTGCAATCCTATGGCTTTCTTATAGGCGAGGTGAAACACAGGCAGAAAAAAATAAAGATAGCCTAGCCAGGCATGGCATCGCGAATGTTATACTGGCTGACGATCAAAACCACACTTTTTATTTTCAATAAATTCCGTTCAACTAATCTCAATATTAGCGCAGTACACCTTCACCCTGTTTTCTAATACCAGCAAGCCAAAAGACAACGCATTGCAGGCAGGGTTGATCCATTCACCCACTCGCAGGCATGATTTTATTAACCTCCATTAACATCATGGAAACATATAGAGTGATATTCGACAACAATAGCCCCATTCATGCACAGTTGATGGGTAAAAGTGAAAAGAGCGGCATCGGCGCCATAGCTCACAACGGTAAAAAGCAAATAAAGTGGCTGGCAGTAGATGCCTGCGACGAACAGGATAGCATTAGTGTTGCAAACGACATGATGCGATCACTCAAAAGATTTCTATAGCCGTTACTCCTCCCTGCAAATTGTAATAACCCGGGACATTGTAATTCAACATTTAAACAACAGCAGTTCGCCAGCCACAAATAACTTAATAAATTTCCTCTTACCGCCCATAGAAATTTCGTCTTGTGCCGTATTCATAATTTGTGGATATTTGTGATAGAAAATGTCGTTTTTCAAATCAACATCTCAGCTATCTATCGTGGTAGCGCGGTGACCCATCAAAAACTTAATTCCGAATTACTTGGCTACTGCCAACTGCCAACTGCGAACTGGATGGGGCATAACGGGAAATTTAACTAAACTTAATATCAGCCACAGCAAAGGATTTCATCATATTACTATGCCCCATTTACCCCTTTTTTTTCGCAGCAATTTCGGGCATGGGCTTTTCTCCTGCAAGTGGCGACTGAAAACTGCCAACTGCAAACTGGATGGGGCATTATGTGAAATTTAATTAAACTTAATATCAGCCACAGTAAAGTATTTCAACAGATTTCAATGTCCCATTTGTGAGTTTTTTTTACTGAGGCATGGGACATTTAAAAGTCAACCTACAATTTCGGTAACTGAGTACTCAGGCACGTTGCCAACTGAGAACCGGATGGGGTACAATGGGAAATTTAGATAAAATCAATATCAGCCACAGAAAAGGATTTCATCAAATTACTATACCTCATTTACCCATTTTTTTTCGCAGTAATTTGGGGCATCGGTTTTTCTTTCCTGCAACTGGCTACTGAAAACTGCGAAACTGGATGGGGGCATTAGCATCACCATTCACTGCAACGGCCAAATGAAAACTCGGGTACTATTTCAAAACTATATCATGGCATATTTTTTATACTCTATCTTTTACTATGGACATACAACGGGTTTCCAATACGATACAAGAGGCGCTAAATGCCCAGATGACCAGGGAAGCGCATGCTGCGCAGATCTATCTTTCTTATGCTGCCTGGGCCGCCGACAATGGATTTGACGGCGTTGCCAATTTCCTCTTCCGTCATGCAGGCGAGGAGCGCAACCATATGATGAAGATTCTGGAATATGTTTTGCAACGGAACGGTAAGGTAAAAGTGACCGCTATCCCCGCCCCCGATGCCGATCCTAAAAACCTGAACGACTGCTTTGAAAAAGTGCTGAAGTCGGAAATTGAGAACACGGAAGAAATATACAAGCTGGTGAGCATGAGCATGGCCGAAAAAGACTGGGCCACATGGAACTTCATGCAATGGTTTGTAAAAGAGCAGATCGAAGAAGAAACACTGGCGCTGAACCTGCTCGCAAAAATGAAGATAGCGGGCGGCGAAAACGCTAAGGGAGATGCGCTATATGCTATAGACCGCGACCTTGCCAATGCCCCGGATGATGCAAGGTCTGCAGAGGATGTCACAACCGCAGATCCATGATAATTGCAATAAGAATCAGTTGTTTATAGCACCGGTGGTTGGTTCAGCAATAGCCAGTAAAGGCCTAGCTGAGCCACCGCATTTGTGAATTTATCAAATCCAACCGGCTTAACAATATAGCTGTTTACCCCAAGCTCATAACAGGTAGAAACATCAGGGTCTTCATTGGAAGACGTAAGCACTACCACAGGTATATGTTTCGTCGCCGGGTCCGACTTCAGTCGTCTCAATACCTCGATGCCATTCACTTTAGGCATTTTGAGGTCCAGTAATATGACAACTGGCGTTACTGTGCGCTCTCTTCCCGCGTGGGCACCCTCGCAGAATATGTAGTCCAGCGCCTCGGCCCCATCTTTCAAATGAATGATGTTGTTCACCAGGTTATTTTTCTTCAGTGCCCTTATCGTTAATTCGGCATCGTTGGGATTGTCTTCTACCAGCAATATATCCATGTCTGATGTTTGCATAAGATCTGATCTTTATCCTGCCTGCCCGGCCGGCTGTTTTTTTGGAATTGAAAAATATAAAGTTGCACCCTCATCCACTTTCGCTTCTGCCCAAACCTTGCCGCCGTGCTTGTTAATGATACGCTGCACAATGGCCAGTCCTACCCCGGTGCCTTCAAACTCTTCCACAGAATGCAGCCGCTGGAATACACCAAACAACTTGTTTACATACCGCATATCAAAGCCAACTCCGTTATCCTTTATCGAAAATATGATGTCATTATCCGCCTCCCTCGACTCTATCTCCACCACTGGCTGCTCCTTTTTGGAAGAGTACTTTACTGCATTGCCGATAAGGTTTATGAGCACCTGCTTCATCAGGCTCTCATCAGTGCTGATCGAGTGGCTCACATTTATCCTTATATCGGCACGGAATGGCTTTGCCCTGCTTATCTCGCCTATCGCGCTGTCCACAAGCGCACGCATATTGGTTTCCTTCTTTAGCAGTTCCTTTTTCCCAAGCCGCGAAAAACTAAGCAGGTCATCGATGAGCATACCCATTTTCTCTGCATTCTTACTGATCACTTTTAGCAGCCGCCGCCCTTCGTCATCGATCACGCGGGCATAATCTTCCTCAAGTATCTGCGCATAACCGGTAACAGCCCTCAACGGTGTTCGCAGGTCATGCGATACGGAATAAGAAAAAGCTTCCAGTTCCTTGTTAAGTTGAATGATCGCATCCTGGTGCTTCTTTTGCTCCGTAATATCCGCAGATATGCCAACCAGGTAAATTGGCACCCCGTTCTCCATGACCGGTATTTTCTTTGTGTGCAGCCACCGCTCACCATACTTCGTTTGTATCGGCTCCTCCGTTATATCCACCATCGTCTTTTCGTTCAACACAGCCCTGTCTTTTGATATAAAGAAGTCAGCCTGCTCATCCGGAAAGAAATCATAATCATTCTTGCCGATCAGGTCCTCCCGTAAATAACCAAGTATATGCTCACCCGCCTTATTGAAGCGCACAAACCGCAGGTCTGTTGCATCTTTCACAAAAACCATATCAGGGATGTTTTCGAGAATCGCGTCCAGGAAGTGATTGGCTTTGCTCAACGCATCCTCTATCTGCCTGCGGTGGGTAATATCTACCATAGTCGCAAGAAAACATTTCTTACCGTCTATATCGAGCATCTCCACAGACAGCAGCATATTCCTGATCTCCCCTGTACCTATCCGCAGTTCCATCTCCATATCTGTGATCCTGTCACCCTGCTCTCTGATCTGCTTTATGGCATCTGCTCGTTTCATTTCATCTGCAATATTCAATTCTATCACAGTCTTACCGATCACATATGCGCTATGCATTTTGAACAATTGTTCGAATGCCTTGTTCACATACATGATCTTTCCTGTAGCCGCCTCCGTCATATAGGACGCCACCGGGCTAAGATTGAATATCTTAAAAAAGCGGGACTCACTTTCCTTCAAAGTTTCAATATGTATCTGCTCAGTGGTTTCTTTGTCTCTAAGGTGCTTTTCGGCCGTCTTCTTTACCTGTTCATGATCTGTAACATCTTCTACTTTATGAATGATATAGATAACCTCGTTCTGCTCATTAAGCACAGGCGTATTCACCGGCTTCCAGAAGCGCTCTTCAAACAAGCCGTTTGCCAAAGGAATATCGTATTTCTGAACAGGCATTGTGTGCGCAACTTTGGTACTAAGAACCGATTGCAGCGACGCATTCAGATTAGAAACCCCGTCAGCATCAGGGTCCTGGGGATTATCCGGAAATACCTCAAACAAGGGACGGCCGGCAATCTCTTGTCGCTTTGTAAGCGTAGCAGCTAAATAGGCATCACTGGCATTGATGATCATCAGATCCGGTGACAATAAGAGATAGAGATCCGGAGCGGATTCAAAGATTTTGATAAATTCCCCGTTAATAGCCACTTTCTCACCCATTAGCCTGCATTAATGATTAATATACATACGATAAAACTGCGAATTATGACATCCACTCTAAAGATACTTCCTTATTTGTTTGTTCGAAAAAAATATCCGGCAAACTATTACAACCAGTGCCCGCAATCAGATCAGTTTGCGAAAGTTCTGACGTCAAATTCAATGGTGAACTCCGTACCCTCGTTTACCTTACTCTGCACACTTATCTTGCCGCCCAGCGTTTCGACCTGGGTTTTCACCATAAACAGGCCCATGCCCTTTCCCTCGGCGAGCTGTGGATGAAAACGCTTATACAAACCAAAGAGGTGATCGCTCTTTGACTCCAGGTCCATACCAATAGAATTGTCCCGGAATGACAATTCTATTTTATTGTCGAGTTTCCGGCTTTTGATATCAATTATCGGGGCGAGGCTTAACTGTTTGTACTTTATGCTGTTTGAGATAAGGTTATAGAATATACTGTGCATATAGCTTTTAAATGTCGAAACCTCATCCACTTCGGAGAAATCACTGTTGATCATAACTCCTTTATCATCCAGCAACCCACCAATACTGAATTTTATGTCCTCCACTATATCTGAAAAACGTACCTTTTCCTTATTGCCGACCACCACATTCTTCACCTGCAAAATGTCATTCAGGTCTATTATGGTGTCATCCAGCTTTTTCACCGAAATAGTCAAGCCTTCCATGAATGTCTGCCTGTCGTCTTCGTCAAGTTCACCGTCAGTCAGCGCATCAGTAATGCCAATGATATTAGCAACGGGCGAACGCAGGTTGTGCGAAATGATATAGGCAAACTGCTCCAGGTCCTGGTTTCGCTGCATCAACTCGGCAGTTATCTTTTTTTCCTGTAATTCCGATACTTTTTTCTCCGTTATCTCCGTGATCGCCATGATGACGCCAAGCACCTGTTTCTCGTGGTTCCATACCGGGTGATAGTTGGTATTGAACCACTTACCTACTTCCCCGTTCGGTTGAGGAAAGTTCACCTCGAAACTAACACTTGAACCTTTCAGCACATTCTGCAAATGCTTTTTGAGTTGCCCCCTGAAATTTTCGCTAAAATATTCAGGAGCGTAGCTCCCATCCGTTAATGGTTTTTCTAATATTTCAACCGATATCTTATAGGCCAACTGATTGAAAGAAACAACCTTCATATCTGCATCAAGCAGCACGTATGCAGTCTCCGTATTATCAAAGATTGCCCGCATATTGGCTTCGGATTTCTGAAGTGATTTGGTAGCCTGCACCGTCTCCGATATGTCGCGGATAAAGCCATTAACTCTCAGTACGGTTCCATCTTCACCGCGCCGCACCGCCATTTCCGCATGAATGTGCTTTAAAGTTCCTTCCTTGCTGATGATGCGGCAGGCGTATTTCTGGCGGTCGAGGTGTTTGATCGTATATTCAACGGTTTGCCTCACCATATCCCGCTCATCATGATGCACCATCCTCAGGTAATTCTCAAATGTTGGTTCGATCTCCCCTGGCGTGAAGCCTAGTATCCGGTATTGCTCGTCAGACCATCTTTCCGTATGGTGCTGCAGGTCTCGCTCCCAACTGCCAAAATGGGCTAGTTGCGCAGCTTCCTTTAACAAAGCTTCATTGGCAATGACCTCACTAAGGAATTTTTTCCGTTCCTGTTCGATCCGGTATTTATGAATAGCACTGAGCACTGCATTAGGCAGGCGCTGTAAACGGTCCTTTAAGATGTAGTCGCAGGCTCCCTCTTTCATTATACCAACGGCATACTCCTCGGATATAGAACCGGTAACTAAAATGAACGGGGTGACAACATTCCTGGCATTATTTATACGGAGCGCTTCTACCCCACTGAACTGCGGAAGTGAATTATCTGCAAGAATTGCGTCAAATTTCTGGTTTGAAATTGCATTTGTAAAACTTTCACCGTCGTTGGCTATTGTATAACTGAAATCCATCCCCGATCGCTGCAGTGTCATTATAATCAACTCTGCATCTGTCATCATATCTTCTAAGATCAGCAAATTCAGTTTATTCATAGTGTCAAGTTCTGCGGTTCGTATTCTAGAAAATCATCGGCCTAAATTCCATTAGTAAGTTATTAAATTATTCTGTATTAGCGTAATTTAAATTTCCGGAAAATATAGCATGCTATAATTCAATACAAAAAACATTAAACCTTTATTAATCTATCCTTTAAACACTTGAGTACTTTAATCGCACTGAATCAAATTAAAAAGGGGCATCATATTGTTAATTAATATCATTAGGTCATTTCAAATCATTATACCATGTGCTCTCTGTTATTTAATCTACCGGCGTCATTTAGTTCTTAGCGGAGTAGCACCCTTCGCTAAATGGCCCTGGACCTGCACTGTGTCTGTTTTACATAATCCGCTTGAGGCTTATCATCCTGATTTCTATACAGTTGCAGCAATTATAGCATCCGGCTATAGCACGATTGAAATAAAATTAATCAAACGTTTGTTTAATTTTAAACAGTTGTTTAGTTTTGTGCCAGATAAACACAGACAATGGAATACAGTGAAAAACAACTGGCCATCATAAACTCAGCGGAAAAGCTCTTCGCTGTTACAGGTTTTGCTGGAACATCTGTAAGGGACATAGCACAGGAAGCAGGTGTAAATGTGGCCATGATATCCTATTATTTCGGCTCTAAAGAAAAACTGATGGAAGCGGTATTTGAGCAGCGTACCAATAAAATACGCATGAAGGTGGAAAACCTGATTCAAAACAACGAACTCACCAACCTGCAAAAAGTGAACATCCTGATAGAGGACTATGTGGACAAATTCATAGACCAGCAGGAATTTCATAAAATAATGATACGGGAACAACTGATCGATAAAGACACCGCTATCGCCGGGTTCATTCATGAGCTTAAAAAACGAAACCTTGCGTCGATCAAAAAACTGATACAGGATGGGCAAAAAAGCGGGGAATTCAAGAAGAATATTGACATAGTTCTGATGATGACCACCATGGTGGGAACAGTGTCGCAACTTATCACCTCACAAAGGTTTTACCGGGAAATAAACAACATGGAGCATCTGGACGAAATGGAATTCCAGAAGCACATGAGAAAGAAATTAAGCGCGCATTTAAAACACCTGTTTAAAGTAATACTCACAAATGAAGCATAAAAATTATTTCATACCGGGCCTAGTGTCCTTCGCCATGCTGAGCGTATTCTCAGTTGCTGCACAAAACACCAAAACGCTGACCCTCAACCAGGCTATAGAGCTTAGTATAAAGAACAGCGGGCAACTGAAGATCGACAATGCGAAAGTAGAAGAAGCCACGGGCTACAGGCAGGAAGCATGGAACAACCACCTTCCCGACGTAAAACTGAGCGGCTCCTATCTGCGGCTCAACAGTCCTACGGTAGATCTTAAAGTAAAAGTGGGTAGCGGCTCTTCGGGGGGCAGCGCGCCGGTTAAAGTAGACCAGGCAGCCTACGGCATCTTAAATGCGTCAGTGCCTGTATTCTCAGGCCTCCGTATTAAATACGGTGTTGAGTCTGCAAAATACCTGGAGCAGGCGGCAAAACTTGATGTTGAAAACGACAAAGAAGAAGTGATCATGAATACCGCCAATGCCTTCAGCGCCCTTTTTAAGGCAAAAGAGTATGTTGGTCTTGTAAAAGAGAACCTGAAACAACAGCAGCAGCGGGTAACTGATTTTTCGAATCTCGAAAAAAATGGATTGCTTGCCCGTAATGACCTTTTAAAGTCGCAATTGCAGGAATCCAACATTGAATTGACGCTGCTGGAAGCGGAACATGATCTTCAGATAACGTATAAGAATGTGAACCTGATGCTAGGCCTCCCGGATGGCACCGAAGTCAATCCTGACACGTCCGGCTTCCATATCGCCGAACCCGGCAGCCTTGCACAATGGGAAGAAACTGCACATCAAAACCGCAAAGACTTTGCGTCACTTTCTTATCGCGAAAAAGCGGCATCGACCGCAATTAAAGCAACTAAAGGAGAATATTATCCGGGCATTGCGATCACCGGTGGCGTCATTGCTGCAGATGTTCCAAATGTGCTGACGATCACAAATGCCATGAACGTAGGCGTAGGCCTCCAGTACAACTTCGGAGCGCTTTGGAAAACGGGGGCGAAAGTCACCCAGGCCAATGCAAAGCTTCGCCAGATACAGGCTACCGAAGGAATGTTGTCGGACCGGATACGACTTGAGGTGACGCAGGCATACCAAAACTACTTGCTGAGCCTGAAGAAAATAGATGTATACAATAAGGCCATGGCCCAGGCAGTAGAAAACTACAGGATCACGAAGAACAAATATGACAACAGCCTGGTGACCACAACTGATCTGCTTGAGGCCGATGTGGCGCAACTGCAAGCCAAACTCAGCAGTTTGTTGTCAAAGGCCGATGCACTTGTCGCGTATAAAAAACTACAGCAGACAGCAGGTGTATTATCTATCTCTAAGTAAAAGTGAACTAACTGAAGAAACAAGTAACGCTCAATCATAAAAAATAGTTTTATGTCGCAACCAAACGAAGAAAAAGGAACAGCCCAAGCGCCACACGCACCGCATCACCATCCCCACCACCCAAAGGAAGAGCCAAAGAAAAAAAGTAAGGGCTTCATGATCGCGCTTATCATATTGGTACTTGGCGGGGGAGCATTCGGTGTAACGAAATACATCCATGGCCAGCATCACGAAGAGACGGAAGATGCGCAGATCGAAGCAAATATCAGCCCGGTTATACCTCGCATTGCCGGTTATGTAACCGAGGTGCATGTTAAAGATAACCAGAAGGTAAAAAAGGGTGATACACTCGTAGTGCTCGACAACCGAAGTGAGCTGATACAGGTAGAGCAGGCAACAGCAGCACTTACCGCTGCCAAAAGTAACCTCGGCGTTGCCAATGCTACCACTAATGTATCGAGGGCCAACATTGCTACTTATGAAGCCAATGTATCGACCGCAGATGCACAGATAGAGGCTGCAAAAGTGACGTTGCACCGCGCTACACAAGACTATGACCGCTATGCGAACCTGATAAAAGACCACACGATCACACAACAGCAGTTTGAACAGGCCGAGGCAGCCAAGCAAAGTGCTGAGCGCCAGCTACAGGTACTGACAGACCAGAAAAATGCTGCAACGCGCCAGACGAACGCCGCAACATCGCAGAGCAATGCAACAAACCAACAGGTGAATGTTGCCAACGCTACCATACAACAGCGCCAGGCAGAACTTGATAACGCACTGCTGAATTTGTCCTACACAGTGATATTGGCTCCGGAAGATGGAACCATTTCTAAAGTTAATGTGCAGATCGGGCAGTTCCTGCAGACAGGACAATCCCTTTTCAATGTGGTACTGGATACAAACCCATGGATAGTTGCCAATTTTAAAGAAACTCAACTGGAGAAAATGCGCGAAGGCCAGAAGGTGACCATTCACGTAGATGCATGGCCTGGGCATGATTTCGCAGCAAAGGTCTCTTCGTTCTCCCCGGCTACGGGCTCTCGATTTGCTTTGCTGCCACCAGACAATGCATCCGGCAACTTTGTAAAAGTAGTTCAGCGACTGCCCGTGAAAATAGAATTAGTAGGCAACGACCCGCTTATAAAGAACCTGCGCCCGGGAATGAATGCGAATGTCGACGTGCACCTGGATTAACACTCACCCCCGGCCCCTAAAGGAGAGTACTTGTGAATATAAACATTAAGCTTTAGCATAAATATTAAACACTATCAGAATATATATTTTAGAATAAACGTTCAGATAAATCCTAAAAATGCCCAGTCCCAAAATGACCTTGATCATAGTACCCCTTCAGGGGCAGGGGTTAACCTTACGACTTTAATATGCAACACGAATCACTGGTAGAATATGGCCCACGGCGGGTGATCATAACGATCACAGCAATATTTTGCGCGCTGCTGGAGATAGTGGATACGACGATAGTGAATGTGGCGCTCAATGACATGAAAGGCAACCTTGGCGCTACACTGAATGAAATAGGCTGGGTTATCACCGCTTACGCCATAGGTAATGTGATCATCGTACCCATGACAAGCTGGTTGTCTGCACAGTTTGGCAGGAGAAATTACTTTGCGGCCTCAATCATCATTTTTACTGTATTCTCCTTCCTATGCGGCAATGCAAATGGTATATGGGAACTTGTGTTCTTTCGGTTTATGCAGGGCCTGGGCGGGGGCGCGTTACTGGTTACCTCACAAACCATTATTACAGAAAGCTACCCACCCGAAAAGCGAGGTATGGCGCAAGCCATATATGGGCTGGGCGTTATTATCGGCCCCACATTAGGCCCACCATTAGGAGGTTATATTGTGGCGCACCATTCATGGCCATTTATATTCTACATCAACATCCCCATCGGGATCATCGCTACGCTGCTCACATTACAATTTGTAAAGAGTCCGAAATATGCTGAAAAAAAATCCAGGAAGGAAGTAGACTGGGCCGGGATAGGACTCCTTGCCGTATCGGTCGGCTCCTTGCAGTATGTACTCGAGCGTGGACAAGAAGATGATTGGTTTGCAAGCAAGACGATCACAACACTAACAATAACTGCGGTAATGGGATTCTTCTTCTTTGTGTGGCGGGAACTTACGGCTAAAAATCCTATTGTGGAGCTAAGGGTATTGAAAAACGGTAACCTTGCCGTTGGTACCGTGCTGTCTTTCATTCTTGGCTTCGGACTATACGGCTCTACTTTCATCATCCCACTTTACACCCAAAGCACTCTTGGCTGGACAGCCCAACAGGCCGGTGCGTTGATGATACCGGCGGCGCTTACCACAGCGTTTATGATGCCCATAATAGGCCAGATGTTGCAAAGAGGCGTAAAACAGCAATACCTCGTTGCCCTTGGAATGTTTATATTCTTCCTCTATAGCTTGTGGGGGTATAAAATAATAACACCTGACACCAGCAAAGATGATTTTTTCTGGATGCTGATATTCCGTGGGTTTGGACTCGGCATGTTATTTATTCCTATTACCACTCTCTCCCTGTCTACACTTAAAGGGCAGCAAATTGGCCAGGGGGCTGCCTTTACCGGCATGATGCGGCAACTTGGCGGCTCTTTTGGAGTTGCACTGATCACCACATTCATGGCTACCCAGAATGTGGTTCACAAAAATGACCTTAACTCCCATATGTCATACGATAATCCAGTAGTGCAGCAGCGTGTGCACGGGATGCAACATAACTACATGATGACAAAAGGAATGACAACTGATGAGGCCTTAAGAGCAGCTTATCAAACACTCGACCGTATCGTTACGAAGCAGGCAGCAGTGCTTTCATATATGGACGTGTTCCTATACCTCGGCATACTATTCCTCATATGCATCCCTTTTATGCTGATGGTCAAAGGAAACAAGCAACCGAAGAAAGCAGATCTTGCGGAGGGGATGCATTAGGAGTATATAGAAGCTATCAAATTAAAACAAACCAAAATTAGTAGAGACACAATACATTGCGTCTCTACTATATATATGAATACATAAAACGGTCTAATACTTTACTCCACAGCATCTTTCGCCAGTACTGTCCAATCATCATTGCCGTGACCGCGCGCTATCCATCTGTCCATCTCCGTGGCTATGGCGGGTATCACAGCTAGTGGTACCCCACCCTGCTTTGCTTCCTGCATCATCAGCCCCGCATCCTTGCGGGCCATATTCAGCTCCCACGACGGCTGGTCAAATGTTTTGCTCGTCATTTTCTTCAATCGCACTGGCAGCATAGCTGCGGGGTTCCAGGTGCTGAACAACTGTGAAACCTCATCTATAGAGATGTTCAGTGTTTTAGCCAGTGTCAGGGTGTCGGCCAGCCCTGCGGTCAGTGACATAAGGAAGAGATTGCCGATCAGCTTAATGCCCGCGGCTTTATTAATTTCCGTCCCGAAATTGAGCACTTTACCGGTCATTTTTGCCAGTGCGGGTTCAACCAAATTAATTACATCCTGGTCGCCCGAGACTAATATTGTACCGGTTCCTTCCAAAGCATTTGCAGGTCCCATAAATACAGGTGCATGCAGATAGGTGTAACCACGCTTTTTCCATAGTTCGGTACGTTCGGCTGCACCACCAGCAGATGTAGTGGTATGATCAATGATTATGACACCCGGATCAAAACCCAGGCTTGCCTTTTCAAGCACTTCATTCACTGCTGCGTCATCCTTCAGGGTCAGGTGCACCCTGCTTGCGCCTTTCACTGCATCTCCTGCGTTTTCAAATGCCATTGCACCATCCGCTTCCAGCGCTCTTGCTTTCGATACGGTCCTGTTCCACACGTGTACTGTTTCCCCCTTTTTTATCAATGCTTTAGTAAAATTCGATCCTAACAGGCCTGTTCCAAGAAATGCGATCATAGTGTGTTGTTTTATTAAAGTTAAAATAAAAACCTCAAACACCTTTACGCCGGTTCAAAATAATCGGTTTCCTGTTTTTGGTCTATTTTCGCCGTTCATGAGTATAATTATGTTTTGGCTGCAGCCATTCGTTGCAGCGTTTACGGGCTGGTTTACTACCTGGATCGCCATCTTTATGTTATTTCACCCGCGCAATCCCGTGCGTTTCCTGGGTATCACCATCCAGGGTATTTTCCCAAAACGGCAGCGCCAGGTGGCAGAGCAATTAGGTCGTGTTGTGGCTAAAGAATTGATCCATTTCGATGAAATAGCCGTGCAACTTAAAGACCCCGAAATGCTGCAAGGCCTTAACCCCACTATAGAAAAGCACCTCGACAATTTCCTGCAGGTGAAGCTAAAGGAAAAGCTCCCTATCATCTCCATGTTCGTGGGAGATGGCACTATGGCAAAAATAAAAGAAGGCATGATGGAGGAAATTGGCTTGCTCTTGCCTGAGATCATCCATCAGTACACCGACTCGCTCAGCGAAAGAATCGATATTGAAAAAATGGTAACGGACAAGGTCTCCAACTTTTCATCGGATAAACTGGAGGAGATACTACAATCGGTGATGAAAAAAGAGTTTAAGTTTATTGAAATAATAGGCGGCGTACTTGGATTTCTTATCGGTCTTATCCAGATGGCCCTGTCTCTTCTGTGATGATTATGGAAAATGTAACTTTACTTATCTTATATGGGTACTAAAGCCATTATCATGTATAAAACTGCGATTTTCGTTTTAGCTTCCCTCCTCGTTGCCGTGGCTGGCAGCGCACAAACTATAAAAATATTGAACTCCACGGTGCGCAACTGGAGTGGCGGTGTCGCCGGGAAAAGGGGCAGTAATTATAGTTTCGTCATTGAATTCCGTGATTTCCGGAAAGAACCGTTACCAGACACCATTTGGATAAACCAGCAACCCATACCGCTCTCTATAAGTACCGAAACAGTACAAGGTAATACAAAGCGCACCCGCACAAAAAACGCTGTGAAATTCGAAATTAATGCCGGCACATCAAGAGATGATTATGCAGACATGTATCCCGATCCCGAGGGTAAACAACGTAAAGCCATCCCGCGTATGCCCAGACCGTGTAAGGGTGTTGCGCTGCTATCGTACTTGTATCGCGGCAAGGACCGCTACTATGAAATAGGAGCCTTTACGACCACCCTTGAGCCGGTGAATTATCCCTAATTCCTTTTCATAAAGTCATCGCTACGGCACGATTTTTACATATAATTAATCGATTAATTCTTAATCGATTAAAAAACAATACGTATGAGAAGATTTATTTTAATTGCGTTGATCGCATTTGTATCCTCGGGCTTAATGGCGCAGGACGGACCAAAAGCGGATAAGAAGGAATACAAAAAGGAAAGGAAGGAATACAAGATGCATAAGAAAGCCTATCATGGTAAGCAGCGCCAGGCTATGAAGAAAAAGGAAAAAGCACTGAAGAAAAGCGATAAGAGCGAGCTGAAAGAAGCAGCTGATAAATAAAACTGTATGAAGACCATATAAAACTTCACGGCACGGTTATTTAAACGCTCAGTGGAAATAACAATCATTCACTTTAAAACAAAGCTTCATGAAACAGTATTTTTTAATTGCATTGTTTGCGTGCTTTACTTTAGGCGCATCTGCACAGGAAGGCCCGAAAGCCGAAAAGAAGGACAAAAAGAGTGTAAAGAAAGAGCGCAAAATGCTTAAGAAAGAATATCATGGCAGTGACCGGAAAGCCATGAAGAAAAAAGAAAAGGCGATAAAAAAAGACGACAAAAGTGATATGAAAGAAGACATGCACAAATAGTGCTGCGCGTTAACCCACAGCTGTTAGTTATGTTTTATCGCGATTTTGTCATTAAAATCGAATTCACAAAAGAGGCAAAAAAAATATTTTTGCCTTTTTTTTTAATATTGTTGTGCGAAGAGAAAAATTTTTTCTACCTTGGTGCCATAAACACACTAAAAAATGATGAAAAACATCCTACTTACGTTCTTAGCGTTCCTGATGTTCAGCGTTACAAGCGCTTTTGCACACGATCCTAAATCTGAAGACACAAAAGAGTGCAAAGACTTCCATTGCTACAGAGCCTGGAGGAAAGACTGGAAAGCAGACAAGAAAGAATTTAAGATGCACAAGAAAATGTGGCAAGACAGGCCCTATGCTGCTGCAAGAAAACAGCGCAAAGCATACAAAAAAACCTGGAAGAGCGAAAGGAAAGAGTGGCAGCATGTGCATGGCTACGGATACCATGATTTCTGGTATTAATCAAATTTAATAACTTCAATGATAGCCTCCGTATCCTTTACGGAGGCTATTTCATTTGAATACCACAACACATTTGCTATAATAAACCAATTTGTAACCTTACTTTTGCCGTTCTTAAAAAAACTCAAATGAAAAGATCGCTTCTACTTTGCATTGCCGTGTTTATGATGTTTGGCGCCCGGGCCGATGAGGGTATGTGGATACCTATGCTTATCGGGAAGAATTATGACGAGATGCTCCGCCTGGGACTCCGGTTATCTAAGGAAGATCTTTACGATATTAATCACAGCAGCATCAAAGATGCAATTTTACAGTTTGGGGGCGGATGCACCGCGGAAATGATCTCTGATAAAGGGCTGCTGCTTACCAATCACCATTGCGGCTACGATGCGATAGCTAACTTAAGTACTGTGGAGCGTAACTTGCTCGACAATGGTTTCTGGGCACATAATCTGCAGGAGGAACTGCCGGCCCAGGGCGTTACAGCCCTGTTCCTGCAAAGCATGGAGGACATTACCCCAAGAGTAAAGGCTGCTGTAGGCAATGCCACAGGTGAAGAATACACCAAAAAATTTGACGCTATAAAGAAAGAAATAGAAGACAAGGAGTCGGCCGGAGGGAAGTTGGTGGCCAATGTAAAGGATTACTTCAACGGCAACCAGTTCTTCCTGCTTATCTACAAAAGGTATACAGACGTAAGGCTGGTAGGTACTCCACCTAAGTCGCTCGGCAAGTTTGGCGGTGATATTGATAACTGGATGTGGCCACGCCATACTTCTGACTTCTCTATGTTCCGCATATATGCAGGTGCTGACAATGAGCCTAAAAGCTATAGCCCTTCGAACGTACCATATCACCCTAAAAAATTCCTCCCGGTTTCAGCTAAAGGCGAAAACGAGGGCGATTTTTCAATGATCTTTGGCTATCCGGGCCGCACGAACAGGTATGAAGTTTCTTATGGTGTAGACCTTGCAATAAATGTGGTTAACCCGGCAATAGTCGCTTGCCGCGACCTGCGCCTTGGCATTATGCGCCGCCATATGGACAAGGATACAGCGACTTACCTGAAGCTTACATCAAGCTATTCCAGCATTGCCAACTATTGGAAGTACTATATAGGCCAGACCGAGCAGTTGAAACGCCTGATGGTGGTAAATAAGAAAAGCAAAGCCGAGGAAACTTTCACTAAATGGGAGAAAGAGCACAACATGCCTGCAGACCTGATGACCAAATTCGCCGGAATGTACGCTGACTATACGCCTTATGCAAAACATGTTGTATACAATACGGAGTGCTTCCGGGCGCCTGCTATAACCCGTATGGCTCTTTCCCTCAAACCACTTTATGACGCCTACGACAGGCACAAGGGCAAGCTGGATGATGATACGCTTAAAAAGTACATAAACGCGGCAAAAATGGCTTACAAGCCCGCGTACAAAGTGTTTGAGCCGCGCACCGATAAAGACATGTTTACCGAAATGACTGAGTTCTATTATAAGGCGTTTCCTAAAGCTGAACTTCCTGATGTTTATACAAAGGATATACTGAAAGGCAAAGCAAGCAGCAGGGCTGCGTATACAAGCTATACCAATAATGTCTTTGCACATACCTTTCTCACAGACAGCAATAAGTTCAATGCTTTTTGCAAGGCGCCGTCTTTCGCAAAGTTAAAGAGCGATGCAGCGATGCAATATGCGTTGAGCTTCGTGACAAATTATGCTACCCGCTTCCAGCCAAAGATCGATGCCTTCAACTATAAGAAGGCTGAGCTGAGCCGCCAGTATGTGCACGAACTGATGGAGCAAAAACCGGAAAAGCTGTTCTCACCAGACGCAAATTCAACTATGCGTGTCTCTTACGGCAGTGTACTTAGCTACGATCCCGCCGACGGCATCCATTACAATTACTTCACCACACTCGATGGCCTCATGGCAAAATACAAACCAGGCAGTGATGAATTTGATGTACCTGCAAAGCTGATAGAACTATACAAGGCCCGGGATTATGGTAATTACGCAGACGTTGACGGCACACTGCACACATGCTTTATTACCAACAATGACATTACCGGCGGCAACTCTGGCAGCCCGGTGATGAACGCCAACGGAGAGCTCACGGGAACTGCTTTTGACGGTAACTGGGAAGCCATGAGCGGAGACATAGCCTTTGACAAAAAATATAAGAGAACCATAGTGTGTGATATCCGCTACATCCTGTTCCTGATAGATAAACTGGGACATGCCGATAACCTGGTAAAGGAGATGGATGTACGGTACTGATAGCGACAATAAATATCACCCGAAAATCACCCCCGGTTCACGATATTTTCGTTGTAAAAATTTTCGGTTTAATTGGCTGGGATCATTATATTTGTACTACATAAAAAAGCAATCGATATGAAGGAATACATCTTTATCAAGAAAATAGACACCCAGAATGGCATGAACATAATAGATGCAGAGGGTATCATCAATGAAATACCTGCGGGGTATATAGCGAACGGTAAGGAAACCATTACCTATTTTGAGGATCATGTAATATTCGCGATCCGTTGCAGAACTGATTCCGCTTCGGCTTCAAACTAATATAAAGAGCATATCTTTAGAAATAAGACTCCATCTTATTCCGTGTTGCACGCGGGTAATGATGGAGTTTTATTTATTTCAGTATTGCTGGTATTTCATTTCATTTTCTTCATATCCCACCCTGCATCTTTCGCACTAAATCCTTTAGCTTTGTCACGCGGGCTTTGAGGTCATTCGAGGTCCGGTAAAACTTAAACATTCCAGCATGGCTGCAAGAAAACGCATATTGAAGAAACGCCCCGAATTCAGGCTTCCCAAAGAACAACAGGAACCCGAAGAACAGGATCTGAAAAAAGTAAAAGCAAAGGCGCTGGAAGACCTGGAGGAAACTCGAAAAAAATCGAACGAGTGGCTGGATAAAGAGCTGGATAAGAACCTGAAACAGCAACCTTAAGCAAGTTCACACAGAGTCGAAGAATACTCCTCTATATACTTTTATAAAACATTTTATCTTGTTTTATGACAACCAGCGAAATTCTAAAAGAACTCGAATCTTTAGGCCAGGAATCTATTAAGAGAGTACTCCTGAAACATGGGGTCAACGAACCGCTGTATGGTGTTAAGATAGAGGATCTGAAAAAATTACAGAAGAAAATAAAAAATGGCCACGACATAGCCCTGGAGCTATACAAGAGCGGCATATATGATGCCATGTACCTGGCAGGAATCATAGCGGAGCCTGAAAAGATGACTGCTAAAGATCTGCAGGCATGGGCACAAAGCGCAACTGCCCCCACGTTGCGGGAATATACGGTAGCCGGTGTAGCTGCAGAAAGCAAGCACGGGATGGAGCTGGCGATGAAATGGATAGAATCAAAAGACGAAGGTATTGCCAGCACGGGCTGGGCCACCCTTTCAAATGTCGTTTCTATCACCGACGACAGCAAGCTGGAGATACCATTACTTAAAGAACTTCTCAAGACGATTCCTCAGCAAATAGACAAAAGCCCCAACCGTGTGAAGTCTTCCATGAACGGTTTTATGATAGCGGTGGGTACCTATGTTACTGAGCTGAATGAACTGGCAAAGCAAACGGCCGTAAAGATAGGCAAGGTAAAAGTAGACGTGGGTGACACCGCCTGCAAGGTGCCATATGCGCTGGACTACATAGAAAAAGCGGAAGGCCGGAACAGCATAGGGAAAAAGAAGAAGACGGCGCGGTGTTAAGCCATTGATTCTGTATTAACAAGGAAACGGAGCGCGATGGCGCTCCGTTTCGATTCATTAAAACCATACGGTGGTATTATTTCTTCTTACCCATTTTCAGCTTATAATTTACGCTGAGCATCAACCCTGCGGTTGCATTATTTGTTGTGGCGCGTTTTGGATCGTACATGTTGTAATTTATCCCCAGCATAGTTCCATTCTTGCTCTTATCTTCTGCATCATTCAGTCCGTAATCCAAACGGAGATGGAGCGCTACAGTTAAATTAGCGGGGAGACGCACACCAAATCCGAGTCCCAACACACCACTCAACGTTTGCTTTTTGTACATATCCTCATTCTTGATACCATACGCAGCAAAAGAAGTTGTTGTACCATTAACTTTCGTAACAGCAGAGCTAAGCATATTGAGCTGTGGCCCAATAAACCCACTAAAATAGGTTCTGTTGGCACTGTTACCTGTGTACCGGAACAACAAAGGGATCTTAAGATAAGTCAACGATATATCTGCTGTATACTTGCTGGAAAAAGGAATTGTGTTGTAAAAGGCCAGTCCCTGGAACTCATCGCAGATAATGAGGATTCCATTAGTTGATGTCGCAATCCTGCCTGACTCGCCGGTATATGACCACCCCTGTTTGGAATAGAGAATGCCTATTTCTGCGCCAATATGCTTTGTGAAGGTATAACCTATTGAAGCTCCCGCGCCGAAGCCCATTTTGTTCTTAAAATCCAGCTCTGGTCCTGCGTCCTGGTCTGTCTGGTTTAGCATTGCTGATGCCTGATAAGTGCCTTTTAATCCAAAATCAAATCCACGCTGGGCAAATGACGCTCCGCTTGCAAATAGCAGGCAAGCCGCAGCAACATATTTTGTAGAAGAACTTTTTAGACTGGTGATCATATTTCTTAGGTGTTTAAATTGTGAGCAATGGTTTTAGAAAGCTTATAATCCTTAAAGATTGAAATAATTTTCCTCTTAAACAAATCTGCAGCTTCAATCAGGTTGCAAAAATGACGCTGCAATATCTCAGCAGGTGCTCTCTAGTCACTTTATCAAAAAAATCTTGAACCCAACAAATGTCAGCACCACTGCTCCATGAAATCCAACATTCACCGTGGAAAGATCTTTGCCGGTAACAAGGTCTATTATGGCAAAACTGCCATGATAGGAAACGATATTGAACAACACCAGCGGAATGATAAGATACAGCATACACCCTATCAAGGTGCGCCCGGTTATATTCGCAAGACGCACGAACACGCTAAAGATGCCCTGTATAAGAAAGTTGAACCCAACAATTGCAACAACTGCATAAACAGAGGAATAGTACAGCTCTATAGCGCCATTCCCTTTCCGGATAATAATAAGCGCTATAGGCAGCATCATGACCAGGACATTGTATAGAAGTAACAGCCAGATGCTGTTTATCGGCCGTTTCTTTAATAGATGCTGCCGTTCAGTTATTTCTTCGCCCATTGATTAGAATACGATTTCCTCAACATAGAATAGCTCACTTACGATGCTAAAAGTATCTCTTTGAATTTATCGAGTGTAATAATGTTGATCGAGGGAAAAGAGATCGTTCGAAGTACATTAAAGTGTTTATCATCGGTCACCAGAAAATGAACATTACCCGCAAAAGCACAGTCAACAAACTTATTATCATCGGGATCAGCAGTAATCAGGCCTAATTGAAAATGGGGATCTGTCTTTCTTACATTTTGCAATAGTGCAAAGGCGCCAATTATCAATTCAGCAGTCTCAATCGAAAATATTTCCTCTATTTTCTCTTCATATTCCAATAGTATATCATTGGATACAACCAGTTCGTAGACATCGTCATATAGCTTGTCCAGGACAATAGAATATGCAGATCTGCGGGATATGGACCGAAGCAGGCAGTTGGTATCCAGGACTATTTTCAGGGAGGGCACTATTTTTTATTTAAAATTTGTTGGATCTTTTTATCGCTATAACCCTTTTGGTCCCAAATATCGTCTGCTTTATCCCTTGCCTTTTCTAATAAGAACTTCGCAATTATTTTTCTCAATTCAACGAGGTGACTTTCCGGAATATCCGCTGAAAAAATTTTCAGCAATTCAGCCTGAACGTTACTTAAAGGGGGATGCACTGAGGTCGCTCTCATTATCCAATATTTTATACTGCAAAAGTAACGAATCCAGTTAAAAAAAGCTTAGTAGAATTCCATGCGGGCATTGCCGCTCCTTACTTCTTTCCATCCATCAGGTCCATCAGTTCATCCAGCCTTGGCTCCAGGATGATCTCTGTGCGGCGGTTCTGGGCGCGGCCTGCCGGAGTGCTGTTGGTAGCAATAGGGTCATACTCGCTACGTCCACTGGCTACCAGCTTCGCCGGCACTACATTATATTCATCGATCAGCACATGGGCAATAGACGTAGCCCTCGCCGTGCTCAGCGCCCAGTTATCCTCATACATCTTTGTGTGTATCGGCAAGCTGTCGGTATGACCTTCAATATCTATGTTTATATCCTTGCTCGTGTTAAGTACGCTCGCCACCTTAGATAAGGCATCTTTCCCTTTAGGGTTCACCACCGCGCTACCCGATGGGAACAACAGGCCTTCCTGCATACTTATATACACACGGCCATTCTTCATGGTCACGGTCAGTTCATTGCTGTTAAAGCCAACCAATGCATCCGCTATTTTCTTTCTCAGTGCCTCGGTAGCTTTTTGTTGCTGGTCTATCAGTGCCTGTAACTGCTCCAGGCGTTTGCGCTGTTCGGCGATCTGTGCATTGGTAGTACTTAACTGTTTACGGGTACTTTTGTTTTCGTTCCCAAGATCACTGATCTGGCTATTCAATTCAAAAATCGTGTTTTCGCCGGCATGAATGCTGTCTTTAAGCCTCCCAATTCGCTTATTCAAGCCTGCTATGTCACTGTTCAGACCGGCAATAGCGCTATTCAGATCATTAACATTGCCGTTCAGTTTGGTTACACGGTTTTTCTCGTCGTCCAGCTTTTTATTGAGCTCCAGGTTGTTGGCATGTTCCATATCGGCCCTCGCCTTCTCATCCAGGTATCTCTTTTTAGAGACAATGCAGGACGTAAGAAAAAAGGAGGCAAAACACACGGAGGCTGCGAAAACGATAATTTTCTTCATGAATAAACAGTTTTAAGCTATCTGACATAAAATTACAACGATTTACCCCCATCCCTTAAATGAGTTATTAACATTAGGGTGCATAACTCTCTGATAATGCAGACCCAAAATAAATAGAGACGCAAATCTTGCGCCTCTATTTAATATAAACTGTAAAATTCGATATGCTTTTTGTCAAAAAGACTACTTCGCATCCATAATCGCCATAAGTTCATCTAACTTAGGTTCCAGTATTATCTCTGTACGACGGTTTTGGGCGCGCCCCTCGGGAGTATCATTGCTGGCAACCGGCACATAGCTGCTACGGCCACTGGCTATCAGCTTTACGGGTGTCACTTTGTAGTCATCTATCAGAACGTGGGCAATAGATGTAGCCCTGGCGGTACTCAACGCCCAGTTGTCTGCGTATTGCTTTGTATGTATTGCCACATTGTCTGTATGCCCTTCAATATCAATATTTATATCTGCATTGGTATTCAATACCTCTGCAAGTCTAGACAACGCTTCCTTACCCTTTGAATTTACAACGGCGCTGCCTGAAGGAAACAATAAGCTCTCCTGCATACTGATGTATATTTTACCGTTTTTCATGGTTACGGTAAGCTCGCTGCTGTTAAAACCAACCAGCGCATCGGATATTTTCTTTTTCAGGTCGGCACTTGCCTTTTGCTGCTGGCTAATATAAGTCATTAGCTGTTGCAGACGCTGGCGTTGGGCTGCTACCTGCTCTTTATTCAAATTCAGCTCGCTGTTTGTTTTGTTCAGTTCGGTATATGCCTTAAAGAGCTCGTCAGACGTGTTCTCATTCGCCCTACCCATAGCATTCACCTGGTTGTGCAGCTTGCTTACTGTATCGTTAAGCCGTGCGATCCTGCCGTTTAGCGTTACATTTTCCTGTTCTGCCTTATTAGCTCTGTCACGGGCGAAAACATATTTTTTCTTGGCCACGCATGATGTTAGCAAAAATGCGGCCAGGCAAATGGTCATTAACTTAGCAACTGTGTTTTTCATGGTTTGTTTTTTTCAATATTGTTGTAAAAACTATGCCATACACCTATTTTCAAGATTTTTTTTCACTCAAAACCGACTACCAACATATCGTATTATTAGGTACATTTGTCAGGCCCAAAACAATACATTCAGAATGAAGAGATTTATCGCGCTGGCGTTTATTATTTCTCCTGTGCTTGCTAACGCACAGGACGACCTGATAAAAAAAATAGAAGCTAATCATAGTTATGTTACCACCCCTAACGCTCCTTCTGCTAAAAAAGAGGAAGTAAAGGAGAAGAAGAAGTATGAATTCAATACATTGATAGACCTGGAACATACAAGTGTGCGCAACCAGGCAAGCTCTGGCACCTGCTGGAGCTACTCTACAAATTCATTCATTGAGAGCGAGATGATGCGCATGGGTAAGGAGCCTATTGAACTCTCCCAGATATTCAGCGCCCATTGCGTGTACCTTGAAAAAGCGGATGCTTATGTGCGCATGCACGGCTCAGTGGCCTGGGGCGATGGCGGCGAAGCCCATGATGTGATCAATATGTATGCAAAGTATGGCGCGGTGCCGCAGGAAGTTTATACCGGCCTGCAATATGGCACTACAAAGAACAAGTTTGCCGAAATGATGGCCATCCTGAAATCAATGCTGGATGCTGTGGTAACTAATCCGAACGGTCACCTGACCCCGTCGTGGAAAAAAGCTTATGAAGATGTGCTTAACTCTTACCTCGGCGAAATGCCCGGCAGGTTTCGTTTTGACAATAAATGGTATTCCCCTAAATCATTTGCCGAGCAGCGCGTTGGCATCCATCCGGAAGACTATGTAGAGCTTTCGTCTTTTCTTACCGACCCTCCGTATAAGAAGATGATGCTCATGGTTCCCGACAACTGGGCTTTCCAGCGAGTGTACAATGTGCAAATGGAAGACCTCACCGACATTATCGATTACGCGCTGAACAAAGGCTTTACAGTTTCATGGGGAGCAGATGTGAGCGAGAAGTCATTCAGCTGGAAAAGCGGTGTGGCCTACGTGCCTGAGAAGGATTACGATGACATGGACGACTCTGAAAAGAAATACATATTCAACGGCCCTAAAGACGAAAGGATCATTACTCCTGAGCTTCGCCAGCGGGCTTTCGACAACTACGAAACCACCGACGACCACGGCATGCATATAGTAGGCATGGCTGAAGACCAGAATGGCCGTAAATACTACAAGGTAAAGAACTCATGGGGCGATAAAAACGATTACAAAGGGTATATCTATGTAACACGCTCCTATGTGCGCTACAAGACAACAAGTATATTGCTGCACAAAAATGGAGTCCCGAGTCCGCTGCGAAATAAGATGAACTTTTAGGTATCCAGGTCTGAAGGCACATAAACCAGCAGCATTGCACCATTTTCAAACTTCCGGGTAGCCGTTAGTTGTAATTCCAGTTGGCGGTTTAACCCGCTGAACAGCGTAGTACCTCCGCCAATAGCGATGGGATCTACCATTATCTGGTATTCATCAATCAGCCCATGCTCAGCGAATTGCGTTACAATGCTCCCGCTACCAAGAATGGTCATATCCCTACCCTGTGTTTGTTTAAGTTCCGTTATAGCCTCTATGATGTTTCCACCAATGATACGTGTGTTGTTCCAGCTCGCCTCCTTCAGGGTGTTTGAGAACACTATCTTTTCTGCCTTGTTCATACCCGCTGCCACTAATGGCATCGATTGTATAGCTTGCGGAGTAGGCCAGAACGAGGCCATCATCTCGTAGGTGGTTCGTCCGAAAAGCAACATATTACCGGCACCAACACTCTCCGCAGAAAAACCCTCCTGGTCAGCATCATGTTTGTGCCATGCGATCTGCCCATTGGCATCTTTGTAAAACCCGTTAAGGGTCACAAAATTGAATACAGATAATTTCCTCATTGTCGTTGTTTTTTAAATTTAACTATTAACTCTCACCATACACCGCACATCCGTCTCGTTGAGGTACCATTCCACACAATATCCATCCCTATCAATACCCGGCATGGCAATTAACTGCTGAAAAGCAGCGCCCACGCGCGAGATATCCTCCATAAAATCGGGGATAGTAATTGCAGCATACTTGCCCTTTTTCAACAACATAGTGTCGCAACCCAGTTGGTCAGCCTCTCCGTCCTTCATCTCTTCGGCAGCAGCCCGGTAAGTAACTACACCCTTCTCGGGACGGGAAATTCCAAAAATTCGCCGGCCACCACCTCGTGGCACCAATGCATAAAGCCGCTCAAAAGCATCCATTATCCCATCGGGAAATGAGGTTGCCGTTACATACAATACTTTGATATCGTTGTCGAGTGTTATGATTTCCATGTTCGCAATATAATGCAAGCCAAAATATCGTACCAAGATACCACTGTACATTGATCTTAAAAATACCGGGAGCGGGGGAAATTGACTAATTTTGTAAAAACGGCTGTTTTATGAATATTGAGTTGGAAAGAAGCCAGATCATCGAAGAGCTAAACCATGTGAATGATGAATGGCTTATTAAGGCTATAAAAAGATTGCTGGGCTTAGACTTTGAAGACGACATACCTGAAGAACATAAGCGGGTGTTGGATGAACGCATGAAAGAATATGATGCCGGCACAGCAGAAACAATGGGATGGGATGAAGCTAAAAAAAGACTGCTCGGTAAATAATTATATTTGTGTACGAAGTGATCTTTTTAACAGCCGCTATCCATGAAATAGAGCAAACTGCTATCTGGTATTCAGAACAACAATACGATTTAGGCGAAAAGTTTAAAAAGAATGTACTTGCTGCAATTGATAAATTGCAATCTGATAAGCTGATACTTGGTTCCGTATATAAAGACCTAAGCCGCGTATTTGTAAAAGGTTTTCCGTATACTATATTTTTCAGAAAGGATATCGTACGCAAACAGATAATCATAGGCGGCGTATTACACTCAAAACAAAACCGGACAATTTTGGACAAACGAATTTGATTTGGACTTGGGATTTAGAATTTCACAATGATATTTTCATCAAAGCTTGTAGAGGATGCAGTTCACGAATTTTCGCGGCTGCCTGGAATAGGGAAGAAAACAGCGTTGCGCATGGTGCTGCAATTGCTGCGCATGGACACAGGTGAAGTAGACGCATTTACTGAGGCAGTATCACGTATGCGGCACGGCGTGAAGTTCTGCAGTCAGTGTCATAACATATCTGATAGCGAAGTATGCATCATCTGCGTGAACCCCGGCCGCAACCGCAGCCAGGTGTGCGTAGTAGAGACCATCCGCGATGTAATAGCCATTGAAAGCACACAGCAATACAGCGGACTATATCATGTGCTCGGTGGCATACTATCCCCGCTGGATGGTATTGGCCCCGACCAACTCAACATTGCTACGCTGCACAACCGCGTAAAAGAGAACGAGATCACTGAGATCATCATGGCCCTCAGCCCTACTATAGAGGGCGACACGACGGTATACTATATGGCCAGACAGCTAAAAGACCTTCCTGTAACTATTACAACCATTGCCCGCGGCATAGCCTTTGGCGGCGAACTGGAGTATGCCGACGAAATGACCCTTGCCCGCTCCATAGCCAAGCGCCAGCCGATAGAGAACTATGTGAATGTATCCGGGAAGTAAGAAATAAGTTGACAGTTGATACGTCGATGGTCAGCAGTTAACGCGTCAATATTTTTGTGAACCGTTTCACATCTACATCAGGCAAAAGCGAAGTTCCATTTATGAGGTGTTGTGCAAACTGCGCCGCAAAATAAGGCGCTACAGAACAGCCCTTTGTACCCATACCATTAAATATCCCTACAGAAGGCATCGCAGGGTGAAGCCCTACAAATGGTTTGCGGTCCATATTTACCGGCCTCTGGGCTACTATATGGCCGACGATCTTATATGGCAGCTTTAGCCAGTAATTCAGCAACTCTTCGGCTCGCTTCCTGAATGCGGGTGTGGGCTGCAAATCGGTGTATTTCCAGTCGTGAGTGGCGCCGATCCAGAACTGGCCGTTATGCCATGGAACTATATTGATGCCCTGCTTATAAATGTTCGTTGCCGGCAAGCCGGGTATCTCTGCTATCAGCGCTTCTCCTTTATCCTTAGACCATGGAAGCTTGTTGAACAATGGATTTTCAATACAGGCCGGTCCATCACAAAAAATGATCTTTTGCGCGGTAATATCGTTGTAGCGTACACTACCCTCTTCTATCACACATCCCGCTATTTCGAATCTATTCCATACTAGCGCATCTTTTATCAGTAACTGATCCCGCCACCACCTAAGCATAGTGCCGATGTCTAACAGCAGGCAAGAGTCGATCTCGCCAATACCATAGTTGAATCGAAAATACTCCTGCCACGTCCCTTCCTCACGCACCTGCCGCAAATATTCCATTTCATCAGGTAGTTTACCACTAAAGGCCTGTGCAGCATCCCGCGAGGCATGGAAATCCAAAATATTGCACTGGCTGATAAGTGGCACCCCAAGCTCCATTTCCATTTCGCCATAGATGTTCCGTGCAAACGGCAGCAACTCGTCTATCATCCAGGTCCTTACCAGTCGCTTACCAGTCACGGGATTGATAACCCCACTAGCTACTTTGCTTGAAGTAGTAACATTACCATCGTCAACAACAATGACCTTCTTGCCCGCTTTCATCAAAGCACGACTGAGGAGTGTGCCGCTTATTCCCTGGCCTATTATGAGATAGTCAATATTCATGGTGGTCATTGATAAAAAGGTAACAACCGCTTTTTGTCTGCAGATAACTGAAACCGCCAATTTTCAATTCGCACAGGCATTGGAATCTTATCTTCATGGAAATAACGCTTGCGTATCTCCCCGTCCCTGGTCTTGCTTAACGTTAAGGCCCCATTCCAATTAAGGGAGATCACCGAGTCATTTTCCCTCCTCCATTTTCCAAAAGATATTTCGCGCGAGTAAATCCTTCGCTCCTCGGTAGGCAATGGTTTGTATATGAAAACAAAGCTGCTATCCGGGTTCAAATTCAA
>CANJQU010000034.1 GCA_947476485.1 Chitinophagaceae bacterium
AAGGGTATAATAAATTACCGGTCGAGGCTAAATCGCATGGTTTTATACATATTCTCGGTTCTAAATTTAATAAGGTATAAGCCATTGGGAATGTTTTGTTCAAAATAACTATTGTATAGATCGACTCGTCGACAATGGGTTGCACATCCGAGTATATCCTCCTTCCAGGCATATCCATAATGTCAATTGCAGCATCTTTCCGTCCATTCAAGCCCGATAACACACCTTTAATAGTTGTCTGAACTTTGTAAGGGTAAGGAATATATGAAATGGTTGTATTCTCGTTGTCTATGTTTTTGACTGAAGTGGCAGGGGCGGTAATGGTAAATCTCTTTCGATCGCGTGAACGGGGTATTAGAAAAACCTAAACCCGACATATACCTGCGCTGCACGGTTCTTCCATGAACCGGGAACTTCGGTTACGAGTTGATTATTGACATTGGTGACACCGAGTATATATCGCGCACCAAGCATAAGGTGGGCCGGCAGTTTTGCCTCAAGGCCAATAACGGCGGAAAATTCTGACTTGAAGTGTGTTTGGGGATCTGTAGCAGGTCTTGGATTTGGGTGTGCGGTAACGGTGATGACATCGCTATATTGCGGCCCCGCCTGGGCCCACAACCAATGAAAGAGCCTGTATTCAAACAACAGCGGTATATCAAGATATAGATTCTTGTACTTGCCATCCTGCGAGGCGTTATATGCAAATGTATAATTGACGGGATTGAGCAATCCTTCGATACGGCCGCCATACCTTCCCTTGCGCATACTCAGGAAAAGTCCTCCTACTATACTTGGTTTGTATCCCTGCCTTATCATAGTCACATTTGCAGCGTGAAGCTCGCTGAAGTTAGCACCCAGCTTAGCACCCAGCGTGACTTTAGGAAGCGAATTCTTGATCGCTTTAGCACCCGGTAATTGGGCAAGGCTATCACCGGTAAAAGAAAATATTGCAAATGCGGCCAGTATGAGCTTGTATTTCATATAAGGGTTGTTTTGCAAAGGTAGTCACAAAAATTGTGCCTTATTAATTAGTGTATCCGGTAGGAAAAGGTAGCCTGGATGCTATTAATGGTCCAGCCAAGGTAGGCCTTGGGATAAATATTGTTGTTCACATCGGTCAACCCATGTACGTACCTCGCACCCACACGTAGCGCTTTTGGAAGCTGCACTTCAAAGCCGGCCACAAGCGAGAATTCTGATCTAAAAAATACGTTGCTCTTATTGTATATTTTAGTGAACTGTCCGTTTTTATCTGACGATGAAAGCAGGTATGAGTAGTGTGGGCCGAAAAGCAGGTAAACCTTGCGGGACACTCGTTGCTCAAACATGAATGGGATAGAGATGTAAATACCGCTGAAAGCACTCTTGGTCACTGTATCAGTGCCTGCGGTATGCGTTGCATAATAGGCTGCCGGATCCTGTGAAGTATAATTTCCGGTTGATAGGAGCAACTCTGCCCTCATACCCGATGTGCCCCAAAACCTTCTGAAATAGCCGCCTCCCACTATC
The DNA here is from genome assembly GCA_947476485.1 of Chitinophagaceae bacterium. Classification (GTDB taxonomy): domain Bacteria; phylum Bacteroidota; class Bacteroidia; order Chitinophagales; family Chitinophagaceae; genus Nemorincola. The sequence goes on from CANJQU010000034.1 coordinate 1,513, forward strand.
CCCGGATTAAAAGCAGGAGAGAAAGGGGAATGGGCGATCTCCTGGAAGTTGACCCCAAGTTTTACTCCAAGGTCTGATTCTCCTTTTGGGAATGGTCTGTGTGTCTTTGTACCAGCGGCCTGTTCGGGTGAGTTCCATTTGAGTTTCAGTTGGAATTTGCCTCTCCGTGCATATTTATTTTTATTGCGGCCTTCACTGTCATATCCGCCATAGGTGTCGTTGTCATGAACCACTCTTTTCTCTCTTTTGCCTCCATTTGCATCACCATCGCCACGCTCCTGTGCCTTTAAGACAACAGAAAATGTGATGAGGAAAGACAATGCCAGAAAAAATGGTATCCGCCGCATAATTTTATCATTGTAATGATGCGATGAAGTTAACGCACCACAATAATGTTTACAAATTTATTGCAAATGTAGAGTATACAAAAGTTTTGTGGCTATTAATTTCAATGCAGGATGAAATCATCATTGCCCGATAAGTTTTTATATTTACATGATGCGTGACAAAGGTGATATGCCGGTAGTGAATTCCCCGATGAAAGCTGCAGCGCTTATTACGCCGCTTGTGCTGCTGGTCTTGCTTGTGATGTCCCTCATCTTCTTTAAGGAAAGGATGCTCTATATAGATGCGCCGCATATGCTCTTCCGGATTATTAATGATGGCCGGTTCCATATTGAGGAGCATCGGTACGGGTCATTTATCTCTCAATTGTTTCCGTGGATAGGTATAAGGCTTCATATTCCGCTGATGGGATTAATGATATTGTATTCGGCAGGGTTCTATATATTCTATCTCTCAGTTGCGTTGTTGCTGGTATATAAATTCCGCAACTATGGCCTGGCAATATTGCTGGGTCTGTATTTTACCCTTTTTGTGAGTGATACGTACTACTGGCCAAATAATGAAGTGCATCAAGGTATTGCCTGGCTTACGTTTACGTTCGGGGTAAACTACTTTGCGGCAGAGCGGCGGTGGCCATTCCCGGTAAGACTGGTATTGTTCTTCGGGTCGTTTTTTCTTTCTATATGGACGCATCCTTTGGTGATGCTTGCTGCTGTCTATTTATGGTTTTTTTACGTGGCTGATAGGAAGCTATTCTCGTCTACCAGAGTTCAGATGGTGCTTTTTTCTGTTATTCTTATAGTGCTCGCGGGGGTTAAATTTTACCAGGGAATGCAGCATGGATATGACAGCAGCAAGATAGAGGTGCTGACGGGCTTTGATATCCACAGGTTGAGATCGATCTTCAGTTCGCCGCAATTTCGCTTTTTTAAAGACGGCATCTCCGGCCGTTACTTGTTGTTTTCGGTGTTGTTCATTACGGGCCTGATCAGCCTCCTGGCAAATAAAAGGTACCTGCTTTTTGCCTGGACCATTCTATTTGCCACTGGATACGTGGCGCTCATCTGCGTCACTTATTGGGATTTTACGTTACGCAGCTTTATGGAGAGCGAATATATGCCCCTGGTTATCATTTGCTGTGCCCCGTTCGTTTATTATGTTATTCCTATGATGCGGCCTAAGTTGTGTGTTGCAGCTATCGCTGTTGTGTACTTCATTCGCATTGCATTCATCGTTGTGGCGGCCGGCCCTTTTAGCAACAGAGTGGCGATGATGGAACGAATTAATGAGAAAATGAAACAAAAACAGCTTACCAAGGTCATTATTACCAGTCCCTTCCCGCCTATAATAGACAGTGTGCTGATCAGTAAGTGGGGAGCGCCTGTGGAGAGTATGTTCCTTTCAAAACTCAGGGGTGAAACCCCGCAACGGACATTCATTTTTCTGGATTCGCAGGAAATGATGTCGTTTCACACAGCAGCCAGGGATACCTTGCTGGGGGCATGGGAAAAGAGAGCGGCTGTAAATATCAATCCCGCTTATTGCAGCATAGATACCAGTGTGCAGTATTCCGTGCTCACTTATCGTATGCTGATGGAGTAATTAAATTGACAGGAACGGGCTGTCGTTTCTAACCGTGATACTCTTGCTATTCAGCTTTTCTTTCAGTGCCAGCCACTGTCGGTCATTCAATGTGCCGCCGGGAAAGACTTTGCTTCTGAAGTCCTTTGTTATTATACGCAGGCTGTTAGGCATTTTACCCTGGGTCTCTATGGCAACTTCCTTAACGTCCTCCAGCCTGTACAGCTTTTTCCTCCATGGAAGATTGTGATTTTTTACAGCGAGATAATGCTCGGATACCAGGAAGTAGTTCAGAAGTAAAGAATTGAAGTAGTACCAGGCAATGCAGAACAAGCCAAAGAAGGAAATGAATTTAGGAATATTAATATTGTCGAGGTATCCCGGCCGCAGTATGAACATGAATATTATAACCGCATACAGGCTCCACAGCATAATTCCTCTTAGACTGGTAAACTGGTTGCCTTTAAATGCCGCGAAGGTTTCGGGTATGTTCTGATTTTCCTCAACCACCTCAGACTGGTAAGTAAAAGTTGTTTGCCTGTCTATAATTACCTGTTGGATAAAGGATTTTATCTCGCTCAGGTTTACATAAAAATCATCGAAAAGGTATTTTACTTTACCATTTTTAAAGCGCAACACCATTCCTTCCATTTTATAAGAGAACAAATACCTGAATGGCTGTTTGCCGGTGAGCTCAGCGCTTTCAAGTTCATTCCACTCATAAGCTTCGGTATCATTAAACGTTACCTGGTATTGGTCTGTCTTAACTATTGGCGTATTCCGGAAATATTTATAAAGGGAAAAAATGCCAAGCAGGATAAAGAATAAGCTAAAGGCAGTCATTGTTACAAATCCATTCTCCCTTCTTTCCGCCGATCTTATGCCCACCCAAAGAATGAAGCCTCCCAGTGCACAGCAGAAGATGGTAAGAAAAAAGATAAGGAAATAAAATTTCAGCGGGTGACGCCTTAGTGCTATTGGGTTCATTATGCCGAAAATTACTCAATTATTAGAAACTCCGATGTTAAAGGTTTTATAGCATCTTTTACAGTATCGAAAAATGAAGATCCATAATCCAGATAATACCCGGAAAAATTCTCAACACGCTCCTGCAGGCTATTACCGGCGAACAGGCTTTTTTTGAACCGGTCTATCCTTTCCAATTGTACCTGCATCTTCCGCTTTTCTGCCCGCAACATCTTTTTCTCCAGTTCTGCGAGCCTGTGGCGCATCTTTGTCAGCGCGGCATCTGCAGCAGCGGCCAGGGTAGGGTCGAGCGTGGTGGCTTTTTGTTTCAGCGAGTTAAAAATTTGTTCGATGGCTTGGGTTTCATTTTTTGTTTGCCATTCAGTGCCGCTGTGTTTTGTCACATAGTCGCGCTCCAGCTCCAGCTCCGGTTTGAAAATGTCGGGGATGCTGAGTTCAGACTGCCTGCGCAGTTTCGCTGCGGCGTCATCTATCCATAATACCGACTGGCGCAAAAGGATAACTGGGTAAAAAACTTTATAATACTTGAAAAGCGAATTAAGTTGCAGCCAGTATGCCACCTCAGCACCTCCGCCTATAAAGGCTACATTAGGTAATATCGTTTCCTGGAACAATCCTCGCAGCATCACGTTCGGGCTGAAACGTTCCGGGTGCTGATTAAGCTCGGCGAGTATTCCGGCTTCTGAAAACTCAATTTCACTGTTTAATACGACCCATTTGTCGTCTTTTTTCTCAATACGCTCACGTATCTGGCCATTGAGATAAAAGAGATTAATTTCGCGGGGATGGGCTTGTATCTTATAGTTTGCTCCCAGGGCTTCTATATGCTTGGTGATGATAGGATTAGCTGCCTGGTGCAACAGCTCGTCCTGCACCACGGGAATGAATGCGGCTTTTAGCATAGCATCATCCGGGTCTAAAACCACGAGGCCATACCTGCCGAACAATTCATTTACGAGATACTTTGTTGCAGCACCTATGGTTTCGTGTTCTAAATAAGCTTTTGTAAGCAATGCCTGCAGCTCATCGCAATTACTACCGGGAGGGCCAAAAGTTTTGAACAGTTCATTCAGCAGCGGTTTCAGGCTGGCGGGGCTCATACGGCCTACAGCGCCGGTTTGTCCGGCTCCGTCCCATACATATTTCTCGCCACGAAACCTGAACATGCCCAGTTCTTCCAGGTCGTTGTCTTCACTGCCCATGTAGTAGACGGGGACAAAATGTTTGTGCGGGTAGGTTATGTTCAGTTCTTCGGCCAGTTTTATGGCATGGAGTATCTTGTATATAAAGTAGAGGTAGCCGGTAAGCAGGTTGGGCTGGTGAGCTGTGCATATGGTGAACGTATTTTCGCTCAGCAGCGACTGTATGTTCACTTCTGTTTTTCCGGATCGTGGAAGCCGGCCGTATTGCGCGGAGAGTGTTGCTACTAAAGTCTTACGGTCTACAGGATATGCAGCACGAACCTTGATCGCTTGCGCCACTCCGGCAGCATCGGGGGTAAAATCGTAAAATGGTTTTATATCATTGCTTTCGCTGAGATAGTCAGTTACCAGTTTGGAGAAATACCCCGTTTCTTTATAGGGCACATGCGTAAAAACATTATCCACAGATAATTATTTTGAGTAGCGAAGGTAGGAGGTTAATTCAGAATCAAAAAGTTATAAATGCTAAGTGGCGATTGATAATTTTTATTGTTCATCGCTTCCAGAAGCCGGAATAATCTGTATTTTCAATTTTCATGCAGGAGTCGAAAAGTATAAAGAACTGGACCGAGGATGAGCGGCCGCGGGAGAAGATGCTCCAAAAAGGAGCTGCGGCGCTTACTGATGCAGAACTGCTGGCCATCCTTATATCCAGCGGCACACGTGAGCGCTCTGCGCTGGACCTGGCACGGGATGTGCTTTCTCTTGCCCACAACAATCTGCGGGAGGCCGGCCGGCTGAGTGTTGCCGAACTGCAAAAAATAAAGGGAATAGGGGAGGCGAGAGCCATCACGATTTGTGCTGCTATGGAACTAGGCCGCAGGCGCCAAATGATCGATGGGCCGGACAGAACTGCGATCAACACCAGCAAGGATGCAGCCCGTTATTTTATGCCGTTAATGCAGGATCTTAACCACGAGGTTTTTTGTGTGTTGTATATGAACCAGGCCGGGAGACTTATAAAACATGAATTCCTGAGCAGTGGTGGTATGACTGCAACAGTGGTGGATATACGCATGATCCTGAAAAGCTGCCTGCTGAATAATGCTACCCATATTATAATAGGCCACAACCATCCATCCGGCAGTAAAAGGCCTAGTGATGCCGATAAGTCGATGACGCTGAAATTGCGTGATGCGGCAGAGCTAATGGATATTAAGCTTAAGGATCATATTATTATCGCTGGCAATGATTTCCTGAGTATGAGCGATGAGGGGCTTGTGTAAGTGATAAGTTGATAGGTGATAAGTTGGTAAGTGATAAGGTTTCATGTTTCTTTTTTTTGTGTTTATTGGTCCTCATTTTCTTCCCATTTCTCCTCCTTTTTTCTTATTTTTGAAACAGCGATATGATGTGCATTATTATGTAGATAAATAATGATGGGATAGTAATGCACATTTTAATATCGGAGATAGCAGATAGCGTTACCTTTAGGTGAGTTTTGCAGTAATGCAAAGGTGTGCATTTTTATAGGATTACTTATGAGAAAACTTTTACTTACGGTTGTTTTTGGGCTTTGTGTGGTGGCTGCATTCGGGCGAACAGGTGATTTCAATTTCTTTGAGCCTGCACCTGCTCCGGTGGTTAGCCCTATAGTTGGGGTATCTCCGGTTTGCATGGGCAGTTCCTTTGCCTTTAGCGACGCAACTCCCGGTGGTGTTTGGAGCAGCAGCAACTCTGCTGTGGCAACAGTGGATGCTTTTGGAACAGTATTTGGCGTGGCAACAGGCACAGTTACCATATCTTACTCGGTTACAGACGGCACCGGTACCTCAACTGTTTCCTATCCCGTGACCGTGAACCCGGCAACGGCAGTTATATCCGGTGCTGGCAGCGTTTGTTCCGGCTCCTTTGTTATTCTTACTGATGCAGCGGGTACTGGGACCTGGACGAGCAGCAATGCGGCGATAGCTTCCGCGGGTTCCACAACTGGTATTATATCCGGTATCTCTGCGGGTACGGTCACCATCCGATTTACAAAGACCCCCGGTTGTTACCGGTCCACGATATTTACTGTAAATGCAACACCTGCCGCTATCTCCGGTTCTTCAATGGTATGTGTCGGTTCAACAACAGCATTATCCAATACACTTGGAGGCGGAACATGGACCAGCAGCAATACTTTGACAGCGACGATTGGAATCACTTCAGGTATCGTTACGGGCGCGGCCTCCGGATATACCGTTATTCGCTATACAATGAGCACCGGCTGTGCTGCCCAGATGAATATGACGATCAACCCTGTTCCCGGTGTTATTTCCGGCACTAAATCGGTTTGTATTGGTGCAATGACGTCATTGTCGGACATTTCGCCATCTGGTGCATGGAGCAGCAGCAATACCGCAGTGGCTACCGTGGCTACCGGCTCCGGTTTTGTTGCGGGTATTTCCGCAGGCACTACAAATATCACTTATACATTGTCTGCAACCGGTTGCTACAGAACTGCAATCGTGACCGTAAATGCTTTGCCGCCCGCAATTTCCGGTACTGCCCGGGTATGCGTTGGGTCCACGACATTATTGACCGATGCCATAACAGGGGGAACGTGGAGCAGCAGCAATACAGGCATGGCTACGGTGGCTACTTCCGGTATGGTGACAGGTGTTGCCGTTGGGATACCCCTTATCTCTTATAAGTTGCCAACCGGCTGTGTCATAACTATACCGGTTACTGTGAATCCGTTGCCGTCAACAATTATAGGCAGCGCGAAAGTATGTATCGGATCAACGATTACCTTAACCGATACCTCAGCAGGTGGCACATGGAGCACAGGCAGCGGCCTGATCTCAGTAAGTGGTTCGGGCAATGTAAGCGGGATATCTGCGGGCACCGGTATTGTTACTTATACCATTGGCACGGGTTGTATCACTACCCGAATCGTTACAATTAATGCGCTCCCGCCTGCAATCAGCGGCACTACAGTGTTGTGTGCGGGCGCTACTACAACTTTGACCAATGCCGTAACTGGTGGTACCTGGAGCAGCAGCGATGTTTCGCTGGCGGTCATTTCCGGCACCGGGTTCCTGGCTGCGGTTGCCGCAGGTAACCCGGTCATCAGTTATCAGCAGGCTGGTACCGGTTGTACCAGGACCGCAACATTTACTATCAATCCTGTGCCTGCTGCTATAACAGGCACAGCAAGTATGTGTGCAGGTGCGGGCACAGCGCTGACGAATGCTTCACCTGGTGGAAACTGGAGCAGCGGCGCGGTTGCTATTGCCATTGTTGACGCCTCCGGAAATGTATTTGGCAGTTCCCCCGGCACGGCCATTATCAGCTATTCGTTTACTACGGGTTGTCGCGCCACCCGCATCGTGACCGTTAACCAGTTGCCTGCAGTTATTTCCGGCTTTGCCCGCATATGTACAGGAGCCACCACCACTTTTAGTGATACGCCAACAGGCGGCACGTGGAGCAGCAGTGATCTCTCAATTTCCACGATAACCGGTGCTGGCGTTGCTTCGGGTCTCGCGGCAGGAACAACAAATATTACCTATACACTGGGTACCGGCTGTGCTGCTGTAAGGGTGCTGACTGTGAATGCATTGCCGCCTGCAATTACCGGTACCATGAGCGTCTGCGTCGGATTGTCCACACCCTTGACGAATGCAGCCGCGGGTGGCACATGGAGCAGCAGCAATACTTCGATCGCAACTGTAAATATCTCCGGTGGGGTTTTTGGCATGGCGGCTGGTACAGCAACCATCTCCTACGTACTTCCTACCGGCTGCAAGACCACAACCACGATGGTAGTAAATGCAGCTCCTCCCGCGATCAGCGGTACAAGCGCGGTATGCATGGGCGCATCAGCGACATTGAGCAATGCAACAGGTGGCGGCACATGGAGCTCCGGCAACCCTGCCGTTGCAGATATTACCGGCACAGGAACAATAATTCCCGTGAGCGCCGGCACTACTATCATTACCTACACTGCCGCTACGACCTGTATCCGTACTAAAATAATTGCAATCAATCCATTGCCTGAGGCGATTACCGGAACCGGTTATTTGTGCACCGGCGCTACTACTGTATTAAGTGATGTGTCGGCAGGCGGTACCTGGGCTGCAACTCCGGCAGTTGTGGCCACTATTGGTTCCGCTACTGGCATCGTTAATGGGATCGGGCTTGGCACTGCAATGGTGACTTATACACTTGGAACCGGATGCGCTACGACCACCATCGTAACGGTAAGCATTGCGCCTCACCCCATAACGGGGATCTATGGCATTTGCGAAGGCTCATACCTGACCTTGCTTGAATCCACACCGGGCGGCACATGGAGTGTCGCAAATCCTTCTATTGCGACCATCGGGGCCGGAACCGGAACTGTAAATGGTATACTCGCAGGTACTACTACCGTTAGTTATACATTGAGCAGCGGTTGTTACTCCACGGCTACGATCACCATAAATGCAGCGCCGGCTCTTATATCAGGCACGAGGGTTGTTTGTTCGGGCAGTTCTATTACTTTGAGCAACGCTGTAACCGGAGGGGTGTGGACCAGTTCGCCGACATCGGTAGCGGTTGTGGGATCGGTGACCGGATTGGTGACCGGTGGCGCTGCAGGTACGGCAAACATCACTTATACAGTTGGCGGCAGTTGCAGAACAGTTTTGAATATCACCGTGAATCCGCTTCCGAATGCCATTACCGGTACATTGCGTGTTTGTGCCGGATTAATGACGGCACTTAGTGACCCATTTCCCGGAGGGGCGTGGAGTACAGATGCATCGGGGAATGCAAGTATTGACGGGGCGGGGTTTGTGACCGGGATAACAGCAGGAACAGCGGTAATTACCTATATGCTTCCCACCGGCTGCCTGCGTACCACTACCGTAACTGTAAACCCGCTGCCGGCTCCTATTTCCGGTCCGGGCGAAGTATGTCTCGGACGCGTAATAACACTGACCGATCCATCTCCTGGCGGCACCTGGGGCACCAGCAATATGGCTGTGGCTACCATCGGGCTCACCGTTGGCACATTGACTGGTGTAGGCGCGGGAACATCGATCATTACCTATCGTATACCCACTGGATGCATTATTACGAGAGTGATTACTGTGAATCCTTTACCGTCGCCAATTACTGGATTAACCAGTGTTTGCGTCGGAGCTACTACTGTACTTTCGGAGGCCGCGGGCGGCACCTGGAGCAGCAGTAATCCTGCTATTGCCTCTATAGCTGGCAGCGGTGTTGTTACAGGTGTAAGTGCAGGAAATGCAACAATTACCTACACGCTTGGTACCGGCTGTATCAAGACCGTTCTGTTTACGGTTTATGCACTGCCAGCTGCCATCAGCGGCGCCAGCGCTGTATGTATCGGCGGCACCATCAGTGTCAGCGATGCCACATTGAGCGGTGCATGGAGCAGTGATAATACGGTTGTTGCCACAGTCACGAGCGGCGGCACCGTAAGCGGGCATTCGGCTGGTTCGGCACATATAATTTACACGCTTGGTTCCGGATGCACCGCTTCAAAAACGGTCATCGTCAACCCCAATCCGCCCGCCATTACCGGTACTGCCTTTATGTGTGCAGGGTTGGGAACAACTTTGAGTGATGCCGCAACGGGCGGTACCTGGACGAGCAGTTACCCGGCCACAGCGACCATTGGGTCTGCAAGCGGAGTAGTGTCGGGTGTAGCGGCAGGAACTACTGTGATCACCTATACGTTACCGACCACCTGCAAAATAACAACTGTAGTTACGGTTAATCCGCTTCCTGCAGCTATAGCCGGTAACCTGAATGTGTGCCAGGGGTATATCTCTGCGCTCAGCAATGCAGCGACAGGCGGTACCTGGAGCAGCAGCAATCCATCGGTAGGTACTATCGGCATTACATCTGGCGTGGCATATGGTGTGGCCGTAGGTACGGCAACTATTACTTATACCCGTGCAACGGGCTGCCTGAGGACAACAACTATTACAGTCAATACATCCCCGGCAGTTGTGACCGGTCCCGGAAATGTGTGCAGCGGTCTGACGATTTCCTTAACGGATGCTACCGCCGGTGGGTCATGGACCAGCGGTAATCTGTCGGTGGCGCATGTGGGCGGCACAACCGGCATTGTTACCGGTGTGGCGGCCGGTACGGCGGAAATAACTTATTCAATTGGCGCATGCAGGGCGACCAAGGTGGTGACTGTAGCTACTTCGCCCGCTGCAATTTACGGCACGAGAACCGTTTGCGCCGGCAGCATAACATCCCTAACCGATCCTGTAGCCAGTGGTACCTGGAGCAGCAGCAACACGTCTGTAGCATTTGTGGCGCTTACTTCCGGCAATGTTACCGGGGTGTCTGCCGGCACGGCCACTATCACGTATACTGTTGGCACAAGTTGTTTTAAAACAGCAGTTGTTACTGTAAATCCTTCGCCCGCGCCTATCAGTGGCGCCACTACGATTTGTGTAGGTAGTATTACGGCATTGAGCGATGCGGTGCCAGGTGGTACATGGAGCACAAGCAACTATGTCGTTGCGCCCGTTACCAGTGCAGGCGTTGTTACCGGAGCTTCATATGGCACCGCACGCATTACCTATTCTATGGGTGCCGGCTGCAGGACCAGCGTTACGATCGTGGTTAATTCGGTGCCCGTTCCAATTACGGGAGCTTCAAATGTTTGTATCGGCAGTTATACCACGCTCAGCAACGGAACGCTGGGCGGTACATGGACAAGCAGTGATTCTACGATCGCATCTATCGGACTGGTATCGGGTGGTGTTTTAGGTGTTGCGCCCGGAAGTGCGACCATCACCTATACAATAAGCTCGGGTTGTTTACGGACAACATCGATCACGGTTAATCCATTACCCGCCGCAATATCAGGCACCGGCTTTGTTGTTTGTTCCGGGTCGTCGCTAACCCTGAGCGATGATGTGAGTGGCGGGCATTGGAGCAGCAGCAATACGGCTGTTGCCACCGCAGGTTCTTCTACCGGTATTGTTACCGGCGTGTCAGGGGGTACCGCAACAATTACCTACAAGCTTTCCCCCGGTTGTGTAGCTACAGCTACAGTAACAGTTAACCAATCGCCGGCGGCGATCACCGGACCGTCTACGGTATGCGTTGATGCATCGATCTTCCTGAGTGATGTAACGAGTGGCGGTACGTGGCAGGCTAGCAACGGTTTTGCCACCATCGATGGATTTGGAAACGTTACCGGCGTAAGCCCGGGCATTGATACATTCAGCTATGTGGTGGCATCGGGCTGTATGGCAAGGTATGTTGTCTCTGTTAATTCTACTCCGGCTGATGTGACCGGATCGGGACACATCTGTACCGGCGATACTATTTCGCTGCATGACGGTTCAGCAGGCGGACATTGGACAAGCAGCAACACTTCTATAGCAACCGTTGGGTCTGCGTCTGGCATCGTTTTTGGCGAGACGCCAGGCACTGTTACAATAACGTATAGTCTTAGCGCTATTTGTCATGCGCTTGCCGTTGTTACCGTAACGCAAACTCCTGCGCCAATCGTTGGTACCACTTATTTCTGCGTCCCTAATTCCATGAACTTCAGTGATTCCATTGCCGGTGGCACCTGGACCAGCAGTGATCCGGGGGTGGCTTATGCCTCTCCCGTTACTGGTCATATTACTGCAGTATCAGGTGGAACGGCGGTTATTACTTATACGTTACCGGGCGGCTGTATTGCCACTGCCTCGGTCACTATTTCTCCTATGGCTGTTGTCAGCAGCATTGGTGGTTATAATGCAGTTTGCCTTGGTTCGTCGATTACATTAACGGATGCCGAGCCGGGTGGGGTATGGAGCAGCAGCAATCCGGCAGTAGCGATCGTGAACCCCGTGACTGGTCTTGTTACAGCGATTTCTGAAGGTAATGATACGATCACTTACATGGTCACCCGGTTTTGCAGCACGGCTATGGCTACATTGCCGCTGACAGTAGGGCCGCGGGTAATATTAGACAATATAACCGGTAATAACACTGTTTGTCCGTTAGCAACAGATACGCTCATGAATACGACTCCGGGTGGTCTCTGGACGATCACGAATCCGGCGAAAGGCAGCATCTCCACAGATGGGATATTTACGGGCCTTGCTCCTGGGTTGGATACTGTTGTGTACACGGTGTTCGGAACCTGTGCTGCTGTGGTCCGGGCTACGGTTATTATTAATGAGCTTCCCGCCCATCCAAATATCGTTGCACATCCGGGAGGGGAACTGTGTACGAATACGCAGTTTATGAACATCGGCGCCGGTATCGGTCAGCCTAACGGTTTCCTGTTTACCTGGAATGCCGTTAATGCCCAGATATATGGGATCAGTCCTAACAAGCAGAACATTCTAGTTAACTTCCCGTCTGCGGGAACTGCGACCATCTCTGTTACCAGTAAGTTCCTGCTGACCGGTTGTGCAATTACCGATAGTTTTGTAGCGAATATTGCCGGATCCTCAGCGCCTGGTGTCGCCGGTGTGACGTACTCTGCGCCGGATTTTACCTGCACAGATGGCAGCGCAGACAGCTACCAATGGGGTTATGACAACGGTTATACGTTTGATTCTACATTGATCCCTGGGGCTACGGCTCAGACATTAAGCTTGGCGTCACCGGATTTTGCAAATAACTTTTATTGGGTAATGACCGTTCACGGTGGTTGTATCCAGAAATCATACTACAGGTTACCGCCTGCTGTGGGTGTTGGTCATACTTCTATCGGCGACCTTTCATTTACCTTATTCCCTAATCCTGCAGATGCAAAGGTGTACATCGAAGTGAAGGGCCTGACAAGGGCAGACGGGTTAAGTGTGAAGCTCTTTGATATGTTGGGTAAGGATATGCAGGGCTGTTTGCTTGTTGATGGTAAGGGCAGCATTGATGTGTCCGGCCTTGCGCCGGGTGTCTATTCTGTAATGTTTATAAAGGACGGGATGAAGATTGGTGCCAGGACATTTGTGAAAAACTAGGGTAGAGGTACTTTGGCCGCGTGTGTTGAATAGCGTCGATGCATTGACGCTACGGTATAGCGATAGAATAGCCAGGTAATTTTTCTGGCAGACAGCATAATCAGCTTCCCTCTCGTGCTTTATCGTTACTTTTGAGCCGGTACATTTGATCTAAGGATGCATGAGATAGAGCCTTTTTATAACTGGCGGCATTTATATAATTCGGAAGAGGATGAAATGTCTCCCTTCTATGGCGTTGAGCACAGTGAATTCGAGTATTCGAACACGGTGTATAATTACTACATCCATCCGCAGTGGGATGAATTCGGATCGAAGACATTATACATGAAAGTGCTGTTTGCAGATTATGAGCTGAATTATGCCATAATAGAATTGATTGGGGAGTGGAACGATGCAGTGGAGAATGATATCATGCAACTAAAACGCTCTGTAATAGACCTGATGGTTGCAAAACAGATATCCAAGTTTATCCTCATTACCGAAAACGTGCTCAATTTTCACAGCAGTGATACAGACTATTATGAGGAATGGAGCGAAGACATTAAGGATGATGGGGGATGGATAGCGGCTATAAATATGCCCTCACAGACGCAGTATGATTTTCGCCGTTCGCACATTGATCACTATGTGACGCTCATAGACAGCCCGAACTGGCGGACTTTCCAGCCCCAGGATTTTTTTCAGTCAATTGATAATATGATGCTCAGGTTGGGGACAGGGTAGCCATCGGAAAGTAAGCTATTTACATTCCTGACAGCTTCTTCATCAGGTTCACGCCGCCTTTTTTGCTCTTATTTATCATTGTTTTGGCCTGCTTGCCGCCTTTGGCAGTTGGGTGGTTGGAAAAAGATATTGGCTTTGATGGAAGCCTTACCGGTCCTGCTTTTTTTGCAGGTGCTGCAGGTTTTTTGTCTCCGGTTGGTGTTGGTTGTTTATTCGTATCCATACTGCAAGATAGGATTTATGGATATTATTTCATAGTGCGGATATAGGTTTTGAAAATTTGGTCTGGTTTTTGATTGTTAATGATTAGGAAATTAACGGATTATTCGCTATAATTGTGTAATGTTTTATTCGGATTAGTAATTGGTTAAAAAGACAGTATTAATCGGCTGTTAAAATTATTTTCCCGGACAAAGTTTTTGTATTATTGTAAAGAGGACCCTACAGACAGATTTTTAGATAGATAGCACGGCTTAAATGGAGTTCTATGGCGCATAAAATACGTATTCTTCCTCGTTGGTTGGTTTTTTTGTTTGACCTGTTCCTGGTTTGTTTTTGCATTTTTCTTTCCAGAATGCTGAAATTGAACTTTAACTGGGAACATGTGAGTATCGGCATGCGGTTCATGATCGGGGTGGTGCTGGTTATTAATGCCGTACTTTTTTACATCTTTAAGAGTTACGCAGGCATCGTTAGATTCACTAATCTTGAAGACACATCGAGGCTGGTGATGGTGAATGCGATCGCAGCCTTCTTATATGTTGTACTCAATACATTCGTTTTAAAGAACGGGAACTATTTCACGCTGCAGATCGTTGCGATCAACTTCTTCATTACCACCTTTGGTATTATTTCTTACCGGCTTGCGGTGAGGTACTGTTTTAATTTTTACAAGTCGCTTTCACAGGGTGGCGAAAAATTATTGAAGAAGAAAGTGGTGGTGTACGACACGTCGGCAGATGGGTTGCACATTAAGAAAGTGATGAACAGCCTGCCCAACGGAGATATGCAGGTAGTGGCGTTCCTTGATGATTCATTCAGCACTGCGGGCAAATTACTTGAAGGTATTCCTATCTACAATACCAGCGAAGCCAGCCTGGAGAAGCTGCATAACGAAGGGGTGGAACTGTTGATCCTTGCAAACAAGCACATGGAGAAAGGCAAGCTCAATGACCTTGTAGATAATTGCCTGGCACATGGTATACGCATACAACAGGTGCCTGCTATGCTGGATTGGCTCAATGGCAAGCTGGATACCCAGCAATTACAGGATATAAATATAGAAGACCTGTTGGAGCGCGAGGTGATTAAAATACATAATGAAGCTATATATACGGAGCTGAAAGGCAAGAAGATACTCGTTACCGGTGCCGCGGGCTCCATAGGTAGTGAGCTGGTAAGGCAGCTATTGCAATACCGGCCATCTGTACTGATCCTCTGTGATATGGCGGAGACGCCCATGCATGAGTTTATGCTGGAGATACAGGAAAAATATAAGAACTCAAATGTAAAAGCATACCTGGGCGACATTTGCGACCGGCAGCGTATGGAACATCTGTTTGAGATATACAACCCGCAGATCGTATTCCATGCAGCAGCTTACAAGCATGTGCCGCTGATGGAGGAAAATCCGTCCATTGCCGTGATGAATAACGTGAACGGAACCAAAATACTTGCTGAGCTATCTGTGGCAAATGATGTTGAGAAGTTCGTGATGGTATCAACTGACAAGGCTGTGAACCCGACCAATGTAATGGGGGCTTCAAAACGTATAGCAGAAATATTTACACAGAGCTACTTCAGGCATCTTACAGGGGATGGTGAGAATTCAGAAAGCGCTGATAATACAGAGGGAGCAAAGCATGTAACCAAATTTGTGACAACACGTTTTGGTAATGTACTCGGCTCAAATGGATCTGTGATCCCGCGTTTTAAGAAACAGCTGGAAAAAGGCGGACCGCTTACGGTAACCCATGCCGATATTACCCGTTACTTTATGACCATCCCCGAGGCCTGCCTGCTGGTAATAGAGGCTGGTGTGATGGGGCAGGGCGGTGAGATTTTTGTGTTTGACATGGGCAAGCCCGTGAAGATATCGGACCTTGCAAGAAAGGTCATAAAGCTGGCCGGCAAGGAGCCTGATATTGATATAAAGATCATCTACACAGGGCTGAGGCCGGGTGAAAAACTCTATGAGGAATTGCTGAGTAATGCCGAGAATTGCCGCCCCACCTACCACGAAAAGATAATGATCGCCGATGTGCGCCAATACGATTTTGCTGTAGTGGAGAAGAGGGTGAATAAGCTAATAGCCAGCGCGCGCCAGCACTATACATTGGAAACGGTTTTCCTGATGAAGGAATTAGTACCGGAATTTGTAAGCAACAATGTGGCTTATGAAAAGGTAAATGTAGGCGTGCCGAATGCTTAGCGATGTTATTTTGCTTTTATTCCGAGAAATACAATGGATCCATACTATGTAGTGTGGATCTTTTTTTTCTGGCGTTCTTGTTGCCTTTGCCCGCATAGGCTTTGGAATTCTCTTCAATAGCCAGCTTTCATTTTTCTAAATTACTCAATAATATTGGCTAAATTTATTGTAACAAATAAGTAAATGACGCCAAAGACTCGCTCTATAGTATACATCACTTCCGGACTAGTGGCGGGAGTATTGTTAGTAACTGGAATATCGCTGAAGAAAATTGATCCCGGAGCTACACCCGTAGATGTTAGTGCAGATGGGCGGCTGCAGTATCGTTGGTATGCGCCTGCACTGCCCAAGTCGATAGATTTTGCGGGTGAATCGGTGCCGCTGGAAAAATGGGAGGTGAAGGAAAAACTGGACAGAGAACTGCTTGTGAATTCTTACCTGCACGGCAGCCAGCTTTATATTATGAAGCTGGCGGGTAGATACTTCCCTATAATCGAAGAAAGACTGAAGGCTAACGGTATACCCGATGATTTTAAGTTTGTTTGTGTTGCCGAAAGCGCGCTCAATCAGAACGCGGTTTCCGGCGTCGGCGCGTCCAGTTTCTGGCAATTTATGAAGGAAACCGGCCCGGGTTATGGACTTGAGGTAAATGACGAAGTTGATGAGCGGTTCAATGTCGTAAAGGCTACGGATGCTGCATGTAAGTATTTCCAGACCGCTTATGCTAAGTTTGGCACATGGACAGCCGCGGCAGCCTCCTATAACTGTGGAATGCAGGGATATACAAACCAGAGCGACTTCCAACAGGCCACTAACTATTATGATCTCATTTTCCCGGATGAGACCAACCGCTATGTATACCGCATACTCGCTTTGAAATATATCTTCACACACCAGAAAGATTTCGGTTTAACGCTGGATGCATCTGAAGAATACAAGCCGCTGAAATATCGCACAGTTGAAGTAGACAGGACGGTCGAGAACCTTACAGAGTTCGCCAAAGCAAACGGCAGCACCTACAAAATGCTGAAAATATACAACCCATGGCTGAGGGCGCATAAGCTTACCGTGAAAGCTGGAAAGAAATACCAGGTTGCCTTTCCTTTATAATTGCTAAAGTAGCTTCTATACTCATTTCTAAGTCCTTTAAGCAGGCAATTCCCATCCCGGAAGTATCCGGGAGAAGGGTATGTAAAGCTGCTTGTTTCTGAATAGTCTCACATTCCTGGTTTCGGGTGCTTTTTTCGTTATTACACACTACACGCACCTCGCTGTGGTGGCTCTTTTACGGCCAAATTTTACCGAAAACGGCCGCTCTCTATTTTCGTATTCATCAAGATCTGCCCAAAACTTAACTGTTTTTTACCAAAAGTCATCATTGTTCAAAATCCATCAAGCAGATTCGTTCACTTTGTGCAAGAAATAAGAACTCACATTTTCTAACCAACTAAAGAACAAAAATGAAAAAAATCATTACGTTAAGTATTGTCTTTTTAATGGCCATCATGGCAAACGATGTTACAGCCTGCGGCACATCTACTGCTGCTTTATGCACAGGAGCAGCAACCGCGCTGAGCAATTATTATGGAGGAACCTGGACAACCAGTAATGCGTCCGTAGCGACGGTAAGCGCAACAGGCGTTGTAACCGCAGTAGCTCCCGGTACTGCAACCATCACGAATACATATACTACTGGTTCCGGCTGGTATTTTAGCACAAACACTGCTGTTACTACAGTAACTGTTAGCGGCGTGCCAACCGGGGTAACGGCTACATTGTCTACAACGGCAATATGCAAAAATTCAAAACTTTACCTTTATGGTGCGGCTACCGGGGCAACCAGCTATTCATGGACATCGCCAGGCGGTTCTTCCATATCTTCATCATCTTCACTGAGCGCTTATGTTAACTCTGTGGCAGTTGGAAATACAGGGGTTTACACGTTTTCAGCAACCAATTCATGCGGTACTGTAAAGGTGGTATCTGCACCGGTAACTGTTTCAACCGCTGTACCCTCTTCTGTATCAGCCAGCGCTACACCTGCCCAGATTTGCGCAGGAACATCCCTTTCACTTAATGGCAACGCAACAGGAGCAACCAGCTATTCTTGGAAAGCTCCAGGCAGTGCAACTATGGCATCCGCTGCAAGCCAAAACACTACAGTTCCATCAATCACTACATCCAATGCAGGTAGCTACACGGTGACTGCAACAAACGGATGCGGCAGCACAAAAGCTTACAGCTCAGCAGTTGCGGTAACCGCAGCTCTTCCTGTAGTATCGGCTAGTGCATCGCCTTTGAACATGTGCAGTGGTTCCGCCCTCACTCTTACAGGTAGCGCAAGCGGTGCCACCGGTTACTCATGGGCTGGCCCTGGTGGCACATCAGTTGTGTCTGCTACATCTTTGAGTACATCTATACCGGCTACAATTACTGGCAATACCGGTGTCTATACATTATCTGCTACAAACGTATGCGGTACTGTCCGCGCTACTACTGCTTTGGTAAATGTAGCTGGTGCAGTTCCTTCCGCTTTAACTGCAACTGCTGCCCCGGCTCAGTTGTGCAGCGGTTCTGCACTTACACTTTCGGGTGTCGCAACAGGTGCCACAAGTTACTCATGGGCCGGCCCTGGTATGGCTGTCGCTAATGTTCAGAATAGCTCAGTCTCTTTTGTTACAACATCTAATGCGGGCACTTATACTTTTACTGCAACTAATGCCTGCGGTACGACAGTCACAACCAGCAATGTTGTTTCTGTAACTGCAATGGCTCCAACTTCTGTGATCGCGTCTACGCCTGATGCAATTCTTTGCAGCGGCGCTGCGCTTACACTTAATGGCAGTGCAAATGGCGCTACCAGCTATTTATGGAATGGACCTGGCATGACAACAACAGCTTCGCAGAATGCATCTGTTGCTGCTGTCTCCTTGTCAAACGCAGGTGCCTACACGTTCTCTGCAACAAATATTTGCGGCACTACAAGCGCTATTGCTAACGTTGGTGTTAGTGAAGCAGCAGAGATATCTGGCTTTGTCAGCGATGTTACCTGCAATGGTTGGAGCAATGGTGATGTGATACTTGGCAATATCGTGATATCAGTAGCTGCAAACTATTCCAGCGGTTATACTACTGCTTGGAGCAATGGTTCAACCTCAGGGTATGGTATTTTTGGTCTAAGCGCAGGTACTTATTCAGTTACCGTTACTGTTGACGGCGGCTGCTCTACTACTAAAGCTTTTGAAGTTACCCAGCCAACACCGATCGTTGCTGTGACTACGATCACCAATTCAGGTGCTAACGATGAGTCAGGCGAAATAGACCTGGTAGTTACAGGCGGCACTGCACCCTATACTTATAGCTGGAGCACAGGCTCAACATCGCCAGACGTAAATGGCTTAGCTCATGGTAGTTATTGTGTAGAGGTTACAGATGCAAACTCGTGCACCTACAACAATTGTTATTTCGTGAACAATGAAAATGGTAATGCCCGTGTACGTTCGCACGAAACAGAAGACTCAACTGCTGCGATCAATCCTGTTGTCGGTGAAATGCTGCAGGTTACACATACCGGCGCGTTCCCTAACCCATTCACCTCTTCAACAAATGTTTCTTTCTCAGTACCTGCTGATGGTCACACAACCGTGGAAGTTTACAACGCTGTGAACGGACAGAAGACCGGCACAATATTCAGCGAGGAAACAAAGGCAGGCCAGTCATATAATTGCACAATTGATGGTACATATCTTCCATCAGGAGTTTATATCTACAAAATATCTTCAAAAAATAGTTCGTATGTAGGAAAGGTGACATTGGTAAAATAGTTGGGAGTGAGTTCTAACTGGGGCTGCATCAGACGAAAGTTTGAGCAGCCCTTTTTGTATTTTTAAAAGCTGCTGTTTTTAGATATATTTACATTATCCAAAAAACGGAAATGGCGCAAAATAAGGGAAGAAGCCCCATCGGAGGATGGGTATTGTTGGTTGGTGTCGCCATCCTGGTATGCCTGCTGGATAGATCGCCATTCCCGGGTGTGCCCGCTATAGGGCGTCTGCTTGACCCGGTGCATGGTTGCTGGGCCAATGCGGAACCTGTAAATAAAAATTTCTCCGCCGATCTTAAATTGCCCGTTGCAAATAAGGCCACAGTCTGGTTTGACAACAGGCTGGTTCCTCATATCCATGCAGATAACGATCAAGACCTTTATTTCCTGGAAGGCTACGTACATGCGTACTTCAGGCTGTGGCAAATGGATATGCAAACCCGGGCTGCCGGTGGTAGGGTGAGTGAAGTAGTAGGGGAGAAGGCGCTGCCGTATGATCGCAGGCAGAGACAGAAAGGTATGGTGTATGCGGCTGAGAACTCGCTCAAGGTCATGGAAGCAGAGCCGCACACGAAGGCTATGCTGGATGCATATACCGAAGGGATCAACCGGTTTATTGCATCACTAACTTTCAGGGACTATCCGATTGAATACAAGTTGATGGGGTTTGCGCCGGACAAGTGGACCAACCTGCGTACAGCCCTGCTCATGAAATACATGGCCGATGACCTGACCGGGAAAACCGATGATATTGCCCTCACCTACCTGCGCGATCACCTGGCAAAAGATGAATTCGATCTGCTGTTCCCTGAGCGGGTAGCAGGCGCTACACCCGTGATACCTGCAGGAACTGCGTATGACAAGCCTTCCCTTCATGTTCCCGTTGCTCCCGCAGATAGTGTTGCATTCCCGCATTTTGATGCTGCCGAGTTTGGTGAGAAAAGAGAAGATGGAAAGGGAAGCAACAACTGGGTGGTCGGCGGCAGCCGCACTGCAAGCGGGGCGCCTATACTTTGCAATGATCCCCATCTCGGGTTGAACCTGCCATCGCTCTGGTACGAGGTACAGTTGCAGGCTCCGGGCCTGAATGTATATGGCGCTTCTTTGCCGGGTGCACCGGGCGTGATCATAGGTTTTAATGACAGCCTTACATGGGGGCTCACCAACAATTACCGCGATGTAAAGGACTTCTACCTTATAAAGCCTGTATCTGATAATAAGCGCAGCTACTGGTTTGCAGGCAAGCAGCTCGACTACGCCAAAAGGATAGAGACTATCAAAGTAAAGGGAAAGCCGGATATTATTGATACCATAGACTATACCATTCATGGGCCGGTAACTTATGAAGCCCAGAATGCAAAGGACGGTGGCCTGAGAAAACCGCTGGCCATGTGCTGGATGGGGCATAGGAGTAGCAATGAGCTACGCGCGGTGTATCTGCTGAACCGTGCAAGGAACTACAGCGAATATGTAGATGCCATTCTTAATTTCCAATGCCCTGCGCAAAACATGGCCTATGCCGACCGCGCCGGGAATATCGCCCTGTGGGGGCAAGGCCAGTTTGTGAACCAATGGAAAGACCAGGGCAGATTTGTAATGAACGGCAGCGACAGCGCCACACTCTGGAAAGAACTGATCCCTATGCGAGAGAACCCGCATGTGCTAAACCCTGCACAAGGCTTTGTAGCATCGGCAAATCAGGTTAGTACAGACAGCACCTATCCATATAACTATACTGATGGCGGCTGGGTGAACCTGAGAGCATGGCGGATAAACAAATTGCTCGCGAACGTACAAAAAGCCACAATTTCCGATATGCAGGTAATGCAGAATGATACTTATTCTGAGTTGGCTGCCGGTATGCTGCCCATTATGTTGACAGAATTAACTGATACTTCCTCTGGAAAATATATTAAGCTGCTCAGAGAATGGGATTATCATTTGAATGCAGAAAGTGTTGCAGCGGCAATATTCCAAATTTGGTGGAGTAACCTATATTCTGATCATTGGGCGGCATATCACCTGGGAAATGTGCCTGATAAGCAGTTGCCATTACAGGAAGTGACAATGCAGATAATTGGTTTTAATAAGTATTTTCCACTGTTGAATGAGGATGGCTCCCGAACCAGTAGCATTGGTGAACCAATTATTTCCAGCTTCAAAAAAGCAATAGACAGTATCAAAAAACTGGAGAAAACAATTGGTACAGACTGGTACAAAGTAAAAAACACCTCCGTTACCCATCTTGCCAAACTTCCCGCTTTCAGTTATGATCATCTGAAAATAGGAGGGTGGGGCAACACCATAAATGCAGCCAAGGGCAATCACGGTCCATCGTGGCGAATGGTGGTGCAGATGGGCAAGGAGATCGAGGCTTATGGTGTGTACCCGGGTGGACAATCGGGCAACCCCGGCAGTAAGTACTATGCCGACTTCTTACAGCAGTGGGTGGAAGGGAAGTATAATAAGCTGCAGTTTTTACCGAATGTAAATGAGCAAAAAGATAGTGCTATAAAGTTTGTGTGGCACGTTAGTAAGGGATAAGTTGATAAGATACAAGTTTAAAAGTTGTTCAATGAGGTTTCTGTTATTGGTCATATTGATTGCGTTATTGTCTGCTGCGGCAGAGGTGTTTTTGCCATGGTGGGGAATTGCCGTTGTTTCATTTATTGTTTCTCTGTTCGTCAGCCTCAGGCCGGGTAAAGCTTTCCTGGCTGGCTTCCTGGGCATTGCCCTTTTCTGGCTCACCGCTGCCTGCATTCATGACTTGACTAACGACCATATTCTTTCTGCGAAAATGGCGGCTTTGTTTCATTTGCCCAATTACGTGATTTTTATTCTTGTTACGGCATTAATAGGTGGCCTGGTGGGCGGGTTAAGTGCTTGGGCGGGGGCTTTGATTCGGCCGAAGGTACAAACATGATCATTTTTGAAGACATCCACCATTAGTTGTGGCAATCGGAAAACCCTAAACTGAATTTAGAAATGAGAAAGTATACCATACTATTTCAAATTTGCTTATTGCAGCTACTACTAATTTGCATAAACTGCAAAAGCCAAAACAGAACACAGTCTGCCACCACCTCCGATAAATCAAAACCCGCGCTGTCGAAAGTCAAAAAGAACTATTTCATCACGGAGTACCCACAGGAGTTTTTTTCCGTTCAGTGCGGTTTGGAGGATAAAGCCGGAAATATGTGGTTCGGCACAGGTGGTAACGGTATCTATATTTACGATGGTAAGTCTTTTACCAATTTTACTCATTTAGACGGTCTGTGCCATGATGATATTCTTTGCGCTTGTGCGGATAAAGCAGGGAACATTTGGTTTGGGACCCGGAATGGTGTTATCAGGTATAAACCATCAGCCGGCAAGCCAGTTAAAACGGACTTTACAAGTTTTTTAATTTTAGCAAATACGATCAGCAGATCTACCCGGACTAAGATCCCATACACCTACCGGCCCGCAGAAAACTTTGTCTGGAGTATATATCAGGATAGAACCGGGAAAATATGGTTTGGCACAAATAAAGGGGTTTATGTCTGCGATCCGCTCGCAGACCCAGGCAGTGACGTGCCTCTTTTTACGCGCTTTTTGGAAGATGATCGTATCCTGAATAAAGATAACCTGGTGCTGAAAGATATATCAGGCATCGCCGAGGATAAAGACGGCAATATCTGGTTTTCGTCCGGCTATATTGACCAGGAAGGTATTTGTCGCTACGATGGTAGATCGCTCACTAATTTTAAACCCGATGGCATCGGCTCCTTCCGTTCCATTATAGCAAGTAAAACCGGGGACCTGTTTTTCCTCAGCACATTTCGCGGCACCTATCGTTACGATGGAAAGTCTTTTATCAATTTTACAAAGCAAATAGGATTGAAAAATGATACGATCACCGCAATTGCAGAAGACAGGACAGGCAACTTCTGGTTCGGCGCTGCCAGTGACAACCTGCTAAACGGAGGAAGTGGCGGCGTGTGGCGCTATGATCCTGCTGCTTCGCTCACCGCAGGTTCAAGATCCCTTACAAAGTTCACCACAAAGGATGGTTTGAGCCACAATTGCGTTTTCTGTATTCTTGAAGATAGGCACCGAAACATTTGGTTTGGAACAAGGAACACTGGTTTATGCCGTTATGATGGGAGGCAGTTTACTGACTTTACTGACAGGTAATCTTTAATTGACGAGAACAAAAAGTATGTTCCTCTCTTATCTCATGCCCCCCTGACACTATAAAAATAAATAACAGGAAATTGATGGATATCATTTGACCAAAGCAAACAATTTATTATTTTGCATAAAAACATACAGTATGAAAAAGGTAGCTATATTGTTTGCCGTATTACTTATAGTTGGATCAAATGCCTATGGCCAGGCGAAGTCGTTAAAACAAGTATTGACGCTCCGTATCGACAGGCCGGGAGGGGCGAATGCAGCCAGTGTAGCCTGGCACCCTGTGCAGAAGAAATACTATGCCGCACAGGCTGGCAATGAAGTTTACCCGATGGAGGTATTTGATGCCACAGGAAAAATGCTCAGCGATGATAAACTGGAAACAATGTTTGATGTTCGGGGTTTTTGGTACAATCCAAACACCAAAACACTTCAGGCAAACGGCTATGATGTCGCCGGTTGGGTAGATTATAAACTCAATGGCAAAGGGATACCAATTTCAGTAACGAAAATGGACATAGAGCCTGGTAAACCCGATGCGCAGAGCGTGGCCGCTTACGACTCGAAAAAGAATGTGGTTTACTATTTTGACTATGCCAACGTTGGCGTTGAACGACACAATATGAAGGATGGCGTTGCCGACACAACTATCGCATTGCACCTGGGCGCCAAAACAAAGAGTGATATGTCTGATGATCAGAACGACAAAAAAGCAAACTACAACGAAAATGCGCTCATTTATACCGGAGTTGCAGGTGCGGAAATAGGATTGCTTAATACTGCTGAAAAACAAATAGAACTGTACAACATTGCTACCGGTTTTATGACTAAAGCATTAAAGCTACCCGAAGACGCACCAGTACCAACCTCTCTGAACTTCAGCTATTGCAACGGTATCTACTGGCTCAATGACAGGACAGAACGTGTGTGGCATGGTTACAAGGCTAATTAGTAGATCGGCTTGCGGTTTCACCTTCCATAGTAAAAGAAAAAGCGGAGAATGGCCAACGCTCACCGCGCTTCATTCTCCGCTCTCATTTTGTGCCCGGGACTGGATTCGAACCAGCACATCCTTGCGAACGCTGCGACCTGAACACAGTGCGTCTACCAATTTCGCCACCCGGGCGGTAATGATTTGTGTTTCAGGGAGCGCAAAGGTAATGAGTTTTTTGGAATTTGGAATTAGTAATTTGGAATTTGGATAGAAAATTATTTCACTGCGCGAGGCGCGTGTGCCAATCCTAATTCCAGAAATACCAATTCCTTAAGACTACTTAATGTCCACATCAAGCACTTTATTTCCCTGCAGTATTCCCTCCAGCTTATCGCCGGGGTTTACAGGGCCAACACCAGAAGGGGTTCCGGTAAATATCATATCGCCAATGTTTATGGTGAAGAACTTAGAAACGTAGGCGATGATCTTATCAATGGAGAATATCATGTCGCGGCTGTTGCCGTCCTGTACGGTCTCTCCGTTTTTTGTTAGCTGGAAGGATAGATTGCGCATATTCGTTTCGGCGGTTATGGGGTTGAACGTACCCACTGCAGCCGATCCGTCAAATCCTTTCGATATTTCCCAAGGCAGCCCCTTGCTTTTAAGGCTGTTTTGCAGGTCGCGTGCTGTAAAGTCGATGCCCAGCGTTACCTGGTCGTAGTATTTATTGGCAAATTTCTCCTGGATATGCTTCCCGTTCTTGCATATCTTCACTACTACTTCGCATTCGTATTGCAGATCGTCCGTGAACTCCGGATAATACAATGGTTTTTCCGGTAAGAGCAGCGCAGCCTTTGGCTTAATAAAGATGACCGGCTCCCTGGGCACCTCGTTGTTCAATTCTTTGGCGTGTTCTGCGTAATTTCGCCCAACGCAAATTATTTTCATAAATTTTTTCTCCTGCTATTATGGGTCGTGTAAAGATAAAATTTCCAAACGAGAATCCATTGTATATCGCGACAATTCCCGTGCGGATAGGAGATGTGAATTATGGCGGGCATGTTGGTAATGATGCTGTTTTGTCTATCATTCACGAAGCCCGGATGATGATGTTGAGCAGCAGAAACTACAGCGAGATGAATGCCGGAGGTAACAGCATGATCATGGCAGATGTGATGATTTCTTACAAAGGGGAGTCGTTTTATGGTGATGTGCTGACTATACGCATTTATGCTGAGGAGATTACGGATCGTACATTTGATCTATTGTATCAAATATACACATTGAGGAACGGCTTAAATTCAGATATAGCGCATGCAAAAACAGGGATGGTTTGCTTCGATTATGAGGCCAGAAAGTTGGCTCAGATGACAGACGAATTGAAGAGATTTCTTTCCAATTTGTAAAAAATTATTTTTCTAATAAGGCAATAATTTCAGGGCTGTCGGGCAATGTTCCGGGAGAAAATACGGCAACGAGGTTGCCTTTTTCGTCGACCACGTATTTTTGAAAGTTCCATTTTACTTTGCTGTCCCCGTATCCATTGTATCTTTTTTGTGTGAGCCAGCGATATATAGCGGCCATCTTTGCTCCCTTTACCGATACTTTTGCAGCTACAGGAAAGGTTACGCCATAGTTCTCTTTGCAAAACGCAGCTATCTTCTCATTGGATCCCGGTTCCTGGAAGAGGAAATTATTGCTTGGAAAGGCTACGATCACCAGCCGGTCCTTGTATTTAGTATACAGGCTTTCAAGTCCCTCGTATTGTGGTGTAAAGCCGCATTTAGATGCGGTGTTCACGATCATTATTTTTTTCCCTCTGAAGGTTGAAAAATCAATGATGCTGCCATCCGCTGCAGGCACTTTAAAATCATATATACTAGTTGGAACCTGTGCCTGGCCTGCGGAAAAGAAAAAACTAAAAAATGGTAACATAATACGCCACATTGCAGTCTGCTGGTTCAAAAATCGTTTTACTCAATTTCCCAAAGGTAGGTTAAAACTAAGGGTTGTTCTGCCGGCCATCGTCTATCCTGCGAATATCGGGTTAGTATTCTCGTTAATTCAGGCTATTTTTGGGCGCAAATGAATTCCCGTTTCAGCCGCCTTTTATTATTTATCCCGGTAGTTACCGGCCTCTGTTTTTTTACAGGCTGCGCAAATATTACCGCTCCCACTGGTGGCAAAAAGGATACCACTCCGCCCAGGCTGACGGCATTAGAACCACAAGATTCCCTGCTTAATGTTAAGACCAAACGAATAGAGCTTAACTTTGACGAATACATTACTTTAAGTGATGCAATTAAGGAGGTGGCTTTATCACCCATCCTTTCCATTCAGCCGATTGTAACCTCAAACAATAAGCACGTCGTCGTGAAGATCGTAGACTCATTGCTGGAGGAAAATACTACCTATCGTTTGTCGTTTGGTAATGCCATTAAAGACCTGCACGAAGGCAATGCCTTTGCCGGGTATACTTACACCTTTAGCACCGGCGCTTATTTCGACTCATTGGAACTAAGAGGAAGTGTGATCAGCGCCGCTACCGGTTTGCCGGATTCCACGGGTGTGGTGGTCGTTTTGTATAGCGTTAAAGACAATGACAGCGCCGTAGTGCGCCGCAAGCCAAAGTATGTGACAAAAGCAAACGCCAAAGGCGAGTTTGTTTTTAAAGGGTTGCCCGGAAGGAGTTTCCGCATTTATGGCCTTAAAGATCCGAATGGAAACCTTATTTATGATGGCGCCCTTGGTGGTGAAATGATAGCTTTTAATGAGGTGCCGGTATTGCCCGGTGATACGGCAATGAAACCGCTCAGGCTCCGTATGTTTACTGAAATGGCGGACACAGCCGCTAAAAATACAGATAGTGTAAGGAAGGTGACTGACAGCCTGGCAAAAGAGAGTGGGCTTAAAAAGAAGGGACGGGACAATTCCAAAAATGACGTCAGCTATTCTGTGAACCTGGACACAACCACCGTTGCCAAAAGAACCTATGATATTACAAGGCCGATAAACCTGTCTTTCAACAGACCGACGGAACTGAATAAAACCAAAATCACGATCTCCTACGACAGTTCGGGTGTTACTGTGACACCTGGTATTTCCATTGTTACCGACTCACTGAATCCTTTGATAGTGCACGTTTCACCAGAAGTGCAGGGGCGCATGCACTGGCGGGAAGATAGGGTATATACGTTGCGGTTGGCCAAGGGCTTTGCTAAGGACACTGCCGGTAAAGACCTGATGCCGGCGCGCTACACCTTCAGAACCTGGGAGGAGGAAGACTATGGCAAGATACCGGTGCACCTGCCGGTGAAATACCTTAACGCGCACTATGTACTTATGGTAACAACAGACAGGGATACAGTCTATCAGAAGCCGGTAACAGACACTGTTGTCAAATTGTCGCGGTTACGCCCCGGGCGCTATACCATCCGGGTGATCGCAGATAAGAACGACAATGGCAAGTGGGATACCGGCGATCTTTTTGCCAAAGTGCAGCCCGAAGAAGTGATCCCCTATCCCGAAGATGTCAAGCTGAAAGCCGGATGGGAGAACATTATAGATTTTGAGCAGAAACCCAAACCAGTAATGAGTCCGAAAGGAAAAGCGTTGCAGGGTAAGTGATAATTTCCATCTTTCATGGCTGCATTTCGGCACATTTACTATTTTTGCCCCCTCAATATAAGATATGAAGCACACTTTTAATTTGGCAAAATCGGCATTTGCAGCATTGTTGGTAGCTGGGTCACTGAGCGTTGACGCACAGGGCGTTGCCCGGCATTCAGAGCATATGACACCGGAATTGCTATGGAGCCTGCACAGGGTGAGCGGTAACGGTGTGAGCCGCGACGGCCGTTATGCCTATTACAGTACAAAAACCACCGATTGGAAGACCGAAAAAAGTGTTACCCACCAGTATCGCATAAACATACAGGATGGCACCCGGAAAGAATGGACCACTGAAGCAGGCAAAACAATAACACAGCGCTACGACAAGATGTGGTTTGCCTACTACGATAACTTTTTGTACAAAAGCGTGGATAGCGGCGCTACGTGGCAGGAGATATATACAAAACTACAGGATGCTGAAAATGTATGGGTATCGCCTGACGGGCAGTATGTAGCCTATTCTAAAGATGTTATGGTTAAGCCCATGCTTGGCACAGACATTAACAGCGACCTGCCCAACACCACGGCCAAAGTGTACACCGACCTTAACTACAGGCATTGGGACACATGGGAAGACGGAAAGTTCTCCCACATTTTCCTGGCGAATATTAAGGAGGGGACAGCCAAGGACCTGATGGAAGATGAGCCGTATGATTGCCCACAGAAACCATTTGGTGGTGCCGAAGACCTGGCTTGGTCTCCAGATAGCAAGGGCTTTGTATATGTATGCAAAAAGAAATTCGGGAAGGAGTATGCGCTGAGTACCAATACGGATATCTACTATTACGACCGGGAGACAGGCAAGACCACGAACTGGACAGAAGGCATGCCCGGATACGATATGGCTCCGGCTTTCAGCAAGGATGGCAAAAAACTGGCATGGCTGAGCATGGGCCGTGACGGTTTTGAGGCGGACAAGAATGACATAGTGGTGATGGAAGTAGCAACTGCGAAAAAAGTGAATATCACCGCTAAATGGGATGGTACTGCCGGTGGTTTTATCTGGAGTAATGCCAACGACAAGATATATTTCAATGCGCCGCTGGAAGGTACAGAGCAACTGTTTGACGTGCCGGTGCCGAACAAGTTCAACGACAAAGAGACCTTTGCCGTAAACAATATTACCAAGGGTAAGTATGATGTGACCGGCATAATAGGCGAGGGGGGCGGAGAGATTATTGTGACCCGATGCGATATGAACCACTCGGCGGAAATATATGCCGTGAAGCCAAAGTATGGTGATATGCGCCAGCTTTCACATGAGAACGATGCAACCTATCAGCAGATCAAAATGAGTAAAACGGAGCTTCGTTCAATGACCACTACCGACGGGGCAACACTGCATACCTGGATCATTTATCCACCTGATTTTGACCCGGCGAAGAAATACCCGACGCTGTTGTATTGCCAGGGCGGACCGCAGTCTGCGCTTTCTCAGTTTTACAGTGTCCGCTGGAACTTTCAACTGATGGCTGCCCAGGGTTATATCGTGGTGGCTCCAAACCGCCGCGGCATGCCGGGCTGGGGTGTGAAGTGGAATGAAGCGATAAGCAAGGACTGGGGTGGCCTGCCCATGCAGGACTACCTTACTGCGATAGATGAATTCAGCAAGGAGCCGTTTGTTGACAAGGGCCGGCTGGGCTGCGTGGGCGCGAGTTATGGCGGGTATAGCGTATTTATGCTTGCCGGCATACATAATAATCGTTTCAAAACATTCATAGCGCATGACGGTCTTTTTGATCTGAAGAGTTGGTACGGAACTACCGAGGAACTGTGGTTTGCAAATTGGGACATAGGCGGTGCATTCTGGAAAGATCCGTCGCCACTAAGCTATGACCGCTACAACCCGGTGAATTTTGTAAACAGATGGACCGCACCTATCATGATCATCCAGGGTGGCCTTGACTACCGGGTGCCGATAGAGCAGGGCCTTGAGGCGTTCCAGGCGGCAAAACTCCATGGTCTGAATGCAAAACTGCTCTACCTGCCTAATGAGAACCACTGGGTACTGCATCCGCAGAATGGTATTGCCTGGCAGCGTGAGTTCTTTAAGTGGCTGGATGAAACACTGAAATAAAACGCTAAAGGTTAAATTCCAAATTCCAACGAAAGCAGGGCGGAAAGCGCCTGCTTTTGTTGTTTATGGGAGTTATTCAGCTTCCGCCAAAATTTCACCGCTTCAATAGCCTATGGTTTTAAGCAGGGTGTTGTACTAAATCGTATCGTAAAACTTTAGCTCAAGTGTCGCTTAACATATTCCCGTATAGTTTCTTTTGCTAAAATTGCCGGTATTTCTTTGTTGCTTTTTGATAACGTTTACCGTGTTTAATTAATCGAAAAAGCCTCCCGGTTAAGGGAAGCTTCCAATGTTTTTGACTTAGTTCTTTATCCCTGTACCCTTATATTGAATTTAAACTGAATGGTGCAATGCAGCGTATCGGTGGTAGACCGGCGTAGCTTACCACCTAATGAATAGTTGAACTGGTTACCTGTGAGGTAACTCTTCAGCTCGGTTGTGGTATCTACCGGCATGGAGAGTGTTGTTGCGTAGGTATCCGGATTGCTGGGAATATTTACCTCGTAAGGGGTAGCTTCGGCATTGGATGAAAATGCAGCGTTGCATGACTGGAAGTTCGCGAAGTTGTTAGACACACTCGCGTCCTGTATGTTCACGGTGCATGACGTCAGTTTTACGCTCTGGATATTTGCTACACCCATCAAGCCGGCCGTATGCGCCTTAATAAATGAATCAATATTAATAGTGTTTGATCCTGCATCTACTGTTGCCCCGGAGCCGCTATTGGTCATCGGCGGGATGGCTACTGTAACTTCGCCTGACTGCATAGCCAGGTTGTACCTAAGCAGATTGCTGATGCCTTTTGTGCATGATTGAAGTGTAAATACAGAGGCAACTGTTGCGATGATTGCCATTGAGGGGATCAATTTTACTTGTTTCATGTTTTCTAATTTTCAACAAAGATAGTTAATGATTTGTGATTAACAAATAAATAACCAAATATTTTTTTGCTGTCCGTAGTATTTTCTTACGACAACGTAACGTACTGAAATACCCTGTTTTCCGGAAATGAAAAAGTAGGCTGATATGAACAGCCTACTTTCCGTTTTCTTAAGTGTACATTTTATTTCCCGATCACAAAATGGAATACCTCATGATCATGACCAATAACGATGCTCAACAGGTACATTCCATTGGTAAGGGTTTTCTCCAGTGATATTGCCTCATTGATCTTACCACCTGCCACTGTGACGTTGTTGCTGTAAATCACCTGGCCAAGCATATCTGTTACTTGAATTGTCACTTCCCGGTCTTGTTCCTGGCCTATTGAGCCCTTTACATTGAAGGTACCCATGTTCGGGTTAGGGACAATTCTTACATCCACCGGCATAGCATTTACAACAATCGGGGTAATATAAACAACTGTTTCTCCGCTGCTGTTGGTCACTATGTGCTTTATGTTTGCCGCACCTGGTGAGATCGCTGTAATAAAACCTTCATCAACAGTAACAACATCAGTGTTGCTGCTACTCCAGATCCCGCTGCTAGATTCGTCTCCGATACTAACAGATGTACCCAGGTAGATATTTAGTGTTCCGTCGACCGAGGTGGCATTGCCATGCGGAGCAGGCGTATGAACGGTGATCGTCTTGGTAGCTGCCGCCATGCACCCGCCGGAAGAAGGGTAGGCTACAGCATAGGTGATAATAACTGTGCCTGCCGTACCAACACCGGTTACGTTACCTGCTCCATCAACACTGCCAAGTGCAGGGTTGCTGCTGCTCCAGGTGCCACCTGGTGTAGCATCTGATAAAGATATCGTAAGGTTGTGCCCAACATTGTTTGCACCTGATATTGGAGCAACAACCAACAGTGCATTCACGGTAACTACTGCCGTTGTCTTACATGTATTGGTTGCCGTATATGTAACCGTGGCCGTCCCGGTTGAAACGCCGTATACCCGGCCGGATGGGCTGATGGTCGCCGTGCCAGCAGGACTGATTGTCCATGATGTACCAGGTGTTGCGTCTGACAGGAAAGTTACTGACCCTACACCACACACAGCCAGATTACCGAGTATGGGTGTTGGTATTGGCTTCACAGTAACATTATAGGTTTTGTAACATCCATTGGCAAGAGAGTAAGTAACGGTATTGGTGCCATCTGTTAAACCCGTAACCGTGGTAACTGTAGTGCCGGTTGTAACAGAGACACCGGCAGTACTTGTCCACGTACCGCCGCTGGTAAAATTGCTTAGCGTAACTAAAGAACCATTGCATACCGAAGATGCACCGCCGATGCTGGAAGGGGACGCATTAACCGTTACAACAACGGTAGTGGGTACACCGCCAACGGTATATGAGATCGTTACAGTGCCGGCGGTATTGCCGGTTACAATACCTGATGTTCCTGCAGTGGCAATTGTAATATTGGCTGAGTGCCATACACCACCGGGCGTAGCGTTAGTTAATGCTGTGGTTAAGCCGGCACACACACTCAGTGTACCGGTTATGCCGGACACACCCGATGGGTTAACAGTAACTATTTTAGTTGCAGTAGCGCTACCGCAGCTACCAGTAAGTGTATAGCTCACAGTTACCGTCCCTGGACTCACGCCGGTTACAACACCAGTGCTGCCCACCGTTGCTGCAGCGTTTGTTCCGCTCCATACTCCGCCTGCAGTAACGTTGGATAAACTGATACTCGTTCCGGCAATTACGACAGATGCACCATTAATCGTCCCGGCTGTTACGCCGTTCACCGTTACCATCCTTGTAGTGCTAGCGCTGCCGCAACCGGTGGTTACTGTATAAGAAATAGTAGATAATCCTGGAGCCACGCCTGTTACAACACCCGTGCCACTTACAGTGGCGACAGATATATTGGCGCTGCTCCACGTTCCGCCGCTAATCGCATCAGAAAATGTGGTTACCGAACCCGCACACACTGCAGCCAGGCCGGATATAGTACCTGCACTTGGCGGCAGGCTCACTGTTACAATAATTGTTGCCCTGCAGCCAGCCGGAGCTACCAGTGTATAATATATTGGCGTGGTACCCGGATTAGTCCCGGTTACTACGCCACCGGTACCCACTGTAGCCGTTGATGGGATACCGCTGCTCCACACGCCACCCGGTGTAATATCTGAAAGCGCAGTTGTAGCACTTTTACAAAGCGTGCCGGTTCCGGTAATTGCTGCCGGTATCGGGTACACAGTTACCACAGTCGTTGCAGAGCCTGTACCCACAGTGTAGCTAAGCCTTGCCGTGCCCGCGCTGAGGCCTGTTACAACCCCGGTGGCGGATACTGAAGCTATTGCAGCATCCGCTGCGTTTATACTCCAGGTTCCACCCGGTGTACCGTCAAAAAATGGTGCTGTGGCTCCGGTGCACAGATAAAAATAATATCCGGTTATAGCCGCTACAGTAACCGTACTGGTGCCAACGGTAACTAGTTTTGTTGCAGAAGCCGCACCGCAAATTCCGGTAATGGTATATGAAATGACAACAGTACCGGGACTTACGCCGTGTACAAGCCCCGCGGTCACTGTCGCATTGCCGTTGCTTGCGGTCCATGTACCTCCCGGTGCAGCATCTGTTAAGGTAATATCTGCTCCTACACCAACACTTGACGCGCCGGTGATTACACCGGCTGATGTTGCATTTACCGTTATCGTTGTGGTAGCGCTGTTGCTGCACCCGCTGTTAGTGCCTGTAACAGTATATGAATGAACACCGGTCGTTGGCGCAAATGCAATTCCGTTAATAACACCGCCGCTCCAGGTATAAGAGGATGCTCCGGTGCCGCTCAGCGTAGCAGTGCCGCCTGCACAGAGCGCAATTCCTCCGCCTGTGCTGCCCACTGTCGGAAGGGGATTAACGGTTAATGTGGTTACTGCCGTATTGCTGCAACCGCTGGTTGTGCCGGTTACCGTGTACGTATTAATGCCAACCGCAGGTGTAAACGCTGCGCCATTTACAACGCCCCCGCTCCAACTGTATAATCCCGCTCCTGTACCGCTCAGCGTTGCAGTGCCGCCTGCACAAAGTGCCATTCCTCCACCCGTGCTACCCACTGTCGGCAGGGCATTCACCGTCAAAGTGGTTACTGCCGTATTGCTGCAGCCGCCGGTAGTGCCGGTCACCGTGTAAGAATTAATGCCAGCGGATGGCGTAAATGCAGCACCATTTGTAATGCCTCCTGTCCAGCCGTACGCGCTGGCTCCAGTACCGCTTAGTGTAGCAGTACCGCCTGCACAAAGCGCTATTCCTCCACCCGTGCTACCCACTGTGGGCAGGGTATTCACAGTTAATGCAGTTACTGCCGTATTGCTGCAGCCGTTTGTATTGCCGGTTACGGTATAAGTATTAATGCCAACAGATGGAGTAAAGGCTACGCCATCTGTTATTGCGCCGCTCCAGCTATAAGAGCTGGCCCCTGTACCGCTAAGTGTTGCCGTAGCGCCCGAACATATTACAACACCGCCACCGGAAGTACCTACTGTTGGTAATGCATTCACGGTCACTATTGAAGTTGAAGCAAGCGTACCACAACCGTTGGTAACGGTATAGGAGATCGTGGTCATTCCATTGATCAAACCGTTAACGATCCCAGTTACTCCAACCGTTGCAACACCGGTTGACACCGAACTCCACACGCCGCCGGCAGCAGCGTTTGAGAGACTTATCGAGCCACCCTCGCAAACATGCCCCGCACCAATAATAGTTCCAGGGGCGGGTAGGGCATTTATCGTGATCGTCTTTGTATCTGTTGATGTACCGCATATTCCGGTTACGGCATAACTGATTGTTGCCGTGCCCGCGCTCAAACCGGTCACAGTTCCGTTAGACCCGACCGACGCGATCCCGGCATCGGATGACGACCATGTGCCACCAGGGATCGGATCGTCCAGGGAAATAGCGCTGCCATTGCAAACTGAAGATGGGCCGGTTACAATATTTACAGGGCTGCCGAGGCGATAAAGTTCCAAAGCCTCTGCGTCTGTCAAAGCTCTGTTGTATATAGTTATATCATCTATTTTTCCCGCAAAATAAGCGCTGGTGCCCGATTCTAAAGATTCATTCTGTCTTTTTCCGAATACAATGTTCGAAAATGCTGTGTTCAGGTTATCCGCGAAGGTGCCCAGTAACACACCATCGATGTATGGCTTAAGAACATTGGATGCATAAACAATTACCGCCTGGTGCCAAATTCCGGTATCTGCAAAAGTGCCGGTAGCGATGTCATTGGATGGTCCGTTCCCATGAAACAACGTATTTTCTAAAAAGTCCTGACTGAAAAAGCCAAACGCCTGCCCGTTGTTGTCCTGTCCCCCTGCTACTATCCAGCCACGTTTGAGAACAGATGGTTTAAACCATACTGAGAATGATTTGGCGCCGCCGCCGGTAGGGAATGCGACAGGTGTACTTATGTAATTAGAGCTGCCATCAAAGTAGTAAGCGCTATTGGCGTTGCCAAAGCGATCTGTAGTAAGGGTAGCTCCGTTGTTCATCCCGTTTTGCCCGTTGCCGCTTTCATCGTTTGCATTGCCATTGAAAGGATACCATGCCATAAGGCCGCTTGTTGCGATGGCCGAATAGGTATTTACGGTCACAGTAACGGTGGCCGAACTGGTGCAGCTATTACCATCAGTTCCCGTCACCGTATAGGTAGTGAGTGTCGCAGGGCTGGCAATAACAGAGGAGCCTGTGCTGGTGGATAAGCTTCCTGTTGGTAGCCAATTGTAAGTGCTGCCGCCGATGGCAGACAATGGTGTGCCAGACCCAATGCAGACCGATGTTTCCGGTCCTGCGC
>CANJQU010000035.1 GCA_947476485.1 Chitinophagaceae bacterium
AGTTATAAAAATCTCAACGTTGGTGATCCCCTGGCTTCGGTATTCATAAGTATGCACAGCAAGTGGGCCAATTGGATAGCGGGTGTAATATCTATAAGCGCAGTTATTGCCACTGCAAGTGTCCTGCTTGTTTTTCAATTGGGCCAGCCACGGATATGGATGAGCATGAGCCGTGACGGGTTACTGCCGCCGGTTTTTGCGAAGATCCACCCAAAGTATAAGACACCTTCATTCTCTACCATTCTTACCGGTTTTATAGTAGGTATACCGGCCCTGTTCATGAACCTTAGCGTGGTGGTGAACCTCACCAGTGTGGGAACCTTATTCGCGTTCGTTCTTGTGTGCGGAGGCATACTGAAGCTGCAGAATGACAAAGGCCGTTTACAGAGTAAATTCAAAACACCTTACCTGAATGGAAAATGGATAGTGCCGGCTATGTTTATCATCTCCGTTATTGCGTTTGAGAAATTCTACCCCGGCGGCTTTAAAGGTTACATGAATTTCACCGATGCAAAGGGCAATGTAACTTGGGAGGTGATACGCACCAAGGTGCCTTTCTTCTTATTTGGCATCACATTCCTGGTGACAGCGATATTGGCGTTCATCAAGAACTATTCTATGATACCGGTTATGGGTTTCCTGTGTTGCACTTACTTGTTGTCTGAGTCGGGCACTACCAACTGGGAGCGGTTTTTGATTTGGCTGGCAGTTGGGCTAATTCTTTACTTTGTATATGGGTACAAGCATAGCAAGTTGGGGAAGAAAGAGATAAGCGATAGGTTGATAAGTGATAAGGCGACAAGTGATACGTAAATAAGCGATAAGTGGGCTACTTGAACTATAATAGATGGAACAGTCATAATTAACAAGTAGAGACGCCATGCATGGCGTCTCTATGTAACCCCTGAATTTTGCAGCGAACCTTAGTAACTGATCACTTATCAACCTATCTCATATCAACTTATCACTTACTACTCGCCTTTATTCTCTTCCTGGCTCTCATGCAGGTCACCACCCAGGCTGTAGTAGTTATTTTCTTCGTCCTCTTCGCCTATTAATTCATCGGCATCATCTGCGCTGCTGCCAGGCACATCAAGATCCTCGCCGGTCATATCCATGTTCAGGCTTCCCTTTTCGTTGAGCGGGTCGCCATCAGCGTCTACATTGTCAAGGGCAGATCGTTGGAGGCTGACGCTGTCAAGGCTATCCATGTTTTGTTCGGCGGCCTGCAGCAAACGCAGGTCCTCATCGGTTATATCTGCTTCTGTGCCAGAAACTATGGCAACCTCATCGTCACGCTCGTCAACGGTTTCATTATAGTTTGCTTCAGGTGCTTCGCCATCCAGTTCTATTTTATCGTTGTTATTCTTGGCACGCGTAATGTCCTCGCTTGCCGGATAGTGGGGATAGCCCTGGAATTTGTCGATGTTGTGTTTCTTTTCCATTGTTGCTGTATTTGTTACAAACCTATAAAACCCATGCCGCCGGAATGATGATCGCCGTCATCGCTTCACATGATCGGGGTCGTATTTCCTTCAGATACAAGGCCATTGGCGGTCTGAATTCGAATACACGGTCATGCAATTATAGCAGGATGTTTCAAATGAAATATTTCGGTTGTCGGAGTTGCCCTCTTTTATGATAGCATTGTTATGGCCGGTAAATGTTATTTTTATAGTAATGCGCACACTATCAGTAATATTCCTGTGGATGGTAATGTCGTTTGTGTCATTCGCGCAAGACAACTACCGGATATCCTCTTTTGGGGTAGATGAAGGATTGCCGCAAAACAGTGTCTGGGGTATAACGCAGGATGGGAATGGATTTTTGTGGGTGTGTACATCCGATGGCGTTTGCAGATTTGATGGGTATAAATTCACAGTTTACAAAAATGATCCCAAGGATTCTAACTCAATATGCGGGAACCAGGATCATGGGCTTTTTGTAGACAGACAAGGCAAGTTGTGGATTATAAGTTCTAACGGTATAAGCTTGTATAATGAGCTGACGGATAACTTCACGACAATTTTTACCTACGAGTCACGTATCCCCTCTAATTTTTTCAATACTATTTTTGGCGAAGATGAGCAATATGTATGGGCTGGGTTTGCCAATTTCGGATTGGTAAAAGTTGACAAGGCGACGAAACAGGTTACAAGGATCGCGAATGCAGGAGGGCATGATCTTACCAATTTCAATGCATGGAACGGTGGATTTGCAGAACATGACCGGCTATGGATATGTACCAGGAATGGGTTTTATTCGTATGATACACATCTGAATGTTTTCGAAAAAATTTCAGATATTGAATGGCTGAACTCAGCCATCAGCCTTAATGATTCAGAAGTGATAGCCGGAGGCGACAGATGCCTGCTTATATGCAATAAGAAAAGGAAGACATTTATAGTGCAGCCGGTAGATCTGAACAGCAGTAACAGGGAAGTGATATCGGGCCTGATGCGGGTGTCGGATGACGAGTTGCTGCTGGCGTGCCACAATGGTATTTTTTATTACAGTATTCCGGCGAAGAAAGTCGTTAGGAGTATAATTTCATTTGATGAACAGCAAAAAAATAAGTATGCATTTGCCAGGTGCCTTTACCGGGACCGTGCTAACAATTTGTGGATCGGTACCAATGGAGATGGGCTTAAAAAGATAAATTATCCCTACAAGAAATTCCTTGCTTATAGTTCACACAGTGAAATTAGTAATCTCGTCAAAAGTATTTATGCAGATTCCCAACGCATTTATGTTGGTTATTTTGGTAATGGCCTGGATATTTTTGACCGGCGCCGTGGTTTTGTAAAAAATGTCTCTTTTTTGAAACTTGGAATAAGCGAGAATTGCGGATACGCTGTTACCCGTCTGAATGCAGATGAATTGCTCATACACGTAGCAACACAAAACAGGGTGCTTATCTACAATTCCTCGAGCTCTGCCCTTCGGCTTATTTCTCCGCGATTGAAAATGCTGTTACGCCCGGCAGAGCATACTGAGACAACGATGTATCCTTTTTTTCTCACCAGGAGCGATGGGCGCATACTTACTGCGGCAGGGGCGAATCTTATTGCGCTGACTGAACACCATAGAACTGATATTACCCCGGTGCTGGTCCATCGTTTTGAGGGGGAGATACTTTGTTGCTGTTTTGAGGATAGTAAAGGATGTCTGTGGATCGGATCCATGAGTGGCGTTTATTTCTGTAAGGATAGCGTATGGAATAAAGTCAGTCTGCGCGGGAGTGTTCAGGTAAAGGCGATCAACCAGGACTTAAGCGGGAACATTTGGCTAGGCACTGTAAAAGGCATCTACGTGCTCGATAGTGGTAAAAACATCAGTAATTATTTTTCGGAAACGAACAGTTTAGTGAATCAATTTGTATACGGTATACTCAGAGATGATGATGGGAACATGTGGTTTAGTCACAACAAGGGATTGAGCGTATACAAAATGAAGACCAAAGAGTTCAGGCACTATTACAAGGAAGATGGATTGCAGTCCAGTGAATTCAATTCCAATGCCTATTTCAAGGCGGCAGACGGAACGCTGTTTTTTGGAGGGCTGAATGGTATAAATGCGTTCGATCCGCGGGAGATCCATGATAATCCGAATGTGCCACCCGTAAAAATTACTAGTATCAAATTGTTTGACGAGCCGTTGAAAACGGATACCGCATACTGGAATATTCATTCACTTACACTTCCCTACATGCAGAACAGCCTGAGTTTCGAATTCGCTGCGCCTGAATTTACAAATGCCGGAAATAATCAGTACGCATACACCATGGATGGGGTTGATAATGCCTGGATAAAATCCGGCGACAAACGATTTGCCCGGTACCCGGCCCTTCCTCCCGGACAGTATACTTTTAGAGTTAAAGCCTCAAATAGCGATGGCGTATGGCAGCAAGTCCCAACAGAGATACAGATCACTATTTTACCACCCTTCTGGCAGCGATTGTGGTTCCGCATCGCAATTGCGTTGTTGTTAATAGCCGGCATAGCGGGCGTTATCTACAGTTTGCAGAAACAAAAACACCAGCGGCAAATAAGGTCGCTGGAACTGCAACAGAAAATACAGCTTGAGCGCGAACGTATCTCGCGCGACCTTCATGATAACGTAGGTACTCAGCTGAGCCTTATCAGCAATAATATAGAATGGGTAGCACATCCGCTAAAGACGATCACCGAGGAGGAAAAAGCAGAGAAGCTTCAGTTTGTAAATGAAACGGCGCGGGATATTATCGCAACCTTGCGGGAAACAATATGGGCGCTGAATAAGCACGAAATACCACTCGAAGAGTTCTCCGACAAACTAAAATCATTCGTTCAGAAACAATTGGTGATGTACCCCGAGATAGAATTGAATTTTATCGAGCGGATTGAGCAATCGATCATCCTTGGTCCATCTGAGGCGCTTAACCTGTTCAGGATATGCCAGGAGGCAATTGCAAATGCACTGAAGTATGCCAATGCTGCAGTTATTGATATAGAGATAGTAAGTGGTGAGGGCAAGTATAAAGTGAGCATCACCGACAACGGCAGGGGTTTTGATATCACTGCGGTCTCGCCTGCGGTCCAAAACGGATTGGAGAACATGAAGCACAGGGCGCAGGATATTGATAGCAGGCTCGATATCCAGACCAATAGTAGCGGAACGAAGATCACAGTGACTAAAAAATAAGGCAAATGCTGTATTCGGCATGCAATGTCTAAACAATACTTTTGTGTTATGGCCTACAGGATCGCTATAGTAGACGACAAGTCCCAGAACCGGATGTCCCTTTCCGAAAAGATCAATTATTCGGGGGAGATAGAGATCGCTTTCATGGCCCGCAACGGCAATGATTTCCTTGAGCAGTTAAAAATGCTGCCGCTGAATAAGCACCCGCAATTGGTGCTGATGGATATAGATATGCCCGAAATGAACGGCATAGAGGCGGTGAGGAATGCGCATAACCTGTACGAGGATATTAAGTACATTATGCTCACTGTTTTTGATGATGACGATAAACTATTCGATGCGATACAGGCAGGGGCCGATGGCTATTTACTGAAAGAGGAGCGGGTGGATACGA
Source organism: Chitinophagaceae bacterium (assembly GCA_947476485.1). Classification (GTDB taxonomy): domain Bacteria; phylum Bacteroidota; class Bacteroidia; order Chitinophagales; family Chitinophagaceae; genus Nemorincola. Next base: position 5,078 of record CANJQU010000035.1, read on the forward strand.
TCATCAATGCGATCAAGGAAGTGATAGAAAAGCAGGGAGCTCCAATGTCTCCCAGCATCGCGCGGAAGGCGCTGAATCTGCTCTCGGCACCCCAAAAGACCAGCGCCGGCACAGTGAAGTCTGTGCTGACAGATCGCGAAATGGATATTTTAAAGGGGTTGGTAAAGGGACTCGACTACCGCAAGCTGGCCGATGAATTATTCATAAGTCCATACACTGTGCGCACACACATTACGCATATTTACGACAAGCTCCATGTTACTTCAAAAACACAGGCGGTGAAGCTGGCTATTAAGAACAGGTGGGTTTGATCACAATTCCGGTACCTTCCGATCGGGGTATTGCTTCCAATCTATCCCCTTGCCCAGAGTACCCTGTATCCGTTTCCAGAACGATTCGCTTTGTGTGATGGATATAAAACTATCTGGGGCTACCGCAGAGGTTGGATCGATCTTAACGACTACGTGGTTATATGCAGCAAGCGAATCTGTCATCATCGGCAAATGCCAGATATGCGTTTCAAAGCGCTTGCGTGTAAAGCTGCGTAGCATCGAAGATTGGAACCCATCAGTTGCTAATCCAATAGACTTGAATCCATGTTCCTTCGCCATGAGGTAGGAGTAGTAGACATTTTCCGTACTATGCCTGGCTTTTGTTTCGCAGAATATATGCTCCCTGGGTATCCCTAATTGCTCCGCATACAGGCCCATGATCACCGCTTCAAAGTAGGGGCTGTAAACAGCAGAGCCGGAGTAGATGACATTCTTTGTGTATCCATTCTTGTAAAGGACGTATGACCAAAGTACGCGCCCCTTCATTACTGAGTCCCAGTTGCCGTTATTGAAGGGTATACCGGGCACAATAATAGCATCTAATGGTTTTATAGCCGCAACCTGTGCAAGGTCCCTGGCCGTCTTTTTTTTAGAGGTGGTGCAGCTTAGTAGTTGTAGCAACGTCATGCCGGCAAGAGTAATTGATAATAATTTTATTGCTTTTTTTGTCAAGGGACCAGTTTAAAAGTAGTCAGAAATAATCGTGCCCGCCCTGTATCTATATGATAACTCCTTCTTTTGTTCTCCCGGTTACAAAATACATCTCCATCTCGCCTTTGTTCTTTGCTTCGATCTTGCCGCGGTATTCGCAATTGAAATGATCTTTAACAAGCGCAAAAGTTGCGCCGGATATATTGATCCGCCCGGGCAAAGAGTTTTGTTCCATTCTTGCAGCGATATTAACCGCGTCGCCCCATATATCGTACTGGAATTTATGCTTGCCCACAACTCCGGCAACTACCGGCCCGGTGTGAACGCCCACACGAATATTAAACAGGTGCCCATGCTCTTCCTGTATATACTTCATCATTTCGAGTGCAGCATTGAGTACATCAATAGGATTGGTTTTGTTTATCGATGGCAATCCACCGGCGCACATGTATGCATCTCCGATGGTCTTGATCTTTTCAACGCCATACTTTAATGTTATGTCATCAAAAGCACGGAAATATTTATCGACCCTAAGTACCAATTCTTCTGCATTTAGTGTTTCCGCTATTTGTGTGAAGCCTACAAAGTCGATGAACATTACGGTAACGAGATCATATTTGCGGCTACGGGTAAAGCCTTCATTCAGCAGTTCCCGTGCTGCTTCCTCCGGTAGGATATTCAACAGCAATGCTTCTGACCGTTGTTTTTCTTCCACGATCATTTCATTGCGCCGTGCTATCTCATCAAAGCTGTTCTTAAGTTCCACATTCTTCAGTCGGTAGATCTCCATATCCCGCTCCTTTACCTCTAGTTGTCGTTGCAATTCGGCCTGTTCGGTGGCTTTTTCTGCGGCAAATACCGCCTTGTTTCGCTCAAGAATTATAGCTTCGGTTTTTTGCACGGCGAACGTAAAAAAAAATCCCCAGGTAGCCATAAACAGGAAGCAAATAATGATGTTGGAGTAGTTGAACACATCTTGCGCCGTATTGTCAAGTGTATAAACTGGTGGCAGTTTTTTAGCATTGATCTCCAGGAATAGATAACTGCAGACGCAGGCCAGTGACAGCAAAGCTTTTACAAGCCAACTTGTATTTTGTTTCAGGAAGGGAAACAGTGATATAGCTACTATGAAATATTGAAATCCGCAGTTCCAGCCTAGGAGGTAAACCGAAATGATCTGATAAGCGATCACTTCTGTCATGCCTATGATCATTGCCGTGCCATGTTTCCCATTCCTGTTAAGCGCTATAGACACCGCATGGCAGGAGATACTGACAAGCTGAATCCACATCATAGTGTATTGGCCAAGGAAGAAGAAAACGCCTAGCCAAACAGCATGTATACCCCATGCAAGCGTATAGAGGATATTGGATATAATGTAAAACCGGTAGTTTTCCAGTCGGATGGCTTCCGGTATTATGTTGAAATGCCGGAATATGCGGAGCAAAGTCCGTGTTATGGCATTGTTCGTAAGTATCTCCGGCAGGGGCATATCAGATGATATTATGCCAAAAATAGGAAAAACACGGATGGATACGCTTAAAGTTGGACGGATATGCTTTTTGTAAGGTAGCTTACTTTCTATACTGTTTCACTATACCCTTCATCTCATTCAGCTTCATCAGGGCTTCTACCGGGGTAAGTGTATTAATGTCTGTATCATCCAGCAGCTGCTGTATACGACGTATATCATCGGTAACCCCGTCGAAAATATTCAGTTGAAATTGTGGAGCTGGCTTTATATTCTTTACTTTTTCTGCCGTGCTGCCTGTATTGGCATGCTTCTCTTCCAGTTGGGTAAGTATCTCATTGGCACGGTCCAGCAGCTTTGGCGGCATGCCGGCCATACGGGCTACTTGTATACCAAAGCTGTGCCTGCTGCCGCCGGGCGCCAGCTTGCGGAGGAAGATCACCTTATTGCCTGTTTCTTTGTGCGTGATATGATAATTACGCACCCGCGGTAATTGGTGCTCCAGCTCGTTAAGTTCATGATAGTGCGTGGCGAAAAGAGTTTTTGGTTTTGTTGGAGTATTGTGCAGATGCTCTACGATAGACCAAGCCAGCGATATGCCATCGTAAGTACTCGTGCCGCGGCCGATCTCATCAAGCAGCACCAGGCTGCGTTCACTCAGGTTATTGATGATGCTGGCTGTCTCATTCATCTCTACCATGAATGTACTCTCGCCGCCACTCAGATTATCAGAAGCGCCTACACGGGTAAATATTTTATCCGTAAGTCCAATGGTTGCTTCATCCGCAGGCACAAAACTGCCCATATGAGCCATAAGCGTAATGATAGCCGTTTGGCGCAGCAGCGCGGATTTACCACTCATGTTGGGGCCGGTGAGAATGATCACCTGCTGTTCCGTCTTGTCCAGTACAATGTCATTTGCGATATAGGAATCCCCCGGTGGCAGTTGCTGTTCAATTACCGGGTGCCTGCCTGCTTTGATGTTAAGTACAGGATCATTGACAAGGGTAGGGCGGTGATAATTATAAGTACGGGCATTGTACGCAAAGCAGATCAGGCAGTCGAGCTGCGCAATGATGTGTGCGTTGTTCTGTATTGCTGAAATAAATGGCTCTATGCTCACAAGGAGCCTCTGGTAGAGGTCCATTTCAATGGTTAGTATCTTTTCCTCAGCGCCTAGTATCTGCTCTTCGTATTCCTTGAGCTGTGGCGTAATGTAGCGCTCGGCATTTGCCAGCGTCTGTTTGCGTATCCAGTCTGCCGGTACTTTGTCTTTATGCGTATGCGTTACCTCAAGATAATATCCAAAGACGTTGTTGTAAGATATTTTGAGTGATGAGATTCCTGTGCGCTGGGTTTCCTGTTGCTGGATTTGAAGCAGAAAATCCTTTCCGCTTCTTGATATCTTTCTAAGGTGGTCCAGTTCTTCAGAGATGCCCTCACGGATCATGCCTCCCTTGCTGGCAAGAGCAGGAGCATCATCAACGATCGTTTTAATGATCCGCTCACGAAGGTCATTGAGCGCCTGTACCGGATCAGCTATTTTGCTCAGTGCGTCATTTCCTGAACTTACACACAGTTCACGCATCTCTGCCATGAAGTGAAGGCTGCGGGCAAGCTGCAGTACTTCACGTGGATTTGCTTTTTTCAGTGGTATTTTGCCGATCAGTCGTTCCACGTCGCCAATTTGCTTCACCAGGTGTGTGAGGGAATGGTTGAGTGTCTGGTCTAGAATAAAGTGGCTCACAAGATCCAGCCGCTGTTCTATCCTGTGCTGGTCGAACAAAGGGAAGATGAGCCAGCGCTTCATCAGGCGTGCGCCCATGGGTGTATGGGTATGGTCTATGGCCTGCAGCAGGTTAGTGCCCTGCTCATAGCTGCTGTGCACCAGTTCCAGGTTGCGGATGGTAAAGCGGTCCATCCACAGGAAGTCGGTTGCTATGATACGCTGCAAACTGTTTATGTGTTGCAGGTTAGCATGTTCCGTATCCTTAAGATAATGTATTGCCACGCCGCAAGCCACCGTAGCGGCTTTCAGATCTTCAATGCCATACCCTTTTAATGATTGGGTCTGGAAATGCTGCAACAAAAGGTCATAGCAGTATTGGTCCCTGAACACCCATTCATCGAGCTGGAAGGTGTAAACTTTATTATCGAACTGCTCCTTAAATCGCTTTAGTTGCGACTTAGACAAGATGACTTCAGAAGGTGAAAAGCTTTGAAGCAGCTTATCCATATACTCCACATTGCCTTCGGCTGCATAAAATTCACCGGTAGTGATGTCAAGGAATGCAACGCCGCATACGGTATCGCCGAGATGTAAGGCTGCGAGGAAGTTATTGGTCTTATTCTCCAGCAGCTTATCGCTGGTAGCTACACCTGGGGTCACCAATTCGGTAACTCCGCGTTTCACTATGCCCTTTGTTAGTTTAGGGTCTTCGAGCTGATCGCAGATCGCTACCCTGTAGCCAGCCTTTACCAGTTTATGAAGATAAGTCTCTAATGAATGGTGCGGGAACCCGGCAAGATCCACTGAAGATGCAGAGCCATTGGAACGCTTGGTAAGTGTGATACCTAACACGCGTGAAGCTATGTGTGCATCCTCGTTGAAAGTCTCGTAAAAATCGCCCACGCGAAACAGCAGCACGGCATCGGGATATTTAGCTTTAATATCCTTATGCTGCTTCATTAAAGGCGTTTCCGCGAGTTTCTCCTTTGCCACCGCGCAAATATAACCGCTTTAATGCAGGCTTGATTGGGCATTTGCCGGGGTGTTGGGAGAGTGTGGATAAGTTAAGGACGATTAATAAAAAAGTCAGGCCGAAAAGGCGTGTACGCTTGTGCAACTCTTACTTCTTCACCTTTATCAGAAAATCCTTTGTCACCTTCACATCTCCTTTAGCAGTCCATGCAATGTGTTGCCAGTCACTGGTAGGTTTTATAGTGGCCGTGGTGCCGTCATCTGTGGTCACCGTCAACGGCAGCGTAAACCCTGCAACGATATTATTGAATTTATAGCTCAGCTCATTGTTTTTTATCGTGTACTCGAGCTGTGGGATCTTCGTTGTGCGCAGATACTGATCAAAGAAGGCCGTGAGATTAAGGCCGGTATGCCAGCTGATTTGTCCTTCTATTTGTTGCGTGGTCACTACCTGGTGGTAGTTATCCTTGCCCAGGCCCCGGAGCATCGTCCTGAATTTTTCATCATCGTTCGTCAGTATTCTTACCATGTACATTATTGCCGCGCCTTTATCGTACATATCATTAGAACCTTCGTCATTTACACCGTACCGGCCGATGATCGGCTTGTCATTCCGTATGTTATTCCATTCCCCACGACAGAATTTCTGACCTTTTTCCTTGCCTGCCACGCATTCCTCAAACAGTGACTCAGAGAATGTTGTTATGCCTTCATGTATCCAGTTGTCAGCAATGTCCCTGGCGGTTACATTGTTCCCAAACCATTCGTGCCCGCTCTCGTGTACTACTATGTAGTCAAAGTCCATACCTATTCCTGTAAGAGACCGGTCGAACCCTTTGTAGCCCATTTTGTAGCCATTACCATAGGCAACTGCGCTCTGATGCTCCATGCCAAGGTAGGGTGCATCCACAAGTTTGTAGCCATCTTCATAAAAAGGGTAGGGGCCCATCCAGTATTCAAAGCAGTGCAGCATCGGCTTTACCACGGCAAATTGCTTCCTGGCTGTTTCCAGGTTATATCGCAATACCCAGAAGTCAAGATTTAGCTGGCCTTTTTCGCCCATCAGTGTATCCTGCCAGTGCACATAGTCCCCTATGTAGAAACTAACGTCATAATTATTGATAGGGTTCTTTACGGCCCATGAATAAGTCTGCATATCGTCATTATCTCCTACCCGCAATAATTTACCATTGCTCACGGCCTTAAGGCCTTTAGGTACGGTATAGGCAACTGACATCCCATTGTCAGGCTCGTCCCACTGCGCGTCCTTGCAGGGCCACCATACACTTGCACCCAGTCCCTGGCAGGAAACCGATATCCATGGCTTGCCAGTTGTGTCTTTTGACCAGGTGAACCCTCCGTCCCATGGGGCATTTACCGCTGTTCTTGGCTTGCCGTGGTAGTATATCAGTATATCCTTTGTCGTGCCCTGTGACCATTCCGAAAAGTGGTAAGTAAGCCACCACACATTCCCTTCTTTTCTGAAATTTACGGGCTGGCGCAGAGTTGTATCATCGCCATAAATAGTCAGTTCCACGCTGTCTATCTCCATTGGGCTTTGCAGGTCTATCTGCATAGAGTCAATGGGTTTCTTTGTCACAGCCAGTGAAATGGTGTTTTCGCCGGATATGGTTTGAGCTACCGTATCAAACGATACCACCAGGTTGTAGTATTTCACGTTCCACCATTCGCGGCCACGACCATTGGTACCGCGCAACGTATCGGCATGGGTATAAGCAAATGTGGTATTTGCCGGGAGCAAATACCACATAACTAAAAGGATATTGATTATTTTCTTAGCCATTATTGCATATCTACTAACTCTACGTCAAAGACAAGTATTGAATTTGCAGGAATACCGGCGCCCATTGCTCTTTCACCATAAGCGAGGTAAGATGGGATATAAAGAGTTCCCCTGCTTCCTTTTTTCAATAACTGTACGCCTTCATCCCAACCGGCGATCACCTGGTGCTGACCCAGCCCGAAGGTAAGCGGCGCTTTACCTGGTTTTGATACGAAATTTTCGTCAACATTTGCATCAAATGGCTCTTTCCCGTTAAGCAACTTGCCAATGTAGTTCATGCTTACTTTCTGGCCTGGTTTTGCGTTCTCTCCGGTTCCTTCCTTCTTTATAGTATAATAAAGCCCTGATTCTGTTCTGGTAGCCTGGATGTTATTCTTGGCAAAATAATCCTTTAGCTCTTTGTCCTCACTCAGCTTCAGTTTTGCTTGCTTGCCTTCGGCTTCTTTTTTGTGCTGTTCTGCTTTTTGCTCAGCATCCTTTTTTGCTTCTTCCGGGGTTTTTATGTCAAGAATGGTCATGTCAAACACCAGGATCGCATTGGCTGGGATCGGATTTCTTTCCTGTGGTCCATATGCAAGGCCTGAAGGGATAAAGAGTGTGGCTTTCGTTCCTTTTTTCAACAATTGCAATCCTTCGTCCCAGCCCTTTATCACGCCGCCTTTCCCTACTTGCACATTGAATGGTTCAACATGATGGTATGCAGAATCTTCATTTGAATCAAACGGCTTCCCGTCAATAAGCCTGCCGCTATAGTTAACACTTACTGTTTCTCCTGGTTTCGCTGTTGCACCGGCGCCATCTTTCAAGATAACGTAATAGAGGCCGGAAGCGGTTTTTAATGGCTTCAGATTATTTTTCTTAAAATAATCCTGCAGTGCTTTGTCGTCTATCGCTTTCTGAGCATTGCTTTTTTTCTCGTTCTCTTTTTTCTCTTCAGCGTCAGTCCTTACGGTTACCAGAGCCACGTCCCATTCAACGATCTGGCCAGCCTTCATTCCCGGAGGCGCCTGGCTGCCGTTTTTCAAGAGTGAGTCAACAGGCAATTGAAAAACAGCGCTGTCACCAGCTACCAGTAACATAAATCCTTCCACCGGATCACCTTTGAACTTAGGGGCAACGATAGCATACGGCACTGGTTTTTCACCATACATTTTACGTGAGTCAAAAGTTGTACTGTCACCCACACGCACATGAATGTACATCTCAATATGGTCGGTTTCCGCCGGCTTTTTCTTTCCTGTGCCATGCTTTACAATTTTGTATTGCAGGCCGCTTTTGAGTTTGGTGAACCCGCCCTCGCTTTTAGGAGCAGCAGTAGTTTTCTTAGCAGGAGCAGCTTTTTTTTCCTGTGCATGTGTCGCCAGGCCTGCGCCCAGCATGAACAAAGATGATGCAAGAGCTATTTTACCGATGTTTTTCATTGAAATATATTTTGCTTGTGATACAATTGTTTTAGGTAGGTTTTAGTTAGTTGGTTTTGGCACAGGCATTGACTTCGGCATTGAGCCTGCGGCTGGTGCATCTGTTACGTCTATCACCTCTACTTCAAATATCATTATTGAGTTTGGTGCAATATCCCCGCTTGGGCTGTGTTCGCCATACGCAAGTGGTGAAGGCAGGTATAGTGTAGCCTTGCTTCCTTTTTTCAGCAGAGCAGCGCCTTCGTCAACGCCAGGTATCATTTGCCCCTGTCCTACGGTAAACTTAAGAGGATCCATGCCATGGCGATTTTTTTGCGCAATGGCCTCATCAACATTCGAGTCGAAAGTCTGACCGTCAAGTGTTTTGCCGGTATACTTCATGCTCGCGATCTTGCCTGCTGTGATCTGTGCACCTGTTCCTGGTTTTTCTATAGTATAATAAAGGCCGGAAGCTGTTTTTTGTGCCTTGATATTCTTTTTTGCAAAATACTCCTGGAGCATCTTGTCATCTATCGGCATTTGCTGTGCCGCATGCTCCTTAGCTTCGTTCTGCATTTTTTCCTGTGCAGCTTCCTGGTCTTTCCTGGCTTCCGCCTCAGATTTTACTGAGATCAGGCTCACAGTAACAACGATCTTGTTACCGGATTTCAGCCATGACGGTACACGCATTCTTTGCTCCGGTGTCAAAGTACTCAGCAGTGTATCGCAGGATACATGTACCACCGCACTATCTCCGGCAGACAGCATTGGGAATACACTCTGGAACTGACCACCTTGTTTTACTTCTTTCACCATGTCCTGTGGTGCGCGGCCTTGTTTATATGTATTTGCTACTTCCAGCGAATTCATCTTCTTCGTCACCGGATCCAGCGTATCCACTTTGGCAACAATGTTGAACTCGATGACATCGCCTATCTTGGCATTCTTGCCTTTTACATCTTTTACGATCTTGTATTCAATGCCGTGCAGTTTTTTGAAATCACCGCCGCCGTTACATCCTGAGTTACCGATAATAGTTGCGCTTAATAACGCAATTGGGAGAATCCTCTTTATCATGTTTTAAATTTTTATTGTTCTTTTGATTTTTTGTTTTTTATGTTGGATTTTTAAATTTGTTCTTTGGTCCCCGACTATTATCGAGGGCTTTTTTGGTAATTTTATTGGGGGTGAATATCCGACAAAATTTTCTTAAAATATGCTATTGTTTCTATAAAACTTGTTTTTGTTCGCCCACCCGATGCGTTGAAATGCCCGCCGCCATCAAAATAGTTTTTGGCAAATGCGCTCACGTCAAAATTTCCTTTACTTCTGAAAGAAAGCTTCACTTCATCGCTTCGCTCAGTGATCAGTGTCGCAAACCTGATACCGGAAATGCTCAAAGGGTAATTCACTAGTCCCTCTGTATCTCCATTTTGAGACTTGAACAGATTCTGGTCTTTTCGTGACAGCGATATGAGCGCCGAATTGTATTTACGGAAAACTTCCATTTTTTCTATAAGCACATAACCGAGGAAACGCATGCGGTTCTCGCTCCAGGAGTCATATACTTCTTCATGTATGCGGGTATGGTCAAGGCCCCGGCCTAGCAGGTCAGCCACCATAGTGTGCACCGAAGCCGTGGTTATCGGGAACTTAAAAGAACCTGTATCTGTCATCACACCGGTATACAGGCATGCGGCAATATCCAGGTCTATCAGCGAATTGTCACCATACAGGTTTATGAAGTCATAAACCATTTCGCAGGTACTGCTCTTCTCTGGTATGCTCATGCCATAGTCCCATACAGGCTTTGGGAACAAATGGTGGTCTATTAATATTTTTGGCTGGGTCGCATCGGCAAGTGCCTGTTCCAGGTGCTTGGTGCGGTTGAAGTCATTGAAGTCAGCACAAATAATAAGGTCGGCACTGGCCAGCCCTTCAAGAGATTCCGTCGGCTGCGCCTCATAGTTGAGTGCAAGAGCTGCCCCAGGCATCCATGCCAGGAAATCAGGCATTTCGCTCGGCGATACTGCAGTTACGTGATGGCCTTTTTTGGTGAGGTAATGATACAACGCCATCATACTTCCTATCGCATCGCCATCCGGTTTATGATGCGTTGTGATAAATATTTTCTTCGGCGATCGCAGTAAAGGAAATACGTCTTGTATTGGCTGCATTACATATCCCGTAACTAACTCCAAAAACGGAGTTTTTTCATTTGGGAGTGCAAAAGTACGTTTTCTATCTAAATACTTATACTTTTCATGAGGCTCAAGCGTTAAAAAATAATCTATAAAGGTTAAAACTACGATCAGTCACAATCCTATTAACCACTGGTAAATAAGAAATAGCTTTTTCTTTATTTCATACTTTTTTAACTTTTGCCTCTTCGCATTTCCTATACCTTTGCGCCAATACTTAAAAAAACAACTTATATATGACGAATCGTACATTTACCATGATCAAACCCGATGCGGTAAAAGCTGAAAATATTGGCAATATCCTACAAATGATCAACGCCGGAGGCTTTCGTATTGTCGCTATGAAATATTTACAGATCACCAGGCAGCAGGCTGAAAAGTTTTATGAAGTGCATGCAGCGCGCCCTTTCTATGGCGAACTGACTGAATTTATGAGCAGCGGACCAATCGTTGCAGCTATCCTCGAGAAAGACAACGCTGTAGCTGATTTCCGCAAATTGATAGGCGCTACCAATCCGGCACAGGCTGAAGAAGGTACGATCCGTAAGAAATATGCCGCTTCTATCGGTGAGAACGCAGTTCATGGTTCTGACAGCGATGAAAACGCAAAAATAGAAGGTGATTTTTTCTTTAACGGTTTGGAGCGGTTCTAAATAATTGTTTCATCACAAGCTATAAGCCATCCCGGTTCGGGGTGGCTTATTCATGTGCGGCATAGCCGCTCATCCGGGCAGAGGCGTGGTTGATATTTTCTCCTTTACCATCGCAATATATTCGTCCTTCTTCGCCTTACGAAGTTGTTTCGCAGATGCCGTAAAGTAGTGGTGGTTCTCCAGGAAACGCACCTGAAGGCGGTTCCAGTCATGCTCATTGTTGATAACGTCAAACATGCGCAGCTCCTGGTAAAGCCCTTCACCGATCTGGAAGAAGTCGTCACGGCCCAGGTAGTCCAGGTCACTGTCGCAGATAATTTCTTCGAGTAAGTTTTGCGGTGACTGTGGTATTTGCGTTGCCATGATCATTCCACAAATGCGGCTTATCTGTTCCTGGCTGTAACCATAATCGGGTAGGTATTTTTTCACGATGTCGCATGAAACGATCTCGTGCTGGTATAGCTGCCACATAAAACCTGAATCGTGAAATAGAACAGCAGTAAGAAGTAATGTGAGGTCTTCTCCTGTCACATTTTCCATTTTTGCTATTTTTTTCGCTGATCTGTAAACGTCCTTTATGTGCCGGGTACTATGATACGTAAGGCTGGCCGGCAGCTCATTTTTGAGCTTATCCAGTATGAATTTTTTTACACGGTTAAATTCCATAGCATCCAGGCTTATAATATATAAACAGCTACATTAATAGATTCTGAGTTCCCAATGTGGTTTCTGCACTTCTAACAAACATAAATGTAGTAAAAAAGATAATATCCCTATAATGCTGGAACAAAAAATGCCCCGCTCTCGCAGGGCATTTTCAAATATGCATATTTTCAAATCCCACATTAATTAGTTCTGCTTAGTCGACAGCATCTTCTTGGCTTCTATGCTAAGGGTTGCATGTGGCACAGCACGCAGGCGGGCCTTGTCTATAAGCTTACCGGTGACACGGCAGATACCATACGTTTTGTTCTCGATACGAACTAGCGCCTTTTCGAGATGGCCCATGAACTGGATCTGGCGGCTGGCAAGCTGTGCAAGTTGCTCGCGCTCCATTGCTCCGCTGCCGTCTTCCATATTCATGTAGCGGTTCTCTGTATCTTCAGTTCCGGCTTCGTCCTTACGGGTAATAAGGCCCTGCAGGTAGTTCAGTTCTTTACGGGCAGCTTCAATACGCTGCGTGATGATATCTCTGAATTCATTCAGGTCTTCATCGCTATAACGGTAGGCCGGGCCTTGTTGTTCCTTTGGCTCGTCAAGTATCGACCTGTATGTTTCCGGCTGGTAATTGATCATCGTGTTGCCATTCGCTGGCTTCGATTTGTTCTCCATCCGTCGATGTGCTATGATCACGTTAGGCTTTTTCTCCGTACTACGTGCTGCAGGTGTTGCAGTCGGGCGCGGAGTATTGGGTAATGCCTTTTGCGGTATCTGGCTCAGTGTCAGTGTTTTTTTCTTGCCATTAGCTGGGTTTTTACCCCCGCCGCTTGTAGGCTTTGCTGCTGGTTTTGCAGGCTGTGCTTTTTTAGCCACCGGTGCCGGAGCTGGTTTGGCAGGAGCCTTGGCCACTGGCTTGGCTGGTGCTTTCGCTACGGGCTTCGCTGGTGTTTTTGCCGCCGGTTTTGCAGGCGCCTTGGCTGCCGGTTTTGCAGCCGGTTTGGTTGCTACGGCTTTTTTAGCTGCCGGAGCTGCTTTCTTTGCCGGAGCTGCTTTCTTAGGGGCTTCCTTTTTCTTTACCGGGGTCGATTTCTTGGCTATCGGTGTAGGTTTTTTCTTATTCACAGTCTGTTTGTTATTGTTTTTGTCTGTTTTAACAATGGGTTTTCCTTTCACGGCCGGAGCAGCTTTTGCTGCCGGCTGACTTGGTTTTTTAGCAGGTGCTGCTTTTTTTGCAGCTGGCGGGGTCACTTTTGCGGCGGGTTTCGCTTTTGCATTCTTATCGGCCACGGCTTTAACAGCAGGCGCAGCTTTTTTTACTCCCGCTACGGGTTTCACGCTTTTAGAGGGCTTGGCCGCCTTGTTATTTTTAATAGCCATGACTTTTTACGATGTTTTAGATATTAGAATATTGAGGTTTACTTCATTTACTTCAATCTCAGTTCCATTATCAATTCCCGGCTCAATTTCTATCCTATCTGCTAAAATTTCCGCGCAAATATAGTCATTATGTTTAATTATCGCACCCTCTATTGTTTTATAGTCTTTTATATAGACGATAATCCTATCTGTTAATTCCAAGCCACTGTCTTTTCTTAGTCGTTGGATCTTGTTCACAAGTTCGCGGGCATTGCCTTCTTCCTCTAGTTCTGCAGATACCGTAATATCCAGCGCAACCGTAAGGCTGTCTTTGTTGGCAACCGACCAGCCCGGTATATCATCTGCTATAATATCTACATCTTCTATTCTTACTTCCACAGGCTCATTATCTATTTGCAGCACAAATGTTTTTTGCTTTTCCAGCGCTGCAATATCCGGTTGGGTCATTTGTCCGATTGCCGCCGCAACACTTTTCATCTTTGCACCCATGCGCGCGCCCAGTGTTTTAAAGTTCGGCTTTATCTTCTTTTTAATAAAACCTTCGGTATCTGTAAGGTATTCAATAGATTTAATATTTACTTCACCTTTTATCAGGTCTTCGACAAGGCTTATCTGGTCCTTCATTCTGCTGTCCATTATAGGTATCAATACCTTGGATAACGGCTGGCGAACTTTAATATTCACTTTCTTTCTTATAGACAAAACCAATGACGATACATCTTGCGCCAGCCGCATTCGCTCTTCCAGATCGCGGTCTATACAGCTTTCATTAGATGTCGGGAAGTCCGCTAAATGCACCGATTTCCATTCATTTCTGCCGGACACTGCATTCAGGTTAATATACAGCCAATCGGCAAAGAACGGAGCTATCGGAGCCATTAGCAGCGCCAGGGTCTCAAGGCATTCATATAGCGTTTGGTAAGCACATATCTTGTCGTGCTCATATTCGCCCTTCCAGAACCGGCGGCGGCAAAGGCGCACGTACCAGTTACTGAGTTGTTCATCAAGGAAGTATTCCATCGCCCTCCCTGCCTGTGTCGGCTCGTAGTCCTCAAGATAGGCGGTTACATCCTTTACAAGTGTGTTCAATGAGGAAAGTATCCACCGGTCTATCTCGGGGCGCTCATGAACGGATATGTATTTTTCATCAAATGTAAAGCTGTCAACATTTGCATACAATGCAAAGAACTGGTAGGTGTTGTAAAGCGTTCCAAAATACTTTCGTTGAACTTCTTTAATTCCTTCAAGATCAAAACGTAAGCTATCCCATGGAGATGCGTTCGTGATCAGGTACCAGCGGGTGGCGTCAGCACTGTATTTTTCTATCGTATCGAAAGGGTCTATTACATTTCCCAGTCGTTTGCTCATTTTATTCCCGTTCTTATCCAGTACCAGGCCGTTGCTCACAACCGTCTTATAAGCCACGCTGTCAAAAAGCATCACGCCCAGTGCATGAAGGGTGTAAAACCATCCCCTCGTCTGATCCACTCCCTCGGCAATAAAGTCTGCAGGGAAATTCTTCTTAAGGTCCTTAAGCGGGTGTTTCTCAAAGGGATAGTGAAGCTGTGCATACGGCATCGCGCCGCTGTCAAACCACACATCTATCAGGTCCGGCTCGCGGCGCATGGGCTGCCCGCTATCCGAAACAAGTATGATCTGGTCAACAAATGGCTTGTGCAGGTCCAGGTCTTCTTTGCGGGTAGGCTTGAAGGTCAGTGTTCCCGTTACATCATGATATGGGTTTTCACCGCGCTCTTCTTCCAGAAGCTGGTTTAGTCCTAGTACTTTATTTGCCTTTTGTGCTTCCTGAATTAATTCTTCAATACTGCCTATGCACTTCATTGATCCATCGTCACTTACCCATACAGGTAGTGGCGTTCCCCAGAAACGGCTGCGGCTCAGGTTCCAGTCCACCATGTTCTCCAGCCAGTTGCCAAAACGCCCCTCGCCGGTAGCCTTGGGCTTCCAGTTTATGGTCTTGTTCAGTTCCACCATGCGGTCCTTTACCGCAGTAGTGCGTATGAACCAGGCATCCAGCGGATAATAGATAATAGGCTTATCCGTGCGCCAACAATGGGGATAGGTATGCTCGTATTTTTCAACTTTAAATGCATGGCCGCTGAGCTTGAGTTTCACAGCTATATCTACGTCCACATCTTTATAGTCGGGATCATTCTTGTAGTTCTTCACATACCTGCCACTGAACTCGCCCGTATAGTCGTTGAATTTACCTTCCTTATCCACCATGATCAGGATGCCGATATCGTTCTTCTTGCCCACACGGTAGTCATCAGCGCCAAAGGCAGGTGCAGTATGCACGATGCCGGTTCCATCCTCGGTCGTTACGAAATCGCCCAATATCACCCGCCACGGATCTCCACCCGCTATCTCGCGGGTGTTTCCATCACAGTGCAGCAGTTGGTCATACCTCAGGCCTTCCATTTTGCGGCCTTTGAACTCGGTGATGACTTTCCATGGAATGATCTTGCTGTCACTCGTATATATCGTAAAATCAGCTTCCTGCCCTTCTGGTTTAAAGTGTTTGTTTAATAGCGCTTTGGCCAGTATTACGTTACACGGTCTGTGCGTATATGGATTGAATGTCTGCACCAGCACATAATCTATGTTTGGTCCCACGGTGAGCCCGCAGTTGCTTGGCAGCGTCCATGGGGTAGTCGTCCACGCCATAAAGAACACCGCGCCTGCGCGTTCGGCTTCTACTGTTCCGCCGCCCAATGGCATATTTACAAAAGGGATCCAGGCATCACGTGCAATACGTTGAAGATCAAACTGTAATGGGTTTAGATATTCAATGTCGCCATCCCGCTCAGATTCGGCAGGTATCAGCGAGAACATAGCCACTACAGTAGTGTCCTTTACATCCTTATAGGTGCCCGGCTGGTTCAGTTCATGACTGCTGAGACCGGTACCGGCTGCAGGTGAGTAGGGTTGTATGCTTACGCTTTTATAAAGGAGGTCTTTATTATAAAGTTCCTTCAGCGCCCACCACAATGTTTCAATATATTCATTGTCAAAGGTCACATATGGATTGGTCATATCCACCCAGTAACCCATTTTTTCTGTAATATCTTCCCACTTATCCTTATACCGCATCACTACCTCGCGGCACTTCTTATTATAATCTTCTACACTTATCTTTTTACCAATATCCTCCTTGGTGATGCCCAGTTCCTTCTCTACAAACAGCTCTATAGGCAGGCCATGCGTATCCCAGCCGGCCTTGCGGTTCACCTGGTAACCCTGCATGGTTTTGTAGCGGCACACCAGGTCTTTCAGTGTGCGACTAATGACGTGGTGAATGCCCGGCATCCCATTCGCACTCGGCGGTCCTTCATAAAATACAAAATGCTCCGCACCATCGCGAAGCCTTACGCTTTCTCCAAACGTTTGTTCTGCCTTCCACTTAGCCAGGTATTCCTGCTCTATGGACGGCATATTAAGACCCTTATATTCGTTGTACTTAGCCATTGGTTGTTCCAAAATTCTTAGTGAGCGAAGCCAAACTACATAAGTCTGCAAGGGCAGAAATTAGCATTCTGGCATAAAAATGGTTGCCGCCCGAGCGTCCTTTTTTGTACGGGCGGGCAAAGGTATGGAGATTATTTGGGATTGTTATGGAGGCGGATTTTCCGGCTGTATTTCAAATCTTCGCATATGGATATCGGTTGTATTTTCATAAAAATTAAAAACGGGTATTTTGGTTGCAAATTTTATACATTTGATCCATCATTAACCAATAAAATAAAATTCATGAAAAAGATCCTACTCTCGGCAGCGTTCACAGTGTTCGCTTTAAATGCATTTAGTGCCATAACGATCCAGTACTACAACAAGGATTCGAAAAACCATAAAATGGACGTCAAAATTGATGGGTCTGTTAAACAAGTAGAATTTGATGCTTCGAAGACATCGTCAGTGACGATACAGGGTGGAGCTAAGACTTGCGTCATTGCCACAAGTTGCGGCAAAGTAGAGGTAAAGGATGGAGCCAAAATTGAGATCAAAGACGGCTGCATTAAAATTACAAACTAGAAAAATGAAACGATTTATTGGCTATTTGTGTTTGATCCACGAATGTTGCGTGGGTTAAACGCAAATGCAGATTCTTCTCAGCCGTGCCGCTTTCATTCCTCCGCAAAATATCCCGTCTCAACTATTATATTTTGGTTTTTATTCGCCAGGTTTAGTAAGCTTTTGGTTGTGTTCTATGTGCAGGATTTTTGTCGGACAAATACTTATATACACTCTTTTCGGTCTCTCATCTTCTGCTGCCGGACAAGACACCTTTTCCGTGTACTTTCCCTTGAATGCCGCTCAGCTTGATAGTAAGATAAGCGCACATCTAGATAGTTTGGTTTTCAGGAACTTATTGAGACACGGGCAAAAACTAACGATTCTCGGCTTTGCAGACTACCTTGGTGGCAACAGATACAATGATTCTTTATCGTTACTGAGAGCGAAAGGCATACGGGAGCATCTGGTTGCATCAGGCTTTACTGACGCTGACATAATAGTCTGTATTGGTAAGGGGAAAATTGAACGGCCTCATTCCGATAATCATGGCTATTCTGCGGATCGAAAAGTACAGATAATTGCAGATCGGAGGTTCCCGGTTGAATCTCAGCCTCGTCAACGAATTCGGGATATTTCTCAATTGTGCTTGGAGGAGCTTGAAGTGGATGATGTAATACCCATGGATCACCTTGTCTATGGCGGCGGGTATCGCTTTTACTTAATTCAAGCAGCGACAATATTCACGTCTTCAGGGATCTCAATGATGTCCCGCATAACCTAATATTCCTTCACCAGCGACTGTAGTGGGATATGCAGGGTATCATGCAGCTTTCGCACCATCGCCAGGTTTAATTTTCGGTTTTTTTTAAAAATATCGGTTACCCTGCTTTTAAAACCTAAGATCGCGGCAAGATCCTTATTGGTGAGCCCTTGCTGTTCCATGCGGTATTTTATCGCCTCAATAGGGTCTGGAGCTTCAATTACATAATGCCGTTCTTCATAGTCCTTTATCAGCATAGCAAGCACGTCCGCCTCATCACTTTCCTTTGTGCCTGCCTTGGCCTGAAAAATATGTTCGAATCTTTCCAGTGCAGCTTCATGGTCTTTTTTAGACTTTATTTTTTTCAGTTGCATGCTAATAAGTTTAGTTACTGTTTTCTCGGTTTGAATTGATTGACGGTTTCAGCCGCCACAGCATCGTATTCCGGGTGTGTACCAATGAATTTAATGAATACCCACCCCTTTTGATAATTTATTTCCGCTATAAGTCTGTAATCATTCTCATCGATCTTAAAAATAACCCTGTTGTTCTTTATCGCTCTCGCCGTATTATAATCCCTTGTCACATCACTTGGTTTTCTCCATTGCTGTGTCAATACATCATGATACCATTTATGCAGAGTCTGTTTGCAGTCTGGGTGTTTATTATAAAAAGCGGTAAGTGAACTCAGGTTGTAAACATTCATTCAATTTCCTTTTTATAAAAATACAAAATAGTAACCAAATTGGTTACTATTTTACAGAATTACAAATTAGATATTTTAGCTCTATGTCCGATCCGTTTTCCCGATTAAGCGATAGCGCAAAATATTGAAAGTAATATACAACTGATCAGTATATCTTAATTGTTCTTATGTTCAGACAGTCCCTTAGCTTCTCCTGCCAGGCAGCAACCTCCGTTTTTTTTGGTACATTTATTGTGGGTAAACTAATATATGAAGTACTTCATTCTGTTTTATTTATTGATCGAATCCGCTATGTCTTCTGTTGGGCAAACTGCGACTCCTAGGTCTTACCATTGCAAAGAAATAGGATGGACCATCTGGGTGCCCGATGGCTGGGCTGTGCTTTCAAAGAAAGCGCAGGCAGGCGCGGAAGCTAGAGGTCAAAAATCTATAGAAAAAGCCACGGGAGAAGAAGTGCAGCTACAGGGATTAAAAAGCCTAATCAGTTTCCGCCGAGATCCGTTGAATATTTTTAGTTCCAGCATAGAGCCGTTCAGGGAAGAAAAGCCCGGTGAATATGAGGAGAGCAACCGGAAAGTTTATGAGCTGATATATAACACATTTAAGAGCGAAGGAATAAAAGCAGATACGTCTTCGGGTCAGGAAATAATAAGAGGTAATAAATTCTACACGTTCAAAACCATAATTTATTCTCGTGATGGGGAAGTGATCCTACAGCAGAAAATGTTCAGTCGTCTGGTCAAAGGATACGATTTCGATATCACAATCAGCTACAGTAATGAAGAGGATAAGCAGACCATGCTGGATGCCTGGATGAATTCAAAGGAGCTGTAATTTAGCATCTTCGGCAAAGTATTTTTTTTGCCGACTCATTTATGGCAATCCTATAAGTTGTATTTTCGCCATTAACAATTGCTTACTAATTAATTACTACTATCGCTGAATGCTCCAATTACGCACTTATTGCATTTTGCTATAAATCGTATTGTGCGTTAATGTTTCAAACGCTCAATCGCTGATACAGGTCACAAAAATCACTTCGTCAGGTGAGATCGTCAGAATTCATTCGGGTATAGAAGCGCTTGAAGATGCAGGGCATACTTTTTCTGCTGATAGCGCAATCAAAAGCAAGGATTTTAAAGCGCTTCCCGCAGGCGTACCAAACAAAAACTACACTTCTTCGGCATACTGGTTCAGGTTCAAGGTAAGAAATGAGACCGGCCTGTCTCATTTCATCCTGAAGCTCGCCAACCCCGCGCTGGATAGTATTGATTTTTACGAGCAGTCGGGCGATAGTTCATTCAGGCATTTTACTACCGGGCAATCGGTGCCCTTTTATCGCAGGGAGTATCTGAGCTCAGACTATCTGTTCTCCGTGTCGCTGCAGCCCAATGCCGAAAAGTATATCTACCTGCACCTGTACACCAATACCGAGCTGATGCTGCCGCTAAGCATAGGCAGTGATACGGCCATTCACGATGCCGATAAGTATAAGGATATTTTCTGGGGCATGTATATGGGCATAATGCTGGCTATGGTGCTCTACAACTGTTTTGTATACAGCACCACAAAGGACAAGAGTTATCTGTTTTACATCCTCTACATGCTTACGGTAGTTGTAACGCAGATCACCGTGTCCGGTTATGCATTCCAGTTGCTTTGGCCTGGTAACCTGGCACTGCCAAAATACAGCAGGATATTTACAACGGTACTGGCAGGAATAACCGGGGTCATGTTCATCAGGTAGTTTTTAAAAACAAAAATGTTTGTGCCCAGGGGCGATAAACTGTTAAGCGCATTTGTGTTGTTGTATTGCCTGGGGGCGATGATCTGTTTTACGGTAAGTTATAAGATCGGGGCTAATATCATAGACATGGTTGCCGGCATGCTCTCCTTGTCTATGCTGGGCATCGCATTCACCATCAGCAGAAAGGGCTACCGGCCAGCGGTCTACTTCCTGGTCGCGTGGATCGTTTTTCTGATAGGTGTGTTCATTTTCATCTTTAAGAATTTCGGCATGCTACCTTACAATGACTTCACGGTTTACACCATGCCGGTAGGGTCCGCGATGGAGGCCCTGTTGCTCTCCTTCGCCCTTGCCGACAGGATAAATATCCTTAAGAAGAAAGCTGAGGAATCGCACGCCAAGGAAATGCTCGCCCTGCGCGAAAATGAGCGCATCATACAGGGGCAGAATGTGATGCTGGAGGAAAAAGTAAATGAGCGTACATCAGCACTTGTTTTGTCCAATGAGTCGCTGAACAAAACGCTCGTAGATCTGAAGGAAGCTCAGTTGCAACTGGTAGAATCAGAAAAAATGGCATCGTTGGGACTGCTTACCGCTGGCATCGCGCATGAGATCAATAACCCGATCAATTTTGCTACTTCCAACCTGGTGCCACTGAACCGGGACGTGTTGCTGCTGGCCGAAGCCGTCTCTGAAATGGAAAAAATAATACACCTCGGAGTGGCGGATGACCAGAAGAGGAAAATGGCAGACGCTTACAAGGAGAATATTGATTTCGATTACCTGAAAGAAGAAATAAAGCAACTGCTGAATGGAATAGGGGAGGGTGTATCACGTACAGCAGAAATAGTAAAAGTATTACGGTTGTTCTCTCGCCTCGACGAGGCCGACCTCAAGTACGTGGATATAAATGAAGGGCTGGATTCTACACTCGTATTTATACAAAACCGCCTCACCAACTTAATAAAGCGGGACAAAAAATATACACTGTTGCCGCCGGTGGAATGTTATCCCGGCAAACTGAACCAGGTGTTCCTTAACATAATCCTCAATGCTATAGACGCTATAAAGAAAAAGTTCGGAACCGCAGACGGAGGAGTAATGACCATCACTACAATGGTGGCAGATAACAATAGCGTCACCATAAAAATTGCTGATAACGGCATTGGTATAGAAGATGATGTTATGAAAAGCATGTTTGAGCCATTCTTCACAACAAAGAAAGTAGGCGAAGGCGTTGGTTTAGGTTTGTCTATTGCCTTCAATACCGTGAAACAGCACAAAGGACAGATACTTGTCCAGTCTAAGCCCGGTGTGGGGTCGGAGTTCGCGATTATGTTGCCAATCTATTAAGTATCAAAAAAATAGATATGGGAATACAGTACACTGGCACGGTTATTACGCCTGTCTGGCATATCATGTTCATTTATCTCATCAATTACTCTGTATTCAATCCTGCTGCGGAATTGCAGTTTGCAGTTGTTGCATTTTTCCATTAGATATCTCGACATAGCGGCAGCCAGAGTTGACCTGGCCAGGGTGATACTTATCATAATTACGGGTGACCTACATCACATTTTTCGTTTCTGTTGCTACGCACTTTTGTAGCCGGATAATAAAGCAGGCAGGTGCAGGAAATGATCTTATACTATTTCAACCAAGCGTTTAAAGCCATTTAGTAACAAGTAAACCACCAAAGCAAGATCATGAAAAAAATAATCATTGCCGGATTTGTAGCAGGCGCGCTCCTGTTAGCGCTCAGCGTACTTGGCTTGTATGCTACCATCTGGTTTTTTCCGGGTCTTGCCGTCCAATATTTTGATCCGGCTTTTAGTGTAGACTCTGATAAGGTAATCCTCTATTATGTTCATCCATTCGTGATAAGTATGGCGCTGTCCTGGTTCTGGAACCGTTTCAAGGGAGTGCTTACCGGTTCTTTCATCACACGAGGCATTGAGTTTGGGCTGATATATACGCTTATCGCTACGTTGCCAATGATGTTGCTTATATACAGTGCGATGAGTGTGTCGCTTACAATAGTTGGTACCTGGTTTGTGCTTGCATTGTTGCAGGGAACCATTGCAGGGCTTGTATTTGAAAAAATGAATCCATAACGACTCAATCAGGAGAACATGACACCATATAAAAAATATTTACTGATGGCCGCGGTCATTCTTTGCAGCAGCTTTGATGGACCCGTAAAAAGTGCATACACACTTGCAAAAGGATATACGGTTACTATACATGGTACCTCCAACCTGCATGACTGGGATGAGCGTGTGGTAACGGTGACTGGGGATGTTACTGCAAACTGGAACAGTGATGCCAGCTTCGACCTCAATACCATGAATATAAGAATGGATGTACATTCCATTAAAAGTAAGGAAGGGTCCATAATGGACAAGAACACCTACAAAGCGCTAAAGGCAGATGACCACCCGGAGATCACATTTGTGCTTACAACACCTGTGAAGGCTATTCCCGCCGGCGTGCATGCAATCGCAGCTAAAATAAACCTAACGATAGCGGGTGTAACAAGAGCTATAGATATGTCAGTCACAGCAACTTCGCAAGCTCATGGTAATATTGAATTTGAAGGGTCTAAAGCCATAAAAATGACGGACTATGGTGTTAAGCCACCCGTAGCTCTTCTCGGAACTATGAGAACAAGGGACGAGATCACAATACATTTTAAAGGAGTTTTTGTTGCAAATAAATAATCCATTATACACGCTAAAAATAAGAAACAATGAAAATGACAACTAAACTATTTCAACGGCTGGCCGTAGTCGCCATGTTACCAATAGGTTTTTCAGCAGTGGCTCAAAGACAGGATATGCAGTATTTCAGGCCAAATGACAAAAGAGGCATCAATGTGTTTGAAACGACCAAAAGCGATACTACTGGCTTCGATCATTTGAAAGTAAAAGTGGGCGGTAATTTTACCCAGGATTTCCAGTCGTTGAAGCATGAGAATAGCGCGACTCCTGTTATTGTAAACGGGGTCAATACCACCCAGTTGGCCTCACTGACCAGCGGGTTCAACCTCGCTATGGCCAACCTGAATATTGATGCCCAACTGGCAGATGGTATAAGAATGAACCTGACCATGTATTTGTCGGCCCGGCACCACGAGGAAACATGGGTAAAGGGTGGGTATGTGCAGTTCGATAAGCTGCCTTTTCTGAAAAGTGATCTTATTGATAACATTATGAAAAGCATCACGATCAAGGTGGGCGACTATGAAGTTGACTATGGCGATCAGCATTTCAGGCGTACTGATGGTGGTAATGCGATCTATAATCCTTTCGTCGAAAATTATATTATGGATCAGTTTGCTACCGAGATCGGCGGGGAAATTTATTATCACCACAGATCGGGTATAATGGCCATGGCCGGTATATCCAACGGCGAGCTCAATCCAACTGTTATTGCCTCATCAAAAATAGATTCTGCCACGGGCAAGTTAAATAAATATGCACCGGCATTTCATGGCAAGATCGGGTATGATAAGCAACTGAATAAGGACTTCAGGTTCCGCCTTACAGGTTCAGTTTATGCAGTTAAAAGCGCCGCAAGCAGCACACTTTTTGGAGGTGACAGAACCGGGTCGCATTATTTCTTTGCTATGGAAAACACAGCCGCAACGGCTGACGGCAATGCATTTTCGGGAAGGTTCAATCCGAGGTTCAGTGAGCAGGTCACTACTATAATGATCAATCCATTTATTAAGTATAAAGGTCTGGAGCTATTTGGTAGTTATGAGATCGCACAGGGAAGAACGATAGCCGAGCGCAATATGCGTACTGCAACTCAATACGCCGCCGACCTTATCTACAGGTTTACGGCACGCAATGAGAACTTCTGGGTAGGAGCCCGCTATAACTCGGTAACTGCAGCCATGGTCGCTACTTCGAAGGACATCACCATCAATCGTATGGCGGGTTCATTGGGCTGGTTTGCAACAAAGAATATTATGTTGAAGGCGGAGTATGTAAATCAGCAGTACAATAATTTCATTGCTACGGATATCCGTTCTGGCGGCATGTTTAGCGGATTTGTTGGCGAAGCCTCTATTGGGTTTTAATTGCGAAAATGGATAAGCGCATTGAGTCTCGTAATAAGAAAAGCAATGGTGTAATTCACATTGTCCTGATGGGTTTGTGCGTTGTCATAATAATTATAGGCATTGTGATCTGTTGCAATTGATTTTAGTGCGAGCGAAGCATTTATAGGCCCTTGGGTCTCTTTATTACTCAAAAATAAAGAGACCCAAGGGCCTCTTTAAGCAATTTGTTATTCCGTTAAATCAATTAATGTTTTCTTCCCGGATTGTCCTTTCGGCCCTGGGTGCTTTTATCACCTTTCCTGGAAGTATTGCGTTGCTCTTCTTGTTGTGCATCGCGGTTTTTGTCCTTTAATTTGCTGTCGCCCAGTGTTTGTTGGCGACTGTCCTGTTGGCCTTGATTCTTATTCTGTACCATAACACAAAATTTATTACCTCAACAGTCAGCAATATTGTGCCACAATGAATAACGTTTCTTTGAAAACGTAAGTAGTATTCCATTAGTTAGTTGCTGTTTTTAACATAATGAAATTGCAAAATATGGTGTTGATTTTTTTACCCAATCTGGAACTCCCACGTTGGTTATACCGCTTCTTTCCAAAAGTGTTACTTTTGGGCCGATATTAAAAGCGTTGATTTTAACCATGTCGGACAATAATCGTTATAACCTGCGGGGGGTATCTGCGCAGAAAGAGGATGTACATAAGGCCGTAGCCAAACTGGATAAGGGATTATTCCCTAATGCTTTTTGCAAGGTATATCCCGACTACTGGGGCAATGACCCGGCATACTGCAACCTGATGCACGCAGACGGCGCTGGTACCAAATCTATATTGGCCTACCTGTACTGGAAGGAAACCGGAGATATGAGCGTATGGCAGGGCATAGCTATAGACAGTATAGTGATGAACATAGATGATCTGCTGTGTGTGGGGGCTACCGGGCCTTTTACTTACTCATCTACCATCGGGCGCAATAAGCATCTTATTCCCGGTGAGGTTATTTCTGCATTGATAAATGGTACGCAGGCTTATTTTGACAAGCTGAAAGACTATGGTATCGATGTGCATTTTCTGGGCGGTGAGACTGCTGATGTGGGTGATGTAGTGCGTACCGTTATAGTAGATGGTACCATGGGCTGCCGCATGGAGCGGAGCAAACTGGTGACAACGGAAAATATGCGGGCCGGCGATGTTGTAGTCTCTTTGGCCAGTTACGGTCAGGCAACCTATGAAGATGAGTATAACAGTGGCATGGGCAGTAATGGCCTTACCAGCGCCCGTCATGAGATGCTGAAGAAGGAATACGCAAAAAAATATCCCGAAAGCGTGGATCCAAATTTGCCCGACGAAGTAATATACAACGGCAAGTATGCAGTGGCTGATGCTACCTCCACCCCATTGAATGTAGGTAAGATGATACTATCGCCTACGCGCACTTATGCGCCGGTAGTGCTGAAAGTATTGCAGCAACATTTTGATAAGATACATGGCATTATTCATTGCAGCGGGGGAGGGCAGAGCAAGTGCCTGCATTACTTACCGGCTCCGCTCCGAGTGGTAAAGAACAATTTATTACCCATTCCTCCGTTATTTAATATGATACAGCAATCGGCAGGCACGGAATGGAAGGAGATGTATCAGGTCTTCAACATGGGACAGCGGTTAGAGATATTCACAGACAAAGACACGGCAGCAGGGATAATAGAAATAGCCAGGAGCTTTAATATAGATGCCCAGGTTTCGGGATACGTAGAGGCCGCAGAGAAGAAGGAAGTCGTGATAGAGAGTGAGCATGGGAGGTTTGTGTATATTTAAGGACGACTGGTCCATTATCTCGCAAACTTCTTCTCCTCAAAAGGAGAAGGTGCGAGACTTTTCGTCAGAATATGCTGGGTGAAAAAGTAAAAGAATTTGTATCTTTCACAAATACCGGCAGCCCGACACAATTAGATTGCCCGCCCGGCGTTTACTTTATTTCGGCAGTTACAAAAGGCGAGCGCATAACGTCAAAAATATTATTGGAATAACTCAAAAGCAAAAAAACGATAATGAATTATTTCCCTAAAAATTTATTAGCTGTAGCGTTGATTGCTATTTGCTTTTCGGCCCGCGCGCAGGATAAGATTTATAAAACCGACGGTGGGGTTATTGAAGCTAAAGTGAAGAAGGTTGATCCCGCTGCGGTAATTTATAAACGATTTGACAACCAGGATGGTCCGGAGTATACCATTCTGAAAAAGCAGGTGACCAAGATCGTTTACCAAAACGGGACCACCGATGGGTTTGAAGGTGATGCGAAAAAAGATGCATCCGGTAATAATAGTGGCGTGAAAGGTGGCAAGGCAGCTAAAAGTAAGTACGGCGACAATATTATTTCGGTTACCCCCGGTGCGTATACGGCTGCTGTTGATGGGTCAATGAACGATGTGGGTGTTGGTATCAGCTACGAAAGGCTGCTGGATAAACGCGGGCATATAGGCCTTAACCTGCCTGTGTTGATGAGTTTTTCTTCAAACAAAGATTTTAATAGTTACAATTATTACTACAGCTACACCCCTGCTCCCATTACATATACCGGCAGCTACCATTCCTTCTTCTTTATGCCTGGCATAAAGTTCTATCCGGCCACTAACCGGCAAATGGTAAGATATTCCCTGGGATTATCGCTTTTTTGCAATTTTGGGAGCGAGCCGATGGGGGTGTTTGACAACAATGCAAGTAACCCGTATCAAACCTATCATTATACCATGACCGGGCTTATGATCTCTAATTCTGTGAATATTTCTGCGACCAAACACCTGTATATGGCTATTGATCTAGCAAGCGGTATACCTTTTTCAGATAACCGCCATGCAAACAGTAATTCTGCGCTCGAAATACTTCTCGGTCCATTTATTCAATTCGGTTTCAAGGTTGGATACCGTTATTGATTCATTTTTTGTAAACCTTTTTAAAACACCTGTTATGCATTTAAAAAAACTTTTACTTTCTCTTATTGCTATCGCATTTTCTGTTTCAACTTTTGCACAGGACAAGATTTACAAAAGGAATGGCGATGTTGTTGAAGCCAAAATAAAAAGTGTAGGTACGAAGACCGTTACTTACCTGAGGTTTGACAATCAGACAGGTCCTGAGTATACGATTGTGAAAGCTGAGGTGGAAAAAATAGCTTACCAAAACGGCAGTGAAGATGTATTTGATGGAGGGCGAATGCCACGCCCGTCGCGGCATAGTGATGACAATGGCCCCGTGTCGGAGCCTCGTCCAGGTTACAAACCCAATGTGATCTCACTTTCTCCCATGCAATTTAGTGAAAATGGACTTGGTCTTGGACTGAGCTATGAACGAGCCTTAGACAAGAAGGGGGTTATCGCATTTTATTTACCCGCGGCATTTACGCTGAATATGAACAGTACCTATTACGATCCGGTAAATGGCCGGACTACGAACGGACACCAGGATGCGATGTTCTATGCTATGCCGGGTATAAAGGTATATCCCACCGGTAGCTTTGGCACAGTTAGGTATGCGGTAGGGCCTTCGCTGGTCGTTGCCACCGGGGAAAAGTCTTCATCTCACTATGATCCGTATTCCGGCTATCCGTCCGTGTACCGGACACAATCTCACTTTATGTTGGGAATTATTGTCAACAATTCTCTGAATATTAATCCCAGCCCGCACGTTTATCTTGGTCTCGAGATCGGGCTGGGCTTCAGTTATATGAACCAGATCGGAGGCTTGAACAGTAATACAGCCTTTATTGCGCAGGGTGGGTTTAGGATCGGCTACCGGTTTTAACCCAACAGGTTGGCAAGCATGTGAAACACGGTATACATATTCAATTGCGTGCCCGTTGCAGGTATTGCATTTACATGTGTATTTAGCCTCAGGTATATCGTATCCTGTATAAAATAGTTTTTCAGATTCACATCACTGATCGTATTCAGTATCAGTGCTGTTTGTCCCTTGCCTATCTGGTAGTTGTATGCTACAAGCACTTCTGGTTGCGAACGGGCGGAAAGGTAAAGCTGTACGCTATCAAGGAAATCAAAATTCTGACTGCCGGGAGATAGTATCTGCAACGCAAAGCTGTCCAGATCAACTTTAATTATTTTGTCGGCGGTGGTGCTGTATTGCGAAATATACTGCTGCGAATTCGTTGCAAGCGGAACCGGCGGGAGACCAATGTTAGCCCCTGCAGCCGGTAGCGCCTGCCCGAACGTGTAGCCTGGTACAGCAGGTATCTCTGCCTGCTGGCTATATGGGATGTTTACATTGATATTGCCTATCGGGTTTGTTATTTTAATACAGGATTGTAAACTGCAAACCAACAACCCGATCAACACTGCCGCTATCTTCCTCATAATTAAAGTATTGCAAATCTTGTGCCTAAGCATGTAATATTAGCGTAGTTTTGCACCCCTTAGTAACCAATGGGGTAAAATAGCTATTTGTATGGGCAAAACTGTCGCCTTTCATACTTTAGGATGCAAACTCAACTACTCTGAGACCTCCACGCTCACCCGCACGCTGGAGGCAGACGGCTTTGTGAAAAAGGATTTTGAAGAGGAAGCCGATGTGTATGTGATCAATACGTGCTCTGTTACAGAGAACGCCGATAAGGAATGCCGGATGATCGTGCGTCGTATACAAAAGCGCGCGCCGCAGGCAATGGTAGTAATAACGGGCTGCTATGCCCAGTTGAAACCTACGGAAATAGCGCAGATTGAAGGCGTGGACCTGGTGCTGGGCGCAGCGGAGAAATTCAACCTGGCAAGCCATCTGAAGGAAATCACGAAGGGGCCTGCGGACGGCGGTGGCGCTAAGATATGCTCATGCGATATTGAGGAAGTAGGTGGATTTCACAGTTCTTTCTCAGCCAATGATCGTACCCGGGCTTTCCTTAAGGTGCAGGATGGATGCGATTATAATTGCAGTTTCTGTACCATACCACTGGCTCGTGGGCATAGCCGCAGCGACAGCATTGAAGGTGTGCTGCAAAATATGCGGGAACTTGCAACTACGGGCACCAGGGAGATCGTGCTTACGGGTATTAACCTGGGCGATTTTGGGAAGGGAGCAGACGGCGGCAAAACAAGGAATAGCTCTTTTTTTGAGTTGATTCAGGCGATGGACGAGGAAGAGGGTATAGATCGTATCCGTATCTCATCGATTGAGCCGAACCTGCTCACGAATGAGATCATTGAATTCGTAGCGCAGTCAAAGCGGTTCATGCCGCACTTTCACATACCGCTGCAAAGCGGCAGCGATAAAATACTTGGTCTGATGCGCCGACGCTATAAACGCGACCTTTATGAGGACAGGGTAGCATTTATTAAGTCGCTGATGCCACATTGCTGTATTGGCGCGGACGTAATTGTAGGATTTCCTTCGGAAAACGACGCTGATTTTAAGGAAACCTACGAATTTCTGCACAGGGTCGATGTATCGTATTTGCACGTGTTCACCTATTCGGAGCGGGCTAATACTCTTGCGCCGGGTATTAAGCCGGTAGTGCCGGTGCATGTGCGCAACGAACGGAACAAAGCGCTGAGAAACCTATCTTACCAAAAGATGCAGTATTTCACAGCACAACACAGCGGCAGCAAGCGCAAAGTGTTATTTGAGATCGCCGGAAAAAGTGGTATGATGGAAGGTTTCGCTGATAACTACATAAAGGTGGAGACCCCATATCGCAAGGAATGGGAGAAGCAGATCATAGACTGGCAGCTATAAGTTTTACCGGCAGGCCTTTTTGAATTCTATTTCGCGCATTGTTGAAGAAGGTACTGGCTCCCATCTTACTGCTTCCGATTGTTCCGGATCAACGGTGGTTATTTCATGTCCGTAGATGTCATAGTATGTGCATTCGCGCAGGCGAAACAATTTGCCCTCACAACTATACTGTATCCGGCGGCGGTAATAGCCCAGTTTTTCAAAGCCGTCAATATCCAGTTTTTCATGTGTTCTTTGCGCCATCACCTGTTTGCGAAATGCAGGGAGCTGGCCATCAACGGGCTTTACACGTTCAAAAACATCCATCACGCCACTGCTGTTGTGCTTGATAGACATGATATAGTAACCGGTCACTTTATCCTTCGTAGCGCCTATGAAAACCTCCTGGCCTATCGTACGGACAGAGCAGGATGCAAAGGTTATCAAGATCATCAGTGACTTCACGGGATGCACGGTTTAGTCAAAAATAGTCAATTAGCTGTTTATACAGCTAATTGACTATTTCTACTACATGCATGCTTTATTGAATTCCACCTCGCGCATAGTGGATGGTGGCACAAACTCCCATTTTGCGGTTTCTGATGGGTCCGGATCGTTGGTGCTTATTTCCTTTCCGTAGAGGTCGTAATATGTGCACTCGCGTATACGATATACCTTGCCTTTACAATTGTATTGTATCCTGCGACGGTAGTAAGCCACCTTTTCAAAGCCATCCGTTTCCAGTTTTTCTTTTGTCCTCTGTTCTATCAGTTGTTTGCGGAAAGTGGCCAGTTGTCCGTCAGACGGCTTTACACGTTCAAAAACATCCATAGCCCCATTTCTGTTCCGCTTGATAGACATGATATAATAGTTGGTGACTTTGTCTTTGGTAGCGCCAATAAATACGTCCTGGCAGATAGCATCCAGGGAGCAAGTTGCAAAGGTTAATAAGAGCAATAGCTTTTTCATGAGTTGTGAATTATTTCAGTCAAAAATAGGTTAATCAATTGTTAAAGCAAAATATTGGTGTGGAAAAATATTAACAGCCACTTGAAAAAAAATATCCGGATCAACTTTGCTGAATAACTTTTTAGGTAACAAATTTTCTTTTACCTTCGCACTCCCAAATTAATGGTCTTTTAGCTCAGTTGGTTAGAGCAGCTGACTCTTAATCAGCGGGTCCAGGGTTCGAGTCCCTGAGGGACCACTTTAGTATCTTGAAACCCGCTCCCAGAGCGGGTTTTACTTTTTCTTGAAAACGAGGTGGCGGTTTAGGTGGCGGTTATTCATGCTTATTTTCATTGTGTTATGCTGCTTTTTCGTCATTGTCCTTTGCTCTCTTTTTCCAACTGTCACCCAAAAGAATGGCATGTTGAAGTGAATCAGCTCTTATGTAAGACATGAATGATTTTTCCGACTCATGACCTGTTATAGCCATAATTGTAATTGTTGGGGTGCCATTAAGATATTCATTAGTGGCGAAGCTTCTCCTACAAGAGTGCGACATTAAAAGTTCCCATTTCTTGTAAGTTTTTGGTACAGATTTTCTTGACCGTGTAACTGTTTTATCAAAGGGCACATCTAAC
>CANJQU010000036.1 GCA_947476485.1 Chitinophagaceae bacterium
ATTTGCCGCCCTGTCGCAAAGCCACTCTGGTACCATAAAAGGATTTGTGTATGATAAAAAGACCGGTGAGCCGATGATCTACACCAACGTGATCATATCCGGCAGTAAAGCCGGGGTGCAGACCGATGTGAACGGTTACTTCTCCATAACACTGGCTTCCGGCAGTTATTCGCTGATCATCACTGCGGTTGGTTATGATTCAAGCATTACAACAATTAACCTGTTGCCTGACGCCATTATATCGAAGAAGATACTGCTGGCTGCCCGTGAGACTGAGCTGAAAGGCATAGAAGTATCTGGCAGGAAGACTGAAAAGATGACGCACATCAATACCGGCGTTACGACTGTGACCCCGCGCGAACTGAAACTTCTTCCCAGCTCAGGCGGCGAGCCTGACCTGGCCCAATACCTGCAGGTAATACCAGGAGTTGTGTTTACCGGCGACCAGGGCGGCCAATTGTACATACGTGGCGGCTCACCGGCGCAAACAGGCATCTACCTGGACGGTATCACCATCTACAGCCCATTTCATTCGATCGGTTTATTCTCTGTATTTGAAACAGAAGCTATCCGTAACGTAGATGTATATACTGCAGGCTTCGGCGCTCAGTATGGCAACCGCACATCAGCCATCGTAGATGTTCACACCAAGGATGGTAATAAAAACGAACTGTCGGGGCTGTTATCTACGTCACCGATCATGTCGCGCGCACTGCTGGAAGGGCCGTTGCTCAGGTCGAAGAAAAGCAGCGGCGCAGGGATCACCTTCCTGGTGACCGGTAAGACCAGCTACCTGGACCAGACCTCGAAAACCCTGTACAGTGGGCTGGGTGAACCATTCACCGGCGGACTACCGTACCGGTTTACCGATGTTTATGGTAAGGTGACCTTCAGCGGGGATAACGGCAGCAAGCTGAACCTGTTCGGCTTCAATTTTGACGATCACGCCAACCTGCAGAATGACACCACTCATGAAAGCATTGCCGACTACCACTGGAAAGCCACCGGCGCCGGGGCAACGTTCGTTGTATCTCCGGGCAACAGCGCTGCGCTGATAGACGGTAAATTTGCCTATTCAAACTATAACATCAGCCTGAGCCAGCAAGGCATACCGAGCGATACGGTGCCACGTACGAGCCAGATAAACGGCTTTGAGGCTGCGATAAACTTTACCTACTTCCTTCACGACTACAGCCAACTGAAGTATGGCGTAGAAGTAAGCGGCACCCATACCGCGCTTAACTATTACAGCTCTGCGGGTATCTCCACCACACAAAACCGCCAAAGCACACTTGCAGCACTGTACTTCCTTTACCGATACAATTTTGGCAGCAAATTCATCTTTGAACCAAGCGTACGTTTCCAGTACTATTCCGAGCTGAACAAATTTTCGCCGGAACCGAGGCTGGGCATGAAGCTAAACATATCGGACAATGTGCGTTTGAAATTCGCAACGGGGGTTTACTCTCAAAATCTTATCAGCACCAAATCTGACCAGGATATTGTGAACCTGTTTACCGGGTTCCTGCTTAGCCCTGACCAAACGATAAATGACGCCAACGGCAACCAGGTAAAATCGAACCTGCAGAAGGCCTATCATGCAGTGGGTGGCATAGAAGTAGATGTGAACAAAGTGGAACTTAACCTTGAGCCGTGGGTGAAATACTTCGGCCAGGTAAATGAACTTAACCGTAACCACCAGAAAGCAAGCGACCCGGACTTCGTAGCTGCAAGCGGGCTAGCGAATGGCGTAGACCTTTCGGCAAAATACAGCCACCAGAGGATATACCTGTGGGGCGCACTTGGCTACCAGAATGTAAATTATACCAGCACCGATGCCAAGGGGAAAGTGCAGACCTACCCTACTCCATTTGATACACGATTCAACGCAAATGCTGTTGCATCATATACACTGGGTAAAAAGAAGAACTGGGATGTATCGGGCAGGTTCAACATCCACGCACCGTTCCCTTTCACACAAACACAAGGCTTTTATGAGAACATAAATATGTCGAGCCTCGCATCGAACCCAATGACGCAAAACGGAAGCGTGGGCGTGATCTATGCGGACAAGATAAACGGCGGGCGTCTTTCGTGGTACCACCGCATGGATCTTTCTGTTAAAAGAAGGTTTAAGCTGAACAAAAAATCAAACTTAGACGCTACATTTGCTTTAACCAATGTGTATAACCGTCAAAACATATTCTTTGTAGACCGTATCACTAACGTTAAAGTATACCAACTGCCGTTTTTCCCGAGCATAAACCTTACGTGGACCTTTTAAATATTACAGCGCTGAATGATGTTGCAAAACCAAAGACGATACGCCCTGCAGATTGCTGTAACAGCGATCACATTTTTTTCGGGCTCGTCTGCTGCACAAGTGCTTACTCCTGATCTTCCAGGAAACAGGCCACTGATACTGGCTGAAGAACAGTACCAGCAGGGACTTTACTCACTGGCTGCGCAGTCGGCAAGGCAATACCTGAACCAGCCGGCAGAAAAAATGCCGGAAGGGAGGCCCATCAATAAAGATAAGGCGAGATACTTCCTGGCAATATCGTGCCTGAAGGCGGACATTACCGGGTGCGTGGATTCCGCAAAGCAACTGATGGCTGCCAGCAATGAGCCTGCCTACTACCAGCGCATGGCCTTTGCGCTGGCACAGTATCATTTTCAGCATGACGAGCTGAAAAAAGCGATACCGCTTTATGAAGCTGCCAATCTTGAAAACTTAAACAATACGGAAATAGCAGATGCAAAATTTGAGCTGGCGTACTGTTATTTCAACAACCGCGAATTTGAAAAAGCCACTCCGCTTTTCCTGGCCATCAAATCACTTAAGGAAGGCAAGTATTACCTGGCGGGCAATTACTATTACGGACTGCTGGCTTATAACAGCAATAAGTATACTGACGCCCTGGCAAGTTTTGAGATCGTAAAGAACGCCAGAGACTACCGCGCGATAGTGCCGTACTATATAGCTGAGATCTACTACTTCATGGGCAACCGCGCAAAAGCATATGAAATAGCGGATAGTTTCCTGAAGAAAAAAGAAAAACTTTATTACGATAAAGAATTACACCTCCTGGCCGCGCAGTGCCTTTTTGAAGATCAGCGGTATAAAGAAGCAAGACCTTATTTTGAATATTACTACGAGCATACCGACAAGATAAAGAAACAGGACCTCTACAAAATAGCTTATTGCTACTACAGGCTGAATGAGTGGCCCGGTGCGATAGAAAAGTTCAAGCTGCTTAGCAACACACAGGACTCGCTGGGACAAACCGCTATGTACCTGCTGGGTGACTGCTACCTGAAAACAGATGATAAGGTAAGCGCGCGCAATGCGTTTGGCATATGCGCAGATATGGCTTACAACCGGGGCCAGCAGGAAGCCTCGATGATACTGTATGGAAGACTGAGCTATGAAACGGGCTACAATGATGATGCGCTGAGAGAACTAAATAGCCTGCTCACTACCTTTCCCAACAGCCAATACAAGGACGAGGCAAACACATTGATATCCGGACTGCTGATAAAGACCAACAACTACGAGAGCGCCCTGAAGCGGCTGGATGATGTGAGCGTGAAGGATAACGACTACTGGACCGTATACCAGAAAGCAGCGTTCGGGTATGGCGTGCAGCAGTTCAGGAACGGATCATTAGCAGCGTCCTACCGATACTTCACCCTGGCATTGCAACACCCGGTAAATGAAGATTATGAAAGCGCCACCTACTTCTGGAAAAGTGAACTGGCATACAGGCTGCATCGCTACCCGGAAGTAATTACATACGCACAAACCTTCCTGGATAAGAGAGCAAATATGATTGCAGTGCAGCGTATAAGCCCGCTGGCTACCCGCCAGCATGCTTACCTGAATATGGGTTTTGCATCTATGGAAACAGAGAACTATGGCGCAGCCCAGGGGTTCTTTAATCATGCACAGCAGGAGCGCGGCAGCGACAGCTACTCTGAAAATGTAGCAGCGGTGCGCGAGGCCGATGCGGTATTCATGCAGAAAGACTACAAGAAAGCAATAGCTCTTTATGACCACATCATATACAGCGACAGCGCTGATGCGGACTATGCGCGCTACCAGAAGAGCATATTGCTGGGCCTGCAGAATAAGATCAACGAGAAAATATCGGTACTGCTGTCGCTGATCAACAGTAAGCCGCCATCGGCATATGCGAATTTCGCACGGTATGAGGCGGCTGTAACTTACCTTGAGGAAGACAAATATTCTGAGGCGCTTGGCTACCTGCAGCAGCTTACCGATTCTATTGCTGATAAGAGCTTTGCGCCACGGTCGTGGATGAAAACTGGCTTTATATACCAGCAACTAAATGAAAATAACAAAGCCATAGAAGCCTACAAGCATGTGGTGCATGACTACCCTGCCGCTGAAGACCGGCTGGCAGCGCTTGACGCCCTTAAGAGCCTTTATATACAGAGCAACCAGCCCGCGGCATATACAAGACTGCTGATGGAGAACAATCTGCCATCGGCAGACAGCAGCTCTATGGACTCTACTTATTACTCTGCGGCCGAGGCACAGTTTGCCAACAGCCAGTGGGATGAAGCACAACGGGCATTTACAAATTATCTGCTGGCCTACCCTAATGGTATATTTGCTATCAAAGCCCACTACTACCGCGCTGAAAGCAACTTCCAGATGCGTAAATTCAAGGAGGCGCGTGAGGATTATGACGAGACATTGATGGGAGGCTGGAACGACTTTTCTGAGAACAGTGCACGCCGCGCGGCAGCCATTGCGCTGGAACAAAAAGACTATGACGGCGCCTACCGTTACTACCTGCGGCTGCGCGCCAATGTATCGAACAACACATTTAAGGAAGTGGTGTATAATGGGTTGATGCGGAGCGGGTTTAACTCCAGCAAATTCAGTGAGACTATTTTCTATGCTGATTCATTGATGGCACTGCCCGGAATATCCATTGACCTTATGAACGATGCGTTGTTTTATAAAGCACGGTCGTTGCAGCACTTTGATAGTGCAGATGCTGCAATCACAATTTACAGGCAGCTAAGCGGGAATAAAAACGGTGAAGTGGCCGCAGAATCAAGGTATCACATAGCCGAACTACTTTTTGCGAAGAAAGAAGGTAAGGAGGCCGAGACCGCAGCCAATGACGCTATACATTTATCGGCTGGATATGACTATTGGATCGGAAAATCTTACCTGCTGCTGGCAGATATCCTGGTGACACAGTCGGATTACTTCAATGCCAAGGCGCTGCTGCAAAGTATTGCCAAGAACACCAAGATACCCGAGTTTAAACAAGAAGCAACCAGGAAACTGGCCGAAGTAAAGACGCTGGAAAAAAATCACAGCAAATTACAGGAGGACGAAAAATGATCGTATTTATTTCATTTACGAGCGTGGTATAAAAGAGAAACAGGATCGTTTCTCTATGATATTGAAACGAATAATATTGAGCGGGATATAATAAAATATAGTGCATGAGCGTAAAACATCTTTTCATACTGGTATTGCTTACAGCCGCATTCGGAGCAAGGGCGCAACGCCGAGCGCCTGCTGACACCGTGCTGAAAGGTTCTACCATTGAGGTGATACAGTCGTACAAGCCGGAAGTGAAGCGCGCACCAAAACCTGAATGGATGCCGCAGCTTCCCCCTCCTGACACTACACACCCTGTGCTGAACCTTGAAGTGCCGCAACAAACCCTGTATTACACTTACAGCTCACAACCACTTCGCCCGCTGGCCCTTGGTAAAGATGTGCCAAAGCCACCCTATGAAAGCTACATAAAAGCAGGCGGGGGCAATATGTCTACCATTTTCCTTGATGCAGGGACGAACGCATTCTGGGGTAAGAATTATGAGACGAATGTGCATGCGCACCACATCTCACAGGCCGGCCCTATATTGAACCAACATACAGCCCTGAGCGGGATAGAAGCGGAAGGTATGTATCATGCTGCTAACAATGAGTGGCATGCCGGTATTGTTGCCGAGCGAAACCAATACTCATTATATGGGTACAACCACGCGTTGAAAGATCCTCCGTTTGATTCGGTGAAGCAGGTGTATACGACCATACGGGCCACGGCGGATATGAAGAACAAGACAGACAGCTCCGATCGTTTGTATTACCACCCTTCTGTATCTGCTTCACTATATAATGCCAAACGTGATGCATCGGAGATAATTGCAGGCATCAACCTGCCGCTGCGCTTTAAACTAGATACCAGCCTGGATCTTGTAGCTGCACTTAGCGGCAATATCACTAATTACCGGACCACCGGCTGGAACAATTACAATAACCTTGGCGAGTTTCTGCCGGGCGTCGTACTGCATCATGGGCCATATAGCGGCCATGTACTGGTGGGGCTTGCGGTAGGCGGGGATGGGACAGGCTATGTGTTGCCCGATGTACTTGCATCGTTCAGGCTGCCGGACACACGCTACATTGTAACCGCAGGATGGCAGGCAACCCTGCGCCAGAATACCTATGAACAACTGACAACCGAGAACCCTTACCTGCAGAACAACTACTTCCTGCAGCAAACAAAAAAGAGCGAAATTTTCCTGGGCCTTG
Organism: Chitinophagaceae bacterium; assembly: GCA_947476485.1. Classification (GTDB taxonomy): domain Bacteria; phylum Bacteroidota; class Bacteroidia; order Chitinophagales; family Chitinophagaceae; genus Nemorincola. The sequence continues at coordinate 6,590 of CANJQU010000036.1, forward strand.
AGGGACCGGTGGGGAATCATTTTATTTTCTCTGCACGGGGAAGCTGGTGGAAATTTAATAAGCTGGCGACTTTCGTAAATGATACGGGCGACCAGAATCAATTCTATATAGTGTATGACAACGTGCAAGCTCTTTCCATTCATGTAGGGGTCCGCTACAAGCAAGCCAATAGATGGTCAGTTGGCGCAACTGCAGACTACTATGCTTTTTACAACGGATCAGAGAAAGAAGTGTGGCATGTGCCCAATGTAACTATGAAGGGCGACCTTACTATCAACATATCGCGGAAATTTGTTGCAAAGACTTACTTTGCGCTGCTTAGCGGCATTCATGCACGGGATACAACACTGGGGCCACCAACGCGCACGGTGACGCTGAAGCCAATTGCCGATCTGGGTGTAAGCGCCGAGTATTCCATTATCCCCAGGTTATCTGTGTTTGCAAATGTGGACAATATTCTCAACAACAGATACCAGCGCTGGTATGGTTACCAGTCATACGGTTTTAATGTATACGGCGGCCTCAGGCTGAAGTTTTAATATATCCGCCCCATGAGCGTGTAATTAGCAAAAATTATAGAAATGCTCCGTTAGATTCTATGATTTATTAATTATCTTGCCAGTAATTCTAAAGGGGGCACATCAGTAATGGATATTGCGAAATACATAGGTCTGTTTTTACTAAAAAATCACTATTGCTACATACATGGTCTTGGCAACATGGAGCTGGTGAAACGCCCCGCCACACATGACGGCAAAGCACTACAGGCAGCCTCGTATGAAGTAGTTGTAACCCCAGGCGGATCTATAGATGATAACCTTGCCAACTTCATTGCTACCAACGAACAAATAAGCATCTCCAAGGCAGCAAATACACTTCGCGAATACAGCATTAAGGCCCGGCAGGACATTGCTAATGGTATCGAAGTGCCTATCCCGAACATAGGCCACTTTACCGGCTCGCAGACCAAGGTGCAATTTGTTACGAATGCCAATTTCAAGTTCACGCCTGCGGGCATACCAACCATAAAGAACAGCAAGCAACTGGATGAGCAAAATATGCGCCTGGCGCAAAAGCCGTCTTATCCGAAGCCACACAAAGCGGATTCGGTGAACTGGAGCATGGTGATCATAGTTGGGGTGCTGCTGGTGATACTCGCTGGTGGAGGTTATGGCATATACTATTACATGAACTCCATGAAGCCGGCACCACTACCGCCTGTGGAAGCGCCAAAAGATACGGTGGTTCAGGCGCCTCCTGTTGCCGTACCGGATTCAGCGCAGGCAAAGGCGGACAGTACCGCAGCGCCAACAGCACCTGTAACAGATACTGTTAAGCATACATTCAAAATGATCATCGGGGATTATCCTAACAGGGAGAAAGCTGAGAAGCGCATGCGCAATCTAAAGATAAACGGGAACCGTGTGGATGTGATGCCTAAAGGAGGCACTGACACAACAGGCTATTATGTGTTCACCAACATCACCTGCTTTGCGGCGGATACTGCGCATGTAAAGGATTCACTGAGGCTGTTGTTTGGTTATAAGGGTGTAACGATCTCGGGTAAGTAAGTAGCAGCACGAAATTCCAAAGAGGAAATTCCAACGGAAATACTAATAAATCCACAAGGAAATTCCAAGACAATATTCTAGCCGCCGATCTCCAAGAGCTTTTCGAGAACTGCATGTGTGGCCGGACAAACCAACGAATTCTTCAAAGTCAACTGTACTCGCTTTAGCAGCACATCTTCATCTGTATAGGGATAGCGGGCACAGTCACTGGGGCGGTCGTCGTAAATATTACAGGTATTATCTTCGGCAAGGAATGGACATGGTGTGGTGCGGGTGACATAGTCGCCCTCTTCGTCCAGCTTCAGATAGCTGGCTACAAGGTCGCCCTCTTTCATCCGCAGGCTTTTGGCTATACGCTTAATGTCCGGCTGCTTAAAACGTGGAGAATGGTTTTTGCAACAGCGCGCGCAATCGAGACAGTTTATTTTACTAAAGGCTTCTTCATGGAATTCGGGCAGAGCATCCAGCAGCTTATTCTGGAGCGACTTTGTCTTGTTGCTCTTCTCCAGCATATACTTATATGCCTTCTGGTGTTCCTTCGCCTCTTTTTCCCAAATTTCCAATGCCATGAGCTGCAAAATTACGGTATTTAGGGCAGGAAGGATGCTAAAAGCACTCTGAGAATGAATGTCTGAGAAATACTGATATAGATTAATGTCACCTTACTCGTTCCAAAATTTCTTTCAGTATTTGATTTAATACGGTAATTACAAATGCACCTACTACGCTCGCAATAACCAAAAAAAACAGATCGGGGCAGCCCATAAGAAAAAGGGCAATGCAGATTGAAACAAGCCAGAAAATAAATTCTACGATCAATTTGTTTGCTTGATAATTTCTCATAAAACAATGTTGTCATGATGTTAGAAATCGAATTAAATAACAACCTTCTATGCGACAAACACTTACAGCTTCATTTTTAACACTATCACCTCTTGTACTTCTTCTTCAGATCGTTCGCAAGATTAGAGAACACATAATCGTGTTCCTGGCGAATGCCGAGTTTTTCCAATGGCTCCCAGTATACACGGGGTGTCAGCACTGATGTGTAGGTGGTTACACGGGTGAGCTTGCAACTGCTGTCTCCAACCCTATCGAAATAGTAGATAGCCTCTTTGAAACCCAGCCACTTCCTGCCGACAAGGTGGTACTCGATCACGTCCATTTTCAGCACTTTGGCTCTTTCGAGCTGCGTGATCCGCTCTACTATTGTGCCTCCACCAAAATCTGCATTACTCATTTTGCCGCCCTTGAAATAGCAGGTCCTGAGGCCGCCAACTTCCTCCTTTTCTAATACACACTTCGTAGGTATAGGCAGATCAAACATCATGAGATATGGCTTATCGGCTTCAAGCGTATCTACGGATTTTATGGCATCGTATACCTGCTCAGGTGTGTAATTGAATACCTGCTCCGTTGTTACTGCTATGGCTACTTCCTTATCCTTCTTAATAAAATGTTCTGCAGGGGCGGCGATCAGGAACGGGAAGAGGGGCAATAGCAACATTGAAAATTTATCGGTCGATTTGATGGTTTTATACCTTTTGGCAAGATGGGAGATAATATAGCCAAGGAAGATGAGCGGAACAATGATGGGCAAGGTCATGACGATACATAGCAGCCCGGAAAGGCCCGGAATATACAACCCCATCAAAAAGATAATCGTCGCAATGACCGCGCCGATAAACGTGTATTTTTTATTTGGCATGGCGCCGATCGCGATCCCAAGCACAATAGGCAGGAGGATAAACAATATCCAGCTATAGTCTGCCAGCCCCATGAACAGGAATGCAATGCCAGTTCCAAAAAAAATAAATGTCAGTATGATAGAAAGTTGAAAGCTTCTGTCGCTGAGGATACGTTTCATAATACACAATGTATGAATATTTCTTAATAAACGATATTTCTACTGCGCCAGTTTCAGGGAGGCCGCAAAAGTGCAATTATGCGTCTCCCGGCAATGTCATTAAGACAAGGATCTCAATATAGCTTCAGAACGTACGATCCTTTCGGGATCGTGCTGTCATTGTTGTTCACTTGCTACAGACATGCGATCCCTTTGGGATCATTTTGCATCAAGCTACGATTGCCTTTCGGTATCACCTCGGTCAACTTAACCGCATCGTCTTTCATAGCATATTGTATTTAACCGAAAGATTCCGTTAAAATAATGTCCGTCTTGCTGACCTGGTTGCTTTTCCCTGAAATTTTTACCCGCTGTTTAAAATTACCTGACTCCATATCCATCACTAACTCAGCCTTAATTGTTTTACTTTTGAAGTCATTGAACCTCTCCTTTTTCATAGCACGCAGATACCTGGTAAAACAGAAGGGCACTTTCTCTTCATTTATCATAAGGCTGGCCATTGTGGCTACTGCCCTCAGTGTGACGGTGATGATCGTGGCAATGGCTGTGGTGACAGGCTTCAACTACGCAGTAACTGAAAAGCTGTATGGATTTGAAGGGCATGTGCATGTGATCCCTTATAATGAAACAAAATCGAGCTCACTGAATTATTCGGCCCCGGTGCATTATGACCAGAAACTGATCGATGAAATAAAAGCGATACCCCATGTAGCAGCAGTATCGCCATTCATCGCCAAGCCTGTGATCATACAGTCGCGGGGAAGAATGGAAGGGCTGGCGCTGAAGGGAGTAAATAAAGATTACCGGTTCCAGCATGGCATAACCACTACCGGCGCCCCCATTGACTACAGCGATACTTTCTATTCAAAACAGATCATTCTTTCGAAAACCACGGCCGACAGGCTTGATGTAAATGTAGGAGACACGGTGCAGCTTGATTTTATAGAAAGTGGGGCACCACGTATACGGCGAGTGAAAGTAGCGGGCTTGTATCACAGCGGCATGGAGGAAGTGGACAAATACTTCGCAGTGTGCGATCTGCGGCTGCTACAACGGATCAACAACTGGCCGGCCGACAGCATTAACGGCTACCAGGTGGACCTGGACAACGAGATATATGCTGATACGGTTTCGAACTTCATTCACTACAACCTCACAAAGCCGCCGCTGGAGTCGTATACCACGCAGGAAAATTTCTCTTTCATATTCGACTGGCTTAAGCTGCAGGGCCTTAATGGCACGATACTGCTCATCATAATGGCGGTGGTAGCGATCATAAACATGGGCGCGGTGCTGCTGATACTGATGGTGGACCGGGCAAATATGGTGGGGCTGCTAAAGGCGCTGGGCATGTCGTTTGAGACCACACGAAACATATTCCTGAGCATAGCAGGGCTGATAGGCGCGACAGGCATACTGCTGGGCAACCTGCTAGGGCTGACACTTTGCTGGCTGCAGCAGACCTTCGGGATACTGAAGCTGCCGGAGGACTCATACTATATGCAGTTTGTGCCCGTGAAAATAGTGTGGTGGCATGTGGCGGTGATAGACATTGTTACGCTGGCGTTGTGTGTGCTTTGCATGTGGCTGCCAGCTTTGTATATTCGCAGGATACAACCGGCGAAGGTGTTGCAGTTTAAGTGAACCTCACCCCGGCCCTCTCCTAAAGGAGAGGGAGGTGTCACGTAACGGAATGCGTGGTGAATGTTGCTGCAACCACGGACTTACGACTTATGACTCATGACTTACGACTAAAAAGAAAATGACCAACAAAGAGCTATATATAAAGAACTGTGCAGAGAGCAAGATGGTGCCTTTGTTTGAAAAGCCGTGGTGGCTGGATGTGGTGTGTGATAAATGGGATGTTGCCATTGCTATGAAAGGCGAACGCATAACCGGGGCATGGCCCTACCCTATAGAAAGCAAGCTGGGGGTGAAGCTGGTGCGCACACCAATGCTCACACCGTATATGGGCCCACAGGTTTACTATCCGCCGGATCTGAAAGAGAGTAATGCCGATAGTTTTGAGCATGAAACTGTATCTGACCTGATGACGCAGATGCCAGATGCAAAGGTGTGGCACCTGGCATTGCAGCCTGGCATGAAGCAGGCGGGATTGCTGAAAAAACATAAGCTGGAAGCACGGGTGCAGCAAACATTTTTGCTGGAACTGAGCGGTGATGAAGAAGCCATATTGAAAAATATGAAAGATGCGACCCGCCGAAATATACGTATCGCCGAAAGCGAGGTGACAGTAAGCAATTCGCCGAGTCACCTTAAAGAGTTATATAAATTTCAGAAGGAGACACTTGCCAAGAAGGGAAAGACGATACCGTTCACCTTTAAACACATGGAACAGATCATGACGGCCTGCCTGGCCAATGATGCGGGAGCACTGTGGGTAGCCAAGGATGCGAAGGGGGTGATAGAAGCCATAGTATGGCAGGTATGGGATGAGCAATGCAGCTACTACTTTATGGGCGGCCAAAACCACGACAAGAACAGCTACCGTGCTATGTCGCTGCTGCTATGGCATACAATGAAGGAAGCCAAGGCCCGCGGCTGTGCGACCTTCGACCTGGAGGGCAGCATGGACGAAGGTGTGGAGCGGTTCTTCAGAAACTTCGGTGGAGAAAGAGCACTCTATATTATCGTGATGAAGAACAAGTCGGTGAGGTGGAAATTGAAGCAGGCGATTTTTAAGTAGTTGGGAATTGGGTTGACAATTAGGGATGGGGATTATTTTTGGGTGTTGTGGATGCCAGGTGCAATCACGATAGCCATCGGGAGGCTGAAGTATTTTAGACACAGAATTTCGCGAATGGAAGCATTATGTTTTAGCCATTGGCAACCACAAAAATGGCTGGTATCAGTTTTTTCAAATACTTAGGAAAATGGGTAATGTGTCTGATTTGCCCGTGTTGTATGGATATTAAATGTTTTGGCCGTTCCAGGTATGCAGAAGAATCGAAAAAATGAACACTATTAAAAAAGTAAAGTACTCATTGATGTTGGAAAAGCCTTCGTAATATCTTTTTCTTATTTCATCTTCGGGAACATAATGCCCACCATTCTGAACCCGTATAGTTACTCTTCGTTTAGCTTCCTCAATCGAATCAAGACATAAGAAGATCATATCAAGTTGGTATCCGTTTTGTTTAAAATGTTCGGGCCAAAAAAGAGGTGTCGAATTAAAATTGGTTTCATAACAAAAGTTCTCCTTTTTTGAAATAGCAGAAGCTATTTGTGTTTCAAGTTCTTCTCTCGCCATGTTATGAGCCATACGTCCCGGATGTCCGAGTCAAACAAGGTTTTGTAAAACCTGAGAAAAAATGAATCGTAATCAAAGGGAGTAAATTCGGCCGGTGCCAGAAACTTTGAGAATGTAGACTTGCCGGAGCCGTTGCAGCCAGCCACCACTAATAGCACTGGCTTAGACATGCTTAAACTGTGTAGTTACTTGGGATGCCTCAATTATTTTCCCAGCTTTCAGATTTTTCTCATATACCTCAACCTGCCGTTTTACTTCCGGCATTGCTCTATCCATTTGAGCAAGCAAAAAAGCAATCTGCTTATCAATTGTTGAAGAATTATTCATAATACAAATTTACAAAATAATACTGAATTAGGGTGCGACAATTTACCGTTAAATTGTAGCTCGCAGCATTTCATAAGGGAGAATATATTTTCAGGAAATATTTATAGTGCGTCTGTTAACCTTTGCATGTAAAATTGAAGCAAGCGATTTTTAAGTGATAGGTTGATGGAAGATAAGTTGACAAGGCTCCTGGCAATATGTACGCCGGTTACAAGCTGGCTGAATTATATAGATGGGGCGGCTACCCACAGGGCTTAGCGGCAGACCCGCACCGTCACGATAACATTAGTCATATTACCTAGCCGAGACAACCTAAAGCATATTCATAAAACGGGAGGTATTTTTCACTTCCAGCTATCATTGCACATTCCTCAGCTTTCTTTTTTATCGCACCTGGATCTAATTTTGTGTCAGAATGTGCATGTTTTGCGATAAATCCACGGTAAACAATTATTGCATCCAAAAATTTATCACCACTCTCAGCACAATAATAAATAACATACTCATTATCCGAAAGGTCAACTATTGATATCTCATGATTGAATTTGTACATGAACAAAGGATCACACTCGTCTTGGCCTAATATGTAGAAGTCACCCTCTATCTGAATTGAATCATTAAGCGTTATTAGACCAATCTCTACTTTGCTGAGATCAAAATTGGCTATTAAGTTTAAGAACTCGTCTCCATATTCAAAATTAGTCCCTTTACTAATACAATTATAGCGGTCAATAAAGCTGTGTGCTTCAATATCAGAAAGCCCTTTTGATATTAAATATTCAAAAGTAGGTGCGCACGATCTATATTTAACGGAAAAATCAATAGCATTCATATCTCAATTTAAAATTACCTCTAAGCAATACTGCTTTCTTCAAATCGAATCCAATTTCTCCAGCGCATTCTTAGCCGCTACCTGGCCTGCTTCTTTCTTGTTGAAGCCGGTGCCGCTGGCTACGAGTTCACCATCCAGCATTATGCCTACGGTAAATAGTTTGCGGGTGCCCTCCATTTTTTCATCGAGGGTGTCGAAAGTGAGGACGCGGTTATTGCGCTGTGCCCAGCTCAGGAGCTGGTTCTTGAAGTTGGTGTCGGTGCTCTCCATGGTATCCAGGTCTATGTAGGCACGTATGAGCTGGTTGAGGATGAAATCACGGGTCTTAATAAAACCACGATCGAGGTATACTGCACCTATCAGGGCTTCCAGCGCATTGCCGAAAATGTGGCTGCGGCTGAGGCCACGGTCGTTCTGGTTATATTGCACCAGTTTGTTGAGGCCCATGCGCAGGGCTACATTGTTCATGGTCTCGCGCCTTACGATCTTTGAGCGCAACTCTGTGAGATAACCTTCGGGCTGGTAAGGATATTTCTTAAACAGGTATTCAGCAACTATAGCGCCGAGTATGGCATCGCCCAGGAACTCCAGCCTTTCGTTGCTGTCGGTCACTTCCTCCGGCTTGGAGCGGTGCATTAAAGCCAACCTGTAATACGCTATGTGCCTGGGAGTAAACCCTAGCAGATGTTCTAATTGCAGCAACAATTGCTTGTCGGGGGAGGAAGAGTTTAGGATGCGATTGATGAGGCGCCGCAAAGCTATTCCGATGGTTTTTTGAAAATAACGGATGCATTGTGCCCGCCAAAACCGAATGTGTTGCTCAGAGCAGCGTTAACCACGCGCTTCTGTGCATTAAGGAAGGTAAAGTTCAGACGGGGATCGAACGATGGGTCGTCTGTAAAGTGATTGATAGTAGGAGGAATGATATCGTGTACCGTAGCCAGTATACTTGCAATAGCCTCAATGGCTCCGGCAGCACCAAGGAGATGACCGGTCATAGACTTGGTAGAGCTGATGTTGATATTATAAGCATGCTCGCCGAACACGCGCTGAATAGCTGTGATCTCACTGATATCGCCAAGCGGTGTAGAAGTACCGTGAACATTGATGTAATCAATATCTTCCGGCTTCAGACCTGCATCGGCAAGTGCACTGCGCATCACATTGTATGCACCTAGCCCTTCGGGATGTGGTGCGGTAAGGTGGTATGCATCTGCGCTGAGTCCGCCACCGGCAACTTCTGCTATGATGTGTGCGCCCCTGCGTTTTGCATGCTCATACTCTTCCACTACTATGGCTCCGGCGCCTTCTCCCAGCACAAAACCATCACGGTTAAGATCGAAAGGACGGCTGGCTGTTTTAAAATCGCTATTGCGCTCAGAAAGCGCCTTCATGGCATTGAACCCACCGATACCTGCTTCTGTTACCACCGCCTCAGAGCCGCCGCAGATAAACGCATCGGCTTTGCCGAGACGTATATAGTTGAAGGCATCGATAATGGAGTTGGTAGAAGAAGCACAGGCGCTGACTGTAGAAAAGTTAGGCCCACGGAAACCATACTTCATGGATATGTGGCCACCGGCGATATCCAATATAAGCTTGGGAATGAAGAAAGGATTAAAGCGGGGAGTACCATCACCGGCAGCGAAGTTCTTCATTTCTTCAATGAAGGTGATCATGCCGCCAATGCCTGACCCCCAGATAATGCCCACACGGTCGTGGTCTATGCCCTCATCCGTAAGCCTTGCAGCACGAACCGCTTCATCGGCAGCAACGAGTGCCATCTGCGAAAAGCGGTCGAGCTTGCGGGCTTCTTTGCGCTCAAAAAAATCTTCAGGATTGAAGTTTTTAACTTCGCACGCGAATTTTGTTTTGAACTTGGTTACATCGAACTGTTTTATGAAATCGGCGCCCGAAACCCCATTGATCAACGCATCCCAGTAAGAGGGTATGTCATTGCCTAATGGCGTCAGGGCACCGAGGCCCGTAACGACAACTCGTTTTAACGCTAAGTTCATCGAACGATTTTCAGTTACAGAGTGGTTTAGTAAAATTTACTTTACGTGTTCTTCCAGGTAAGCAATAGCCTGACCAACGGTAGTGATGGTTTCAGCCTGTTCATCAGGAATTGAAATATTGAATTCTTTTTCGAATTCCATGATCAACTCTACGGTATCTAATGAGTCAGCACCGAGGTCATTTGTAAAGCTTGCCTCAGGTGTTACTTCTGATTCATCAACACCTAATTTGTCCACGATAATTTTCTTAACGCGATTTGCAATTTCAGACATAGATAATGCATTTAAATTTTATGGTGCAAAAATATACTTTTTAGGTTAACGAAAGGGGATTATTTTATTTAAAGCAGTTTTTTTTAAAAGCCGCATTCGCATTGAGTTATTTGTAATGCAAATTATCCTGTCGCTAACCAAATTACGGCCTCAAAAGTAGACAAAATAGCCAAAGGAAGAAATATCATTTTAATGCTGGTTGCGGCGCGGATATTGTTATACGCCCCGATACCGGAACATCAATAGTACTCTATTTCCCGGTCGATGATCAGGACCGGCTTGTTGTTGACCGTTTGTTCCTTTCGTATCCAATTGCCTTGCTTGTCATAAGTGATCACGAAAACAGAATGGGTTTGCTGATTGCCGTCTTTGTCAAAGTAGGTATCCTCTATATCATTTCCTTTTTCATCGTACCGGGAAGTGACTTTCGAAAAATAAATACCCTTTACATCATACTCAACCTCTTCGGTCTTATTGCCGCTGCCATCGTACTGGTAAGTTGTTCTGAGCGCAAACCCGTTTTCCGACTTGATGCGTTCAGATAGATTACCATTGTTATCATAGCTGAAAGACGTAACTCTTACGGTTGCACTGTCTCCTTCTACGTATATTTCCTTTGTTGTGTTACCGCGCTTGTCATACTGCCAGCTGGTTTTGTTCAGCACCGCATCCCTGAGCTTCTCCCGCTCCATAGCCAATGTATAGTTGGTTTCCGCCACTTCATTGTCTTCCAGATCGTACTCGCAGACCGTCTTAAAAAACAAACTGCCTGCGCCATTGAACAACTTAATGGAAACGAGGTTGCCGCTGATGTCATACTTATAGATATTAGTGTAGCCGGGGCTCCCGTCGCCGTTGTAACCATCCTCCTGCTCCAGGAGGCCGTCTTTGTTATAGTTAAAGACCGTAGAACTTTCGAGGCTGCCATCGGGGTTGTAGGTATAGTCATTGTACTTGTTACCATGCTGGTTGTACACACAGCGGGTTTTCCCGGTATACTCTTTCTGTATCTTTCCGTGTACTTTTTTAACCTTAAACGTGTATTCGGTAAGTGACTTCACCTTACCGGCAAGCTTTTGCTCCGTGAGATCGCTTATGACCTGGGAAAAAGACATGAACGGCAATGCCGAAAAGAACGCAATAAATACTGCTATGGCTGGTTTCATATTGTTTTCCCTTCTACTCCGCGTACTCTATTTCCCTTATGGTCACTGCTGTGGGATTATCATTTTTATACATCGTGCGCCGGCGCCAGTTGCCGGTTCTGTCGTAGTTCCCGTAATCATAGGTTGTCGTGAACTTTAAGCTGTGATGGGAGTCATACTCCCGCTCCTCTATGTTATGTCCGTGCTTATCGTACTTGAAGTTGGTCTTCAGGAACAGTATCCCGTATTCATTCATGCAGTCTTTTACTGTTCGGTTTCCTTTCATATCAAACCGCGACTTCGCTACCATGAAAAGAACATTCTGAGGGTCGTAATTATTCTCCTCGTTCACGTTACCTTTCATATCGTATTTGACAACAGTTCTTACATTAAGCGAACCATCAGCCTTGAACCTTTTAATATCCACCAGCCTGCCGGTGCTATCATTATAGTTATAAATTGACCTGGAGAGGATCACATCAGAGGGCGAGTATGTATAATAATCAAGTTGGTTACCAGTATCATTAAAATTGCTGACACTCTTCCACATCAGGCTGTCACCTGAACCGTTGTATTCCTTTTCGGTGAGCTTTTTAACATCTCCCTTCAGGTGCTGTCTCTCGAGATCGGTTTTGACCTGGGCAAACGTAAAATAATGGCCAGCTAACAATATCAGCGTAAAAAGTACTTGCTTCATCATCCCAAAAATACGAATTACTGCAGTTCTTTCAGCGCCTGCTCAAGAAGCGCAAGCATTTGAGGTATTTCGGACCTCACGCATGTGCCGACGCTTAGCCGGTACCATGGGGAGTCGTTACCAGCGCCGAAGGCGTAAAACGGCACGATGGCAAGCCTGGCACTATTGAGCAGGTATTCTGTTACCTCTCTCTGTGTTTCGAGCGGCTTGCCATTGGCAATCCTGCCGGTGAGCGGGAGCTTAATGGTAAGATAGATACCTGCCTGCGGTGTAATGCAATCAATTGGGAGGCCCGCATCTTTCATACGGATAATGCCATCGTATATGGTCTCCAGCCGGTCTTGCAGGCCCGCCTTGAACTGCGCAAGAAATGCGTCTATCGATTCGGTGTGCACCAGGAACCGGGCTGCAGCCTTTTGCTCGGCCATAGGCGCCCAGCCACCCATGTGGCTAAGCAACGCCCGGATCTTTGCTATAACGTTAGCGGGCCCTGTGGCCCACCCCACCCTAACACCCGTGGCTGCAAATGTTTTCGATATACCGTCAACGGTTATCGTATAGTCTTTCATCTCGGGTCTCAGAGCTACTGGGTGATAATGCCTGGTATTTCCATAGGTAAGCAGGGAATACATCTGGTCGAAAAGCAGGTATAACTTCTTTTCTTTGCCGGTGCGCTTCCTGTTCTCTTCAAGTATAAGGTCGCATATACCCTCCATGGTCTCCTTTGACATCACCGTACCGGTAGGGTTTTGCGGTGAGCATAGACACAAAAGAGCGGCCCCGGCGATATGAGGCCTGAGGTCCTCCACCGAGGGCATGAAGTTGTTTTCCGGAAAAGCTTCTATCATGCAATGCTTGCCGAGGTTCATGCCGGTATAGTGGTTGTTATTCCAGGATGGCACGGCATAGATCACTTTATCATCCTTGTCGACAACGGTTTTGAACAGGCCATAGATTAGCGGACGGCCACCTGATGCAATCTGTATCTCACCCGTTGAATAGCTGATACCATCATTTTTTTGAACAAATTTTGATACTGCGTCGCGCAGTTCCAGCAAGCCATCGGCGGGAGGATAGCTGGTATTTTTCTGTTTGTAAGATTCGATGATCAGCTCTTCCAAAAGCGCAGGAAGCGGGAATATTTCCGGGTCGAAATCCCCGATAGTATAATTGTAAATCTTTTCTCCCTGCTGCACACGACGGCTTATCTCGTTGCCCAGCCTGACGATCTCAGACCCTGTGAGCGACTCCGCAAGTTGGCTTAATGAACTCATATCACTAGTATTGAGGAGAAAAGATAAGACAACTTTTCGGTAGAAAAACAGACGTGAATCACTTTTTCAGTACAATAACAAAAAAATGAAATTTAACGTGACGCGCTCTGCTTTCTCAGTTCGTTGTTCACGAGCCCCATCCATATTTGCATGCCGCTGTTATTCCAGTGGGTATCGCCCATCCGGTAGAGGCTGGCGGGGTTGGGATTTTTAGCGTAAATGGAATATATATCTATTACCGGCATTTTTAGCGCCCTGTTGGCATAAAGACGAGGTATCAACCCATTGTAATTAACAGGCTGCAATATGGTCGAGGCGTTAGGTATGATGGAGAAATAAACTTCTGCAAACCCCTGTTTCTTATAGTGGTCGTATATCTCGTTAAGGATACTGACCGTATTGCTGATATCGGCATCTGTGAGCGGCGCGTAGGAGCTGTATGGGCTACCTGTGGCTACAGTAGGCTTGTAAAAAATGTACTGGCCGTTGTCGGAGATCGCGACATCACCCGATGCATGATGAAACAAGCCATAGTTCATATCAGCTTTGTACTGCCGGACCTGGTTGATACACCTATAGTCGAACAGCACATACTCCAGGTTGGTATTGATGATCTGGGAGTAATTGGTTTTGCTAACGAGGTTGTATGCCTTTCTGCGCGCCGCAGGCGCAGCCACCACGGGAGCAGCGGGCACCGCCTGTTTCGTTACCTCCGGAACCTCAACAGGTTCTTTTGGCTGTAAGACACCGTAAATGCCCGTACCGCTAAAAGATTCCAAGGCCAGCCGTTCAGTTATCTCTATGACCAGTATGTTCCGCATACCAGTGTCCAGCACATAAGTCTGTGGCTTAAGCTTCGTGCTATAGTGATATTCATGCACGTTTGCAAATGATGAATCGGGAATATCCTCGGTATAGCTGTCTCCGTATAGATAAAGGTTTATGTTCTTTTTGCCGTCGTCCTGCGCACGGGGAAATACATAATCCTTCAGTTCCCAGAATTTTTTTACGTCATCCAGATAAGACAGCTTTACAAGGTCGCCGCCGCCCATATTATTATGCTTACACCACCACGAAGACCTGTCGACATGCTTGTTGTTCCAGTCCCATATCTTGTGCATGATGCCGGGCACAGACGAGATGCCAAGTGCAACAACGCCAACAAGAACACAGATATATGCCAGTATCTTCTTCCCCACCATCAGAATTGAAAATATATAAATTGGTTTTCACCAAACACACCGAAAAAGTAACAGACCAGTACCATGATGGCCAGGTATAGTGCAAAAACTCCATCCCTGCGGATAAAATGGCTTTTGAATTTGTTTTCCCGGAACAACATAATAACGATAAACATGACGGAAAACAGTAGTTCAACAATGTTCATACCAAATTTAGACGGGCCGCCTTTGAAACTGAATATCTCTGAAATGTATGTGACCGCTGTTTTGATATTACTTGCCCTGAAAAATATCCAGAATATAGTAACCATCAGAAAGTTCAGGCCGATGAACAAGGCATCGGCAAACGGGTTTTTCTTCGGGTCTGTTTTGCTCTTTCCGGGCAGCAAAGTAACCAGCGCACCGTGAAGTGAGCCCCATGCTACAAATGTCCAGTTGGCGCCATGCCACAGGCCGCTGAGCAGGAACACCAGGAATACATTAAGTCTTCTCCGCACTTCACCCTTGCGGTTACCGCCCAGGGGTATGTATACGTAGTCCCGGAACCAGGAGGAAAGTGAAATATGCCACCGTGTCCAGAATTCGGTAATGTTCTTTGACTTATACGGCTCATTGAAATTCTCCATCAGGGTGATGCCCATGAGCCTGGACGCGCCAAGTGCAATATCTGAATAACCGGAAAAGTCGCAGTAGATCTGAAAAGAATAGAACATGGCAGCAACGAGCAGCGACCACGATGAAAGCGAGTGATGATTAGCGAAAGCATAATCGACCTCAACCGCCAAACGATCGGCAATGACCACCTTCTTAAAAAAACCCCATGCCATGCGCGCAAGGCCTTCCTTCACATTGTCCCACCGGTATTCCCTGAACTCATGAAACTGGTGGATCATATTCTGCGGACGCTCGATAGGCCCGGCTACCAGTTGCGGATAGTACATCACATAAAGTGCGTAGATCACAAAATTTTTCTCCGGCTTTTGATTGCCTCTGTATACTTCTATAGTATAGCTCATGGCCTGGAACGTATGAAAGGACAGACCTATGGGCAGGATAATATTCATGTACGGTACCTGGTAATGCGGAAATATGCTTGTGATAAGCGGCTCAATATTGCCAAGCAGGAAATTGAAGTACTTATAAAAAACAAGGATGCCGACATTGGCAATGATGCTAATTGTAAGCCAGGCCTTTTTCCGATGGGTTGAGGACGCGATCAGTATACCGGCTATGTAGTCGATGACAATGGTGAACCCAAGTATGAGAATATACAAAGGCACAAACGTCATATAGAAATAACAACTGCTGAGTAGTAAAAGCCAGATACGTCCCTTCTGATTTTTTATCTGGTAGTACAGGATAGATACTACCATGAAAAACACCAGGAACTGTAAAGAATTAAAAACCATTAAGCCAAAAGTAAATAGTAAATAGTAAAAAACGTAAAGATGCACATATCGCTGCTGCCGGTTATTTAAAATTCATCACTAACCCAAGGCCAAGGTTGTTCTGACTAATTACCGGTCTCATCTGCATGGATATGTCTCTTGAAATATCAAAATTTTTGAGGTGCGCCGATGTAACGGCATCCATTATCTGCAACGCATAACCAATAGAACTGAACAGTACTGTAAGGTCAAGGTATTTTTTTGCGTCATTCTGGTTTTGCCTCAACTGCTCGAAACTTAGTATACCTACGTATTTATCTGTGGGATATGGATTATTAACCCTGCCGATATATGCCTTACGATATGATTGGTAATCATTCTGGTTTTTAAAGAAATAGTAGCCCGCAACGCCTACTGCCGCATAAACAACAGGTACCTTCCAGTAGTTATGGTTATAAAGCTGCCCCAGGCCAGGCAAAAGCGCGCTATACAGGCCGGCTTTCTTAGGATTGGGCTGGAACGGGCCTTTTTTTACCACGATCATGTCCGAACTATCCTGGCCGGACTTAGTACGTGGAGTGATGATCTGTACGCCCGGCCCGGCTTTTTTCTGGTGAAGCGTATCATCGATAATGTTATTCAGCGAGGTATCGGGCACAGCCTGTGCAACACTGTGGTATGGCGCAACAATGGCACACATTATCAGCAGAATGTAAACGATAGCACTTTTTTTAGCCAGGCAGCCAAAAAAAGATAAATGCAAGCGGACCAATTTGTTTTTAAGGCTCACGCGTCAAAGTTAATTCATAAATTTTAGTGCAGATGAAGCCGCTCCATAATGGTTTTATAAATTTCTTTATCTTCACGCCTCAAAACGGGAGTATATATCTTAATACCGAAACATGCTATTCAATTCAATAGAGTTTGCCATATTTCTCCCTATTGTTTTTACACTCTATTGGCTGTTTCAGAAAAAGTATAAAGTACAAAATTTCATACTGCTTTTTTCCAGTTATGTTTTTTATGGCTGGTGGGATTACCGGTTCTTATTCTTGCTGGTCTTCTCCACTTTCCTGGACTATTTCACAGGCCTCAGAATTCATAAAGCCGAAAATCCACATCTGAGAAAGACCTGGCTGTTCATCAGCGTTTGTATCAACCTGGGCTTTTTAGGGTTCTTTAAATATTACAATTTTTTCGCCGACTCATTTGCTACCCTGCTCACCCAGATGGGTTTTCATCCCGACATCTGGACCATAAAAATAATATTGCCTGTCGGTATTTCCTTCTATACTTTCCATGGCCTTTCTTATGTGTTTGATATCTATAACCGAAAGATCAAGCCTACCGAGAACTTCAACGATTATTCGGTTTTTGTAAGTTTCTTCCCGCTGCTGGTGGCAGGGCCTATAGAGCGGGCCACCCATCTGTTACCGCAGGTGGAGAGCCCGCGTACATTTGATTACGCCCGGGCCGCCGATGGTATGCGGCAAATACTGTGGGGCCTGTTCAAAAAAATGGTGATCGCCGATAACTGTGCAGTATATGTCAACAAGATATTCGCACATTCTGAAAGCTATTCGGGAAGCACATTGGTTGTTGGCGCTGTGCTGTTCACATTCCAGATATACGGAGATTTTTCCGGCTATTCAGATATAGCTCTTGGCACCGCCCGATTGCTGGGGTTTGAATTGCTGCGAAACTTCGCCTTTCCTTATTTCTCCCGCGACATTGCAGAGTTCTGGAGGAGATGGCACATTTCGCTCTCCTCCTGGTTCAGGGATTACCTTTACTACCCATTGGGAGGCAGCCGGTCTTCAAAAGCCAAGGTGGTAAGAAATACCTTCATCATTTTCCTGGTCAGCGGTTTCTGGCATGGCGCTAACTGGACCTTTATTTTCTGGGGCGGACTTAACGCTATTTACTTTTTACCACTGCTGCTTGCGAACCGAAACAGGAACCACATAGATATCGTAGCGCCGGGAAGGTACCTTCCTTCTTTAAAAGACGCGTTCAAAATAATGCTCACCTTTTCCCTGACGGTGCTTGCGTGGATATTTTTCAGATCGGCCAATATAGGACAAGCATTTTCTTACATATCCACCATTTTCTCGAGATCGGTTTTCACCCACCCGCAATTCATCCCGGTAACATTGTTTGTGCTTATCGGCATGCTCATGCTAGTGGAATGGGTGCAAAGGGAAAAGAAGCACGGGCTTGAGATACACGGCATAAAATATCTGCCGGTGAGGTGGGCCATTTATTCTGTGGTCCTGCTCACTATACTTAGCTTCAGCCTGTTTAAGGAGAACCAGTTTATTTACTTCCAGTTTTAGGACCGTAGCAATTTAACGGCTACAGCGCAAGACGCAATTCTCTCATTTTGTTTTGAAGGCTGCAAAGTAGAAACAGTACGTGGTCTTTGCCATCCACAATTCGTTAAAACATTACTGCGCCAGCCAGTATTTGCGCAACAACCACTCGCCCACAGCAAGCAGCAGGATAATGAAGAAATACCATTTACGGTCTATCAACGGAACGGTCTCTGTATTGGATTGTATGACCGGTTTTATTTTGTCGTTGTGGCTGATGCTGTCGTAAAGGGATGCGATGTTTCGGGCCGGAACGAAGCCACCATTGTATTTTTTAGCGAGACCATATAATAATGGATAGTCTGCACCCGATTCCATCAGTTCCAGGGGAATACTTTCTACGACAAATGTTCCGCTGGCAGAAAGCGGTTTGTCATTGTAAGTGGTTCTGGCGGTGTAGGTATACGTACCCCCTGCCCACACACCCACATTAACATGGTAGGTGGTGCCGGAACGTTCGAATGAGAAATTCTGCTTCCGGCCTGCGCTGTCGGTGATGGTCAACTGCACATCTGGCGTGTTTACCTGCTGATTATTAGCATTGAGCACCCATGCATTCAGTGATATTGCCTCCTGGTCGCTCCATACAAATTTCTGTAAAGACACACCAAATGGTTTCTCGTTACTATTCGCCGACAAAAAGGCGATGGTTTGCCGGATGCACTCGTCGATAACCGTATGATCATTAAAATTCTTGTACTCATACAAGCGCCAGCGCCATAATCCTTCTCCCGCCAGCACCGCGCTGGCAACGGCCCCCTGCTGCAATGTCCATAGGGGGGCCTGCTGGCCAACAGGTTTTTGTGTGAACAGTACATTTGCTCCCGGGCCGGTATTTACGTTCACATTTGAACTGAGCGGAGGCATTTTGTCGGTCACAGACTGTATATTCTGAGGAAGCGTGAAACTGGTAAATGCAGGCTCGTAACTGGCAAGGGCATCGTGCAGCGTAGTTGCCGAAATACTGGTGTGTGTCAGTTCAGATAAGCTGTTGACACCGTTGATGTCCGTTTGGTTGGTAAGTATGATCCATACCGGTTTTTTTGCAGCCAGTAGCTGCGCAGCCAGCCTGTTGCGCAGCGATGGCAGCCCGTGAAGCACTACCACGTTGTAACCGTTGAGCGAAGCAGGGAAATTATCTGCCGTTACCACTGTGACGCTGTAACTTTCCAGACCCCTCAGTGCATCTCTTATACCGTTGACATCGGGATGCGGAGCAGCAGATACAAGGAGTATGTTCTTTTTCTCTTCTGCCACATCCACAAATATATCCCTGCGGTTGTTCGACTTGTTCAGCTCACCCGCTGCTTCGGGAAGTGATATTGAATAATGGTGCAAACCAGGCTTGTCCGCTTTTACGGTGAACGATACAGACCGGTCATATTTATCGCTGTTAACAGATACCGGAACAGAAGACAGTATATTGTCACCTTCTTTTATCACGGCGCTATTGCTGTAGCCCTTGCAAAGATCTGCCACCACGTCGGCACGTATCTCAAAATTGCTGTTGATTGTGACCACTTTATTGGCATATACCCTTGCCACCTTTACATCTTTTTGCTGTACACTATCTCCGATACCTACCGTGTACATAGCACTATGCAAAGACAATTGCTGGTAGAGCGGGTTCATACCCTCGTTAAAGCGGCCATCGGTAGCGAGTATCACGGCGCCCAGGTTCTGTAACCCAAAGTACTCCTGCGCCCGGGAAAGGGCCGCCGAAATATCTGTGGCTGCCTGCCTGTACTGAAAAATGCTGTCGTTTTGGATAGTATTGCCAAAACCCCATTGTACCACTTTGTATTTATCTCCCAGTTTACGTGCAAGGTCCTCAACGCTCTTGCGGTAACTTGCAGAATCACCGGCAAGTGCATTGCCGATAGAACGGGAATTGTCCTGCAACAGCAACACAAAGGGCTTTTCGACGGTGTGCCTGGTAATTATGATTGTGGGTACCAAAACGAGCAGCAGCGTAAAAAACACCACCAGACTGCGCAGCAATGAAGTAAGCCCGGGATACGGAACGGCACGCAGCTTATCAGCACGATATACCCAATAACCCGCGCCAACCGACAAAATAATAGCTAACAGCCAATATATCCACTGCATGAGGAGGCAAGCTAAAGAAAAATTCAAAAATTAGGTTACAATTAAAATATAAAATGTGAAAATGCTTTAGTTGCCATTGGGATACGTGCCAACCGGCTTGCAATTCAAGCTTTTGGTGCCAATTTGATACAGCAATTTACATGACCATTCATTTTGTTTTCTTTTCGTAAATTCGTTTATAAATTTTCAGGTATGACCGCGGTTGAAGTGAAAGAACTGAAGAAAGAAGTAAAAAAATATATAGACCATGCCGATGTCAGAATGGTAAAGGCAGTTTATGCTATGCTTGAGGCCGACCAGCATGGCGATTGGTGGGACGAAATAAGTGAAGGCGAGCGTTCGGCTATTGAAACCGGATTAAAACAAATGGAAGAAGGCAAGACTACACCGCATCAAAAAATCATGGAAAAACACCGCAAATGGCTCTCCAAATAGAGTGGTCCATAAAATCGGAAGACACTTTCGATGAGATTATTGCTTACCTGGAAACGGAATTTACTCAAAGAGAAGTAGTCAGCTTTGTGAACCGGGTTTACGATAAGCTGGAACTATTGCAAACTTTTCCAAAGATCGGAGTTCCGAATACAAAGAAAAGGAACACTTACCGGACGCTAATTCATAAAAAAGTCACTTTGGTTTATCATTATAAACCGATCAAAAAGGAAATCGTACTCATCACATTTTGGAACAATCTGCAAAATCCAGCTAGATTAAAGTATTGATCCTCAATCTGAAAATCATATTTTGTTGCTTTTTAGTGAAATGTTAAACTTTTGATGTTATTCAATGTCAAACCTATTCCTAAAACTTTTTTCATGAAACACATCGCCACCTCCGTCGTTTTTTTCCTTACACTTGGAATAAACAAAAGCCTTGCCCAGGGTCATTTTGCATCGGTCAGCCGTGCGGAGGCTGCGACGCCTAACAACTCGGTCAACATTAGCCGCGATGTTCATACAGCAGCCGCACCGCCCGCTACCGCCACTGTAAAAGAAACTCCGGTGGCCACATATCATCCTTTCAGTCCCGCAAGTGTGCCATCTGCTGCTAACCACAGCTATGCCCCGGCATCGGGAGACAAAGCAGTTTCTACTACATCAATTAATGCCTATAATGAACCTCCTGCGACACTTTCCGGAACGGTGAGGTATAGCCCGGTGGGCAAACAGCCTTACGTGTATTACTCCACTCCTGTGACCCGGTACAAAAGCAAGAGACACAATCATTCGTACATAAAAAGAAATAACTGCGGGTCAGCGCCCTTTATCTGTCTCCCAGAATTTCTCATTTTTTTTGACATCGGAACTATTTTAGATGAAGTACTGATGGATAACGAAAATATCCCTGCCAGGGGTGGTGGCTCCGTGCTGAATACATCACTGGACGGATATGTGGTAAATGGAGCAGACACCCTGTCGGGCATAGTGACCATGACTGAGAAAGCGATATACCTGGAGCAACCGATCGATGACAAGCGAGAGACCGGTTATATGTTCCTCTATGATGACAATAATGTAAAAACTGTTGCGGTGTTTGAAGGCAGCAGCTCGTTATACCTTGGCCGCCCGGGCGGTACCGGCAAATTGTCGCGGGTAATCCATGACGGCAAACTTGCCGTGTACGATGATAATCAGTACAGGTTCCTTACGCTTGGTAATGTGCATAAAACAAAACTGCTGGCAGTATATAACGGACAGGTAAAGTCCCCGAAATCATTTGTGGCAGCAGATGGCAAGCAATTGCTGATAGAATCTATAAATGCTGCCTATGGCCAGCAACTGGATGCCAAAGATTTCACCTGGAGCCAATTGCTGAGTTATTTGGACAAGTTGGATTAAATCTTAGCCAAAACGTATTACTTTTGGGCGTTTCTTAAATTTAAACACTTAAAGTATATATAACCTCATGGCAAAAATTAAAGTAGCAAATCCCGTAGTGGAATTGGATGGCGATGAAATGACGCGCATCATCTGGAAGTACATAAAAGAAAAACTGATCCTCCCCTACCTTGATATAGATATTAAATACTACGACCTTGGCGTGGAGCACCGTGATGCAACCAATGACCAGGTTACCATAGACTCAGCAAATGCAATACGCCAGTATGGAGTAGGTATCAAGTGCGCTACTATTACGCCGGATGAAGCTCGCGTAGAAGAGTTTAAACTGAAACAAATGTGGAAGAGCCCTAACGGCACGATCCGCAACATTCTGGACGGCACCGTGTTCCGCGAGCCGATCGTGATGAACAACATTCCACGCCTGGTGCCAAACTGGACGGCTCCAATCTGCATAGGCCGCCATGCATTCGGCGACCAGTACCGCGCTACCGATTTCGTAGTGAAGGGCAAGGGCAAGCTTACCATAAAATTTGAAGGTGAAGATGGCAAGACCATTGAGCATGAAGTATACAACTTCAAGGGCGATGGCGTAGCGCTGGCAATGTACAATACCGATGAGTCGATCATGGGCTTTGCACGTGCCTGCTTCAACATGGCGCTTTCTAAGAAATGGCCGCTGTACCTTTCTACCAAGAACACCATCCTTAAAAAATATGATGGTCGCTTCAAGGACATTTTTGAAGACATCTACCAGAAGGAGTTCAAGGCAGAATTTGAAAAGAACAAGATAGAGTATGAGCACCGCCTGATAGACGACATGGTTGCCAGCGCACTGAAATGGAACGGCAACTTTGTATGGGCTTGTAAGAACTACGACGGCGACGTGCAGAGCGATACCGTGGCACAGGGCTTTGGCTCACTGGGTCTTATGACATCGGTGCTGATAACACCTGATGGTAACACCATGGAGGCAGAAGCAGCGCACGGCACGGTGACCCGCCACTACCGCGAATACCAGAAGGGCAATCCAACATCAACCAATCCAATAGCTTCCATCTTTGCATGGACTCGTGGACTGGCATTCCGTGGCAAGCTGGACAGCAACCAGGAGCTGATCAATTTTGCTGATGCACTGGAAGCTGTATGTATAGAAACCGTACAAAGCGGCAAAATGACCAAGGACCTCGCAGTATGCGTGCACGGCAATAAAGTGAATCATGGAGAACACTACCTCTACA
This sequence comes from Chitinophagaceae bacterium, assembly GCA_947476485.1. Classification (GTDB taxonomy): domain Bacteria; phylum Bacteroidota; class Bacteroidia; order Chitinophagales; family Chitinophagaceae; genus Nemorincola. The sequence continues at coordinate 29,994 of CANJQU010000036.1, forward strand.
CCGAGGAGTTCCTTGATGCACTGAATGAAGGTTTGAAGGCGAAGCTGGGATAGATATTTTTCAGAACAGACAGCATTGAGCCTGTATCAGCAATGATGCAGGCTCTTTTTTTCCTACTGGCCCGGTTATTATACCCTACCTACAAATTCATTCTCATGGGCATGTGGTCATTGTTAGCGGTATTAGTGGTGGTGGTATTTCTTGGGTTCAGGACGGGCCACCATATTTATCATACAAGAAAGGCAAGAAAGAACGGATCGTATAAGAGCTGACCCGGATAAGTGTTAAAAACAGGCCCATTGTTCCCGAAATACTGGAAATAGCCAAATCTTTGCCTAATTTTATCACCATATATGCAAACTATGGCTCGTAAATACAATATACTTCTTATTGCCCTGTTCATTATCCTTTCGTCGGGTGGCTATATGTCCGCGCAGGAGAAAAAAGACGGACTGGAGTGGTATACAGACATCACCCAGATAGCAAAGTTGTCGAAGGAGACCAAGAAACCGGTATTTGGTTTCTTTACCGGCAGCGACTGGTGCGGCTGGTGCCACAAACTGCAGGCAGATGTAATGAGCAAACCCGGTTTTAAATCATGGGCGCAGAAAAACGTGATCCTCATGGAGCTCGATTTCCCAAGGATGAAACAACTACCGGAAGAACTGGCCAAACAAAATGCCAGCCTGCAGCAATTCTTCAAGGTACAGGGTTACCCTACGGTCTGGATATTCAACATCACCCAGGATAGCGCCACACGATTTAATATAATACCGAAGGGATCGCTCGGTTATCCGGCAGGAAATCCGGGAAGAGAAGAAAAAGCTTTCCTGCATACTGCAGATTCAATCTTGCACCGCGCGATGTAACTCCCGACTAACTACTATTTACCATCTACTAATATTGCAGCCACTCATGGAACAACTAAACTTCCCCTCCGACTACCAGCAGGTGATGCCTTACCTGATCATAAAGGATGCTGCAGGTTTTATGAAATTCATGCAGGATGTTTTTGGTGCAAAAGAAAAAGTGAAGCATATGCGCGATGAAAACGTCATCATGCATGCCGAGCTAACCGTTGGCGAAGCCGTGATCATGCTGGCAGATAGTACAGATGCATTTCCATCACGTTCCGGGGGTTTCTTTATTTATGTAGCAGATGCAGATGCAGTGTATAACAAAGCGCTTGCCGCGGGAAGCACATCGGTTATGCCGGTAATGGATATGCCTTACGGCAGAAGCGAGGGTATAGTAGACCCCTACGGAAATACCTGGTGGCCTACCACGCATGTTAATCCGAAAGCAGATACGGAAGGAATACCTTAAACCCCAAACCCCTAAAGGGGCTTTTTCAACGCGAGCAAAATAAAGTGATGAATTCTATTCAGAAACTGAACACCCCTACCCATGCTTAATGCATGGTTCCCCCTTCAGGGGGTCAGGGGGTTTCTAGCAGTATTTTCATCGGATCCCTACCAAACAACATCAGCTCCGGATTTTCCAGCAGTTCCTTCACCCTTACGAGGAAGCCTACTGACTCACGGCCATCTATGATACGGTGATCGTAGCTAACTGCCAGGTACATCATCGGGCGTATCTCTACTTTGCCGTTAATGGCTACCGGCCGGTCCTGTATCTTGTGCATGCCCAGTATGGCAGACTGTGGTATATTTAATATTGGCGTAGACATCAGTGAGCCAAACACACCACCATTAGTAATCGTGAAGGTACCACCGGCCATCTCATCAGGACTTAATTTATTGTCGCGGGCTTTCTTTGCAAGCTCCACTACCTTGTTCTCTATGTCTGCCATGCTCATGCTCTCGGCATTGCGTATCACGGGCACTACCAGGCCTTTGGGCGCAGATACCGCTATTGATATGTCGCAATAGTCGTGATACAAGATAGCATCTCCATCGATATACGCATTTACTGCCGGCCATTCCTGCAGCGCAGTGCAGCAAGCCTTAGTAAAGAACGACATAAAGCCGAGGTTCACGCCGTGCTGCTCCTTGAAGGTGTCTTTGTATTGTTTGCGGATATCCATGATGCGGGTCATGTCCACCTCGTTGAATGTAGTGAGCATGGCCGTGCTGTTCTTAGCTTCCACCAGCCTGCGCGATACCGTCTTACGCAGATTGCTCATCTTCTCGCGGCGCTCTTCACGGGTAAATGCAGCATCACCACCCTTGCGGCCGGGGTTCGATATCGCCTCCAGCACATCGTGCTTCATGATCCGGCCCTTTGAGCCTGTGCCCTTCACTTCAGTGGGTTTCACCTGCTTATCGCTCATAATGGCCTGTGCCACTGGTGTTGCTTTCACATCACTCTTCGGTGCCTCAGCAACCGGTGCAGATGGTTTTTCATCTTTCTTAGGAGATTCCGCTTTTGGCGCAGGAGCTGGTGCTGATGCTTCTGCTCCGGCCGGCTTGGCTGCTGTTTCGTCGATCGAGCAGGCAAGGTCGCCAATGTTTAGTGTAGCGCCTTCCGGTGCTACTATATGTAATGTTCCTGCCTGCTCGGCGTTAAGTTCAAAAGTTGCTTTTTCAGATTCCAGCTCGCACAGCACCTCATCCCTGTTCACATAATCGCCTTCTTTCTTCAGCCATTTTACCAGTGTAACTTCGCTTATCGATTCGCCTACGGTAGGAACTTTTATATCTATCATTGTTCGTATTATTTGCTACGGGCTGCAAAATTACCAAACAACCGACTATAAAGCAAAAAGAGACGAAACTTATGTTTGCTCAATTCGTCATCCAAATACCCACCCGGCACAGAAGGAGTCCCAGGGTAAGACTGAGGCCCATATAAATAAACGGAATCAGGAATTGCCCTTTCTGCATAAGGCTCACATTCTCAAGCGCAAAAGTGGAAAAAGTAGTGAACCCTCCGCAAAACCCGGATGCCAGCAGCAGCATTCCACCCATTTGCAGCCATTGGTTACGGGCGGAAAGACCGAACAAAATCCCTATTAACAAGGAGCCAACTACATTTATGGTGAATGTTGCCAGCGGAAATGAACTGGTCGTAAGCTTGCTGAAAACATAGCCAACGCCATAGCGTGCCATACTACCCGCCGCTCCACCTGCACCCACTAATAGAAAATTCCGGAACATACTGCCAAATTAATCAATATCTGGCATTTACTCATTGGGGATATAATACTTACTCAATTTTGAAACCTGCCTGCCGATAGGCAAGGTTTGCACATTTTCAAATTAATCAACCCAGTCGCACACGAATACATTGGTATCATGCCCACCGCCATTGTTGCGGTTAGAGCTGAAGATGAACTTCTTGCCGTCGGGTGAGAACATAGGAAAAGCATCAAAGCTGCCGTCGTGGGATATGCGCTCAAGCCCCGTACCATCCAGGTTCACTAGGTAGAGATTAAAAGGAAAACCCCGCTCATATTCATAGTTTGAAGCGAAAACCAGTTGCTTCCCGTTTGGAGTAAAAGCCGGTGCCCAGTTGGCCTTACCCAGTTTGGTTACCTGGTGTTCATCCGAGCCATCGGCATTTGCTACAAATACCTCCATGCGCGTAGGCATTACCAATCCTTGCGCCAACAGTTCTTTATATTCTTTTACCTCTTCCGGTGTAGAAGGGCGGGATGCACGCCACACAATCTTCTTGCTATCCGGTGAAAAGCAGGCGCCGCCATCATAGCCCAGCGTTTTAGTTATTTGCTTTACGTTCTTGCCATTAATATCCATCGTATATATATCAATGTCGCCATTGCGCATACTTGTGAACACGATCTTCTTTCCATCGGGAGATATAGTTGCCTCTGCGTCATAGCCGGGAGTATTGGTGAGGCGTTTTGTGATCTTACCATCAAAGTCAGCAACAAAAATATCGTAGCTGTCATAGATCGGCCATACATATTTTTTGATCACCTTCCGGTCTGGTTCTACCGGGCAGCTATCTCCACCAAGATGGGTGGATGCATAAAGGAAATGTTTGTGATCCGGCATCAGGTAGGCGCAGGTAGTTCGGCCCTTGCCGGTGCTTACCAGTTTATACTCAAATTTCGCATTAGCCAACTTAGGTATCGCACCGTAAAATATCTGGTCGCAGTTTACTCCTTCCGCGGTGCTTTTGCGCTGGAACGTGATATGCTGATTGTCAAAACCAAAATATGCCTCCGCATTGTCTCCGCCGGCGGTAAGCTGGCGCATATTCTTAAAATGCTTTTCATCGGAAGATATCAGGCTCTTTTGCTCCGGATTTGTGCCATTAGGCGATGCTTGCGGCCCCTGCGCCCTCAGCGCCATAGGCAAGCTTAAGATAAGCGCAATAAAGGGTATACGTAAGTACATAGAAGTAATAACCATAAAATTGAATGTGCCGCAAAACTAATCCAACATCAAAGGATAAAGACTGATTTTGATTGCCTTATTGTCAGGAAAATGTAAAGTTATTCCCGGCCATCAGAGCCTGATCTCAAATAAACAAGCCGGAACATTGTGGTAGTGCGGGGGAAGACCGGACGTATCTTTCAAATCGAACATGCCGAGAAAATCGAAGCCTGCATTTTTATAATGTTGTATCAGCCGGGTATTGTTCCCGAGCGTATCTAATCTTACAAAGTCCTTGTTGTTATCCGTGGCATAGCCTTTCGCCCACTCCACAATTATGGAAACAAAGTCTCTGCCCCTGAAAGACGGATCGGTAGCTATACGGTGAATATAGACTGCGGCATCGCTGTTACGTTCCTCCCATATCTGCTCATCGGAAAATGTCGTGGCCCACACGCAGGCGATCTGTGATCCGATCACCAGCTTCCATTGGTGGCGCTCTTTTATTTCCTGCTCAACTAACCCTCGCTCAAATTCAGGCCATACCACCACTGACTGTTTTGATCTCTGGTAATCCGATGCGATACGATAAAGACGGAATATCTCATCAATATCGGCCGCCGTGCAATTCTGTATGTCGTTTGCTTCAAAAGTATGTTTCATCCTCCGGGTTAGTTTTGCAAAGCTAAGACATCAACAAATCCAATGCGCTCACCGTGAATTTGTTGAATACCGGCTGTACAAGGTATTGAATACTTTTATTACCTTGATTAGCTAATACAAGGCATATGTCAGACAGAAGGAAGTTTATGAAACTATCGTTGCTATCCGGCGCCGCTCTGCTGGCAGGCAGGAACCTGTTTGCCAAAACCGACAAAGGTGAAAAAAAGTACGGTACTGTGAAAGACCACCCCATTGTACTCTCTACCTGGGATTTTGGGAAAGCCGCTAATGTAGCCGCGTGGGAAGTGCTGAAAAAGGGAGGAAGAGCCGTTGATGCCGTGGAAGCAGGGGTAAAAGTACCTGAGGCAGACCCGAACAATCAATCAGTGGGCCTCGGTGGCAGACCAGACCGGGATGGGCGCGTCACCCTGGACGCCTGCATTATGGACGAGAGCTATCGTTGCGGCTCGGTGGCTGCACTGGAACATGTAGTGCACGCGATATCTGTAGCACGCCTGGTAATGGAGAAAACACCTCATGTGATGCTGGTGGGCGACGGCGCTACACAATTTGCCTTTGAGAACGGCTTCAAAAAGGAGAATCTATTGACACCCAAGAGCGAAGAAGAATGGAAAGAATGGCTCAAAACCTCAAAGTACGCACCTCAGAAAAATATTGAGAACATGATGCCGGGGGGCAAGCTGAACCATGACACTATTGGTATGATAGCAATGGATAAGAATGGGAATATGGGTGGCGCTTGCACCACAAGTGGCATGGCGTATAAGTTGCATGGCCGTGTGGGCGACTCGCCTATAATTGGCGCGGGCCTATACGTAGACAATGAAATAGGAGCCGCA
>CANJQU010000037.1 GCA_947476485.1 Chitinophagaceae bacterium
GCTACAATCAGTCTGCGATAGCTTTTTATAAGAAGACAGGATTTACTCATTATATGGATGAGGATATTGAGATCGGCAATGGCTATTTTATGAATGACCATGTGCTGAGGATGGCGATGGGATAAACTTCCCGTTCACATTGTTTGACGGCAGGTCTTAAAAAATGTGCAGAGCGGTATATAACGGTGTGGAGACGAAAGGCATTGCGTCTCTACATAACCTGAATAACAGCGTAGCGGTGCCCATAAAACGAGCAGAGACGTTGCGGTGCAACGTCTCTGCGTGATTCTAATACTATATGGCGCTTTTGCGCTGAAGCTACTCTAACTTGAACTGGATAGGCAGGGTGAAGTAAACCTTCACAGCCTTACCGTTTTGTTTACCTGCTTTCCAGTGTGGCATTGCTGCTACCACACGTCTTGCTTCATCGTCACAACCACTGCCAATGCCACGCACGATGGTTACATCACTTACTGCGCCATCTTCATTTACTACGAACTTCACAATAACACGGCCTTCCACATTTGCCTCACGCGCCGCATCGGGATAGTGAAGGTTTTTCTGGAGGTAGCTCTGCATGTCGAAACTTGGTGCAGGCTGCTGCTCCACATAGTTAAATATGGCAGGCGCAGCAGGTGCAGCAACTACCCCTGTACTTGGAGGAGCAACGATACCCGGATCGATACCGTTAGGGTCACCTTTTTCATCTTTAGGACCAGACGCAGTAATTTCTTTCTGCGGTGGCGGCACTTCCTCTTCCTTTACTTCCTCATCCTTTTTGATCACCGGCGGTGTAAACTTTACCATCGGCTTCACCGGTGGTGGCGGTGGTGGCGGCGGTGGTGGCGGTGGCTTATGAGGATCTATCGGCGGAGGTTCTGCCAGCACGACTTCCTTAGGTGGTGGCGGCTTCTTTTTCTCTGCATGAACGCTCATTGTAATTATCGCATACAGCGCAACTGCGACAGCTATACCGGCAAGTACGATCAAAGCACGATAAACACGCTTGGGATAATTCTTGCGCAACTCATATCCGCCGTATATTTTATTACGGCCTTCGAATATGATATCGATATAGTCGGCGGTTAATATTTTATTAATATCCATTTTATATCTTTTTAGCTGAAAGCGAAGTTGTGATGGTCCTCCTTAAACTCCCTGCTGTTTTAATTCTAATAACCTGCAAAAACACCCTGCCAGTAACAGGATCTTTCACTTCTATTTTATACCGTTTGCCACTTCTGTTTCTTTAATGAAACCCTGCTCAATATCTGTAATGTCGACAATGGCGTAAACTTTTACTTCATTGATCGTCATTTCATCAAGCATACCAACAAGGTCTCCGTAAGTGCTGGTGGTATCGGGCTTAATCAGTACAGTAGCTTCATCCTTAACCCCAAGAGCGCCGGAATTCTTCAATTCCCGTACCGTTTTGATCTTATCAATAAGAACCTGGCGGATACCTTTTTTATTAGTGGATTGCAGTTCCGGTGGCTTGTTAGGATCGTCGCCGATACCCTGGTAGTAGTATATGTGGCCATTTTTGCTCAGCAAAACAGTAAGAGCAGCACTCGCTTTGAGTTTGTTCTTTTCTTCCTGCTTCAGATCCTTGTCCTTGTATGGCATATTGATCTCCATAGTTTTAGGCCGGGCCAGTGTTGTCGTGTACATAAAGAACGTGATCAACAGAAAGCCAAGATCCACCATGGGAGTGAGATCGATACGTGTGCTTAGTTTTTTACCCTTTTTGACGCCGGGGCCCTTTTTATGCCCCCCGCTACTCGAGGTATCCATTTCTGCCATAAAAACAATTTTATAGTTTAAAATTTACAATTGGCAGCTTATCACCCGCCTTTTCCTATCAATTTTATCACTTATGAGTATCGCCTTTATGGGCAGCCTCATAAACAGCCGTACCCGGAGGCAATGGCTCGAGATCAGTGATCAGGTTAAACTTAAATATCTTATACCCTTCCAGAGTTTTAATGATCTTCTGAACACTGGGATAAGAAGCCTTTCCGTCGGCCTTGATACAAATACGCAACTGTGGATTTGTTTCTCTTGCAGCCAATATCCATACAGCCAGATCGTTGTTTGGCGCCAGCACAGCGGTGTCGGCAGGAATGCCGGGAGCAGTAATTTCCGCTGCTTTCTGCTGCTCGGGATTAGATGCCAGGTACTCCTTCAGCATACTGAAAGGAATACCCTCTGATGCGTCAACGGTGAACGCTGCTTTTTCTTCCTTAGTGAGGTTGAGATTTTTCTTAAAGTTGATACTCTCAATAAGGCTCTGCCGCATGTTCTTATTATCGATAGCAAAGAATATTCTTCCTTTCTGATCAACGGTAAGCAACATCACATCTTTCTCGGGCAGTGGCGTTTCCGCAATGGACTTAGGTGTAGACACTACTACAGGCTCCGGCGGCTTGAATTTAGTTGCCAGCATGAAAAACGTGAGCAGCAGAAACGCCACATCGCACATCGCGGTCATGTCGATGTGCGTACTTTGTCGTGGTAATTTTGCGTGAGGCATTTTATTAATTCAAAAGTTTAAATTCAAAAGTCAAAAGCCGCATCAAAAACAAAATGGAGCTTGTTGTTTTATATAGACACAAATTCATTCAAATTCCACAAACTTTCTTTATAGACGTAATGCGGAGCGCCAGGCCCCGCATTACGCAATTTATTATTTGTAGTTAGACGCGAAGCTCTGCGTAAGCGTAAAGCCGCTTTCGTCGATACCGTAAGTAACGCCATCGATGATGGTGGTGAAGAAGTTATAAGCTACGATCGCCATGAACGAAGTGCTGATACCGAGGGCCGTGTTGATAAGGGCCTCAGAGATACCTTGTGCAAGCGCAGTAGCATCGCCGCCGCCGCCGCTGGATCCCAGAGCCGAGAATGAACGGATCATACCAAGTACCGTACCGAAAAGACCAAGCAGCGTAGCGCAGGAAGCGATCGTAGAAAGGAACACGAGGTTCTTCTCCAGCATCGGCAGCTCCAGCGCTGTAGCTTCTTCTATTTCTTTCTGTATGCTCAGTACTTTCTGGTCAGTATCGAGATCGTGGTTATGGGTCATCTCGCGATACTTCACGAGGCCGGAACGCATTACGTTACCAACTGAACCTGCCTGCTTATCGCACTCTGCGATAGCTGCATCAATGTTCTTATTGGCAAGATGATACTGAACTTTGCGCACAAACTCTCCTGAATCCATTTTACCTTTTGCCTTGAATATTGTAAGCGCACGCTCAACCACGAAAGAAATAAGCGTAAGCAGTGTAGCGAGAAGTATAGGTACCACAAAACCACCCTGGTACATCAGGCCTAATAAGTTCCCTTCTTTAGCATGTTTTTTATCAACGTCCTGGAAGTTGCTTCCGTTGCCCATAACGAATTTCCAGGTAAGGTACCCTACTACAACGCAGGACGCCACTACAATAAGATTTACCAAAAAATTGTTAGCGTTTTTTGGTTTGCCGGCCGTGTTACCTTGTGGAGCTGATGGTCTCGGTGCTGCCGTTTTTACGTCTGCCATAATACTGGTTTTTGTTTTTGTGTTTTCTGAATATTAGTTAAAGAAAAATTTTGTGCGTTTGCAAAGATATAAGTACGCGTCAAAAAAACAATTTTGCCGCTGAAATATTTCCAAAAATAGGGTATTAGGGATATGAAACAATAAAATTACATCAGGTGCCGCCGGCCTAAGTGCCTTGAAAACGCAGGCTAATGTAATATATTGCGTTGTAAATCACTATTCTGTAATACTGTTATCATATTGTAAAGTGTGGGTTGCTAAACTATATAGACGTAATCTATCCGCTATTCCTTGGTAATTGTGAAAAATATTTTTTTACAGAGAAATTTGACCTGGAGTGACAACTGCATAACGCACTGCCAAACTATAGCTCAAACGCACGTTTTTTTATTTTATACTCCCTACTTTTGACCCAAACTTACAACGATGAATATTAGCATGACAACTATACTCGGGCTACTGGCACTAGGATTGGTGGCCGGGATGCTCAGCAGCATGGTAGGCATTGGCGGCGGCGTGGTGATCGTGCCGGCCCTTGTCATGATCTTCGCGGTGAGCCAGAAGACGGCGCAAGGCACATCGTTAGCGATGCTGCTGCCTCCAATCGGTGTATTTGCGGTGATCAATTACTACAAGGCGGGATATGTGGATTTCAAATTGGCGGGGATCCTGTGCCTGGCGTTTGTTGTGGGTAGCTATTTTGGCAGTAAAGTAGCATTGAATTTGCAGGAAAGCACATTAAAAAGGATATTTGGCGTCTTTTTGATGATATTGGCAGTTAAGTTCCTGTTTTTTAATAAGGGGTGAAATAAAGCATGGTATATGCTATTTAGTAAGTTAACCCTGAAGGGCAATGTCATTAAGTTAAGTGGTATTGCGCCCATACAGGGCTATGTGTTGTGTGCATTTATGTCCGGGGGCTTCACCCCGGCTGATATGTTACGCCCTTTCAGGGCTTTGTGTTTTCAACAAGGGTAAAAACCTCCGGGTGAACAAATAAATTAAGCAAAATGAAACGTACAAAGATCAAAGACATCTTAGCAAACGAAGCAGCGGATTATAAAGTAAACGTGAAAGGATGGGTGCGCTCATTCCGCAATAACCAGTTCATAGCGCTCAATGATGGTTCGTGCATGGGTAATATCCAGGTAGTGGTGGAACTAGGGACAGATGAAGCTATCGTAAAACGCATTGCTACCGGTGCATCGGTGAGTGTGGACGGAACTGTGGTTCCATCACTGGGCAAGGGCCAGCGTGTGGAGGTGAAAGCAGAAAACATCACGATACTGGGAGAGTGTGATAATGACCAGTACCCGTTGCAATTGAAGAACAAGCCCAGCCTGGAGTATTTGCGAGAGATCGCGCATCTTCGTTTCCGCACCAATACGTTTGGAGCAGTATTCCGTGTGCGCCACACCCTGGCATACGCCATTCATAAATTCTTTAACGACCGTGGGTTTGTGTATCTGCATACACCCATCGTAACCGCATCGGATGCCGAGGGCGCAGGAGAAATGTTCAAGGTCACTACCCTGCCGTTTGATAATGCCCCACATAATGAAGATGGCACCATCAACTTCAAAGAAGATTTCTTCGGACGGGCAACCAACCTTACTGTTAGCGGCCAACTGGAAGCCGAACTGGGCGCAATGGCGTTCAGCGAGGTATATACCTTCGGGCCGACGTTCCGTGCAGAAAATTCCAATACCGCACGCCACCTTGCGGAGTTCTGGATGATAGAACCGGAGGTTGCGTTCAACGATATCTATGACAATATGGACCTGGCCGAGGACCTATTGAAATATGTGATCAGCTATGCACTTGAACACAACCGCGAAGACCTTGACTTCCTGGCTCAGCGCCTTGTGGATGAAGAGAAACAAAAGCCTATGAATGAGCGCAGCGATATGCCGCTTATTGAAAAGCTGGAGTTTGTGCTGAACAATAAATTTGAACGCATCACTTATACCGAGGCTATTAATATACTTCTTGAATCGCCTGCGTATAAAAAGAAGAAATTCCAGTATGATGTGAGCTGGGGCATAGATATGCAGAGCGAACATGAGCGCTACCTGGTGGAAAAGCACTTTAAGAAGCCGGTGATCGTAACTGGCTACCCTAAAGAAATAAAAGCCTTCTACATGCGCCAGAATGATGACGGCAAAACAGTAGCGGCAATGGACATACTGGCACCGGGGATTGGCGAGATAGTAGGCGGATCTCAAAGAGAAGAAAGGCTGGATAAGCTTACGCAGCGTATGAACGAGATGCACATACCCACGGATGAAATGTTCTGGTACCTGGATACCCGTCGCTTTGGCACAGTGCCACATGCAGGCTTCGGGCTCGGTTTTGAGCGTATGGTATTATTCGTGACTGGCATGACCAATATACGTGACGTAATACCGTTCCCGAGAACACCGAAGAACGCGGAGTTTTAATTTATTGATAAAATACACAAAAGGCGCTCCTATTTATTTACTGGAGCGCCTTTTACTTTTTTGGATGAGCGTACATTTCTTTACAAACCAATGTACCCTCATGGCTTTCACCAGGAATTTATTGCTCTTATGGTCGGTAAACATTTGAGCTGTGCCCTGATGCTCACTTTAGACCTGCGATAATTTAATACACTACCTTAGCAGGTAATAACAGCTACGATGTTCAAAACGCAACTATTAATTTCCGGCCTGGTACTTCTTTCATTCGTTGCCTATACACAACAGGTGAAGCAGCCATACTATTACCAGTCTGTCAATAACCAGGACAAGACAATTGATTTTGTTTTTGGCCTGTACCCGGCAACGATCAACTATTATGAAAGCAAGGATTTCCCCCCTTACACGGCAATAAGAACAGCGGTTTTCAATAAGTCGAAAAAGGACACGCTAAAATGGAACAATTTCAAAGTGGATATACTATTAAAATCAGGTCAACTGATCAGCAATTATATCCCTTTTTCGAAAGAAAACGCTTACATATGTACTTACAAGGTCATTGCCGATTCCACGCATTACCAGTACTTCTGCTTTCATACAAAATTCTCCAATGGTGATATAGACAGAGCATGGCTGCAGATAAGTGAAGACGAGATATTTAGTCTGAACTATGAAAAAAACGAATAGTGCCACCCACTACTGGAATTGCATAGGGTTCTATAAAAAATATCTGCAAGTAAATTAAATACGCCCGTTATTTTGTGCACCTGCTCAATATCATTTTATTTCTCCTCCGAAAAGAATATTTTTATAGGATAATCACATTTTGATGAAGGTCAAAGCCATATTAGTAATCATACTGTATTTTTTTGCCTTTAATGCCCGTGCCCAAAAAGAGGATAGTATCCTCCAGTATGGCATCAGCCTGTATCAAAAAGGCGACTATGAACAATCGATCGCCATACTTGAAGAGAGATTGCAAACAGCGCTGAAACGAAGCGAAAAAAATGTTCAGAAGGTCATATACAATAACCTTGGCAATAACTACAGCAACATAGGAAATACCGCAGAGGCGTTGAAAGCATACCAAAATGCGATCTCCATTGCAGAAGAACAGAATGATAAAAAAAGCGTAGCAAAATGCACAAAGAATATAGGCGCCTTGTTTTCAGAGTCAAAGGATTTCGAAAAGGCCTTACAAAAATATACAGAGGCTGAGAAGATAGCCCTTTCTATCAATGACACCTTTACCCTTGCCGATTGCGCCAATAACAGGGGGGTGATCTATGAACAGCAGAAAAAATATGACGAAGCGCTCAAAAGCTATACCTCGGCATTGAAGCTTTATCAGCAGTTAAAAATGGACGACCGTATCGCGATCACCTATATCAACATTGGTGTTGTTTACAAATACCTTAAGGATTATGACAAGTCTATTGAGTTTTATGAGCAATCCCTGGCCATATCGGAGAAACTCGGCGACAAGTTCATGGTGGCTGCCAATCAAGTGAATATAGGCAATGTGTATGAGATGAAGGGCGACTATAAAAAGGCCATAGCCCTTAACGAAAAGGGCCTGCAGACGGGCAGGGAGATAAATTCCCAGGAACTCATCATGGAAGTGTATGGAAACCTGGCTGAGGATTATGCAAAAAGCGGTGACTATAAAACAGGTTTCGAGCTTTACAAAAAATACACTGCCGTTAAGGATAGTTTTATAAGTGTGGAGCGGTCGAAACAAGTGGCAGAAATGCAAACGAAGTATGAGACCGAAAAAAAGGAAAAGCAAATTATAAAACTGGAAAAAACAAGATACCAGATGTTCGCCATTATCGGCATTATGGTGCTTGTGCTGGTGATCGCATTTTTGCTGTATAACCGTCAACAGACACTGCAGAAACAAAAACGTGAAAAAGCAATTGCAGAGGCCGAATATAATGAGCGTATGCGCATAGCCAAGGACGTACACGATGACCTGGGTTCCGGCCTTTCGAAAATATCATTGATGGCCGACATGGCGCAAAGGCGCGTAAGTGGAAATGAACAATTGGGAAGCGACATAGAAAACATTGCAGCGGTATCAAAGAAGCTTGCCGAAGTGATCGGGAACCTGCTATGGGTGAAAGACCCTGAAAACACAACAGTGAGCCACCTGACTGCAAATATGGAAAACCTCACGGCGGGCCTTTCCCAGATATCTGATGCGGCTGAAACGGCACGAAAGAAAGCAGGCGACAACATTTACCTGGGCAATGAAATAAAGCATATATCCGTGATGTCCCGCGAGCTGGTTGACAATATGCGGGATCTTATCTGGGTATTAAACCCGGAGAACACGACATTGGAACAACTGGTAGCCCGCCTAAGGGAATATTGCAGCGACTACCTTGACGGGATGCAGGTTGATGTAATGCTTGATTTCCCTATGGATGCGCCGCACTTAAAGATATCGAGGGAAGGACAAAGGAACATTTTCCTTACCGTGAAAGAGTCCGTCAACAACAGCATAAAGCACTCAGGTACCACGGCAATGAACATCAGTCTGAAGATCACAAAAAGCGACCTGCAGATATCCGTAGGTGATAATGGACGGGGATTTGACATAGGTAGTATCAGGAGCGGTGGCAACGGCCTCCGGAATATGAAGCAACGCATTGAATCGGTAGGTGGTAATTATGAGATCAGTTCGGTGCTGAATAAAGGAACTATCACCACAATATCCGTATTTTTAAACAGGCTGGCTGTTTAAAAAATACTACTAAAGTGTAATTGACGAAAGCTGCCCTAAGGATTACTTTTACTTTTTATTCTCAGAATATGGGCACAATACGAGTTGCGATAGTAGAAGATCAGCTGCATACCCGGCAGATGCTCTCTGAGCTTATAAACGCAGCCGAGGGCTATGACTGTGTTGCCGCATTTGACAGCGCAGAGCAAGCGATAAGTGCCATTCCAGATCTGGAACCCCAGGTAGTATTGATGGATATACATATGCCCGGAGGGATGCCCGGTACAGAATGTGTGCGTGTGCTTAAGAGCCTGAAACCAGAGATAGAATTTATTATGTGCACCTCGCTGGAGGATACGGATAATATTTTTTCGGCCCTGCAGGCTGGCGCCACCGGATACCTGGTGAAGTCGACACCGCCGGCAAAAATACTGGAGGCAATAACCGATGCCCATAATGGCGGGGCGCCCATGAGCAGCCAGATAGCCCGGAAAGTGACCAGCTACTTCTTTGCTTCAGAACGCGAAAAAAAAAATGCTGAGTTAGGGAAGTTATCGACCCGCGAGCAGGAGATCCTTGTGTACCTGTCGAAAGGATACCGTTACAAAGAGATCGCTGCATTACTGTTCATCAATATAGAAACGGTACGGAAGCATATTCACAATATATACGAGAAGCTACAGGTTAATTCGCGCACTGATGCTTTAAATAAGGTGTATCCTAAAAGTTAGAAATACCACTTTAGTCGTATTTCACCGAACAACCAGGAGATATAGATTTGTTGCATTCTTTCATAAACATAAAACAAGCTTATGCTAAAAAAACAATTACTACTCGCCGGCCTGATCTTACTTTCCGTATTCGCAAAAGCCCAGACAGGAAAGCCTTTTTACTACGAGCTCATCAGCAATGAGAGCAAGAGCATCAATTTTGTGTTTGGCTTCTATCCTACAAGCTACGCCTATAATGAGACCAAGGATGTGGACGGATTTACGAGTATCAAGGGCGCAGTCATCAACAATTCAAAAGACCGGTTGCATTGGTTAGACTATAAAGTAAACATCCTGTTAAGATCGGGCAAGCTGCTGAGAAGTTATACTACCGTTGCGAAGGATGGCGATTACCAGTGCAACTATAACGTTGAAGGCAGCGCGACCCACTACCAGTACTTCTGTTTTCATAACAAGTTTACCAACGATGATATAGACAAAGTGTGGCTGGTAATGGGCGACGACCAGATTTTCGGTCTTCTGTACGATAAAAATGATACCAAATAGTTTCCAACCGTGACTTTAGACGGGCCTGTAACCGGAACCTTAAAAAGGAATCAGTTATAGGCCTATTTGTTTGCTGTATAACATGTTTCATAACTTTGCGGGATGAATTGGATAGCACTTACAGATAGTGATCAGTTAGATGAGATAAGGGAACAAAGCAAACACCGGCCGGTTGTCATTTTCAAGCACAGCACACGCTGCTCTATAAGCACAATGGCCAAAAACAGGCTGGAGCGGGAAAAACCAGTTGACAACGTCTCATTTTACTACCTCGATCTGCTGCGTTACCGCCCCATATCCAATAAGGTAGCAGAAGAGTTCCATGTGCATCATGAATCGCCGCAGGTGCTGCTCATAAAAAACGGGGAATGTACCTATGAGGAAACCCATAACGGAATAAATATGCAGGAAATAGCTGCGCAGGCACTATGAAGTCAGCAAGGAACTTGAAGATGCTCAAATTTCTTTGCCCTTCCACCGTCCGCTCTTGAGATAAAGACCCGATGCTATCAGCAAAGTTATCCAGTAGATGAACTCAGACCCCCAGCACAGATATAGCGGGCTGTGCTTTACACTGATGAAATAGTAACAATAAACAAGGTAGCTGGCCACGCAGCTTACCTCGATCGTCAGGTTTATCAGTGTATTACCTGTACCAACCACCCCATTGAAAACAACCGTTGCCAGGGACATTACCAATGTGGCCAAAACGATTACCCGCAGACTAGGAATTGCGAAATTTATCAGGGACAGATCGTTGGAATAGATCGCAAGGAATTCATGTGAAAACGCCAGCAGCAATGCACATACAGCCACCGCATATATGAGGCTTAGCCGGCTTATCTTCATAATTATCTTCATTACATCGCGCCGCCGGCCCTGCCCTATCAGATTGCTTACCATTGTGTTGCAGGTGGTAGCCAGCGCCCAGGTACCGACACCCACGATCCCAAAAATGTTGCGTAACACCTGAGAGGCGGCCAGTGACTGCTCGCCCAGGTGCTCGATGAAAATAAAAAACACCAGCCACCCGCCAATACTGAACATGAACTGTACAATAAGCGGCATGGCCACTGCCAGTGTGCGCTCAGATAATTCGATATCAAATACCCTGAAATTAACAACAGGGAAATCTCCATAAAGCTTTTCGCGGAAGAAGATGCCCACCATTGTCGCACAGTAAAAGATCTCCGCAATCACAGATGCCACTGCGGCCCCCTTAAAGCCAAGTGCAGGCATCCCGAACTTACCGAAAATAAGCAGGTAGTCGAACAGTACATTTACCAGGGTAGCCACCAGCGAGCCCCAAATCAGCAACCGCGACCGGCCAATAGAAATAAAGAAAGAACACAGCAACTGCGTGAGCATTAAAAAGGGCAAGCCCCATACCCGTATATACACAAAACTCACACTCAGCCCAAAGTTTGCATTGTCGTGGAGGGTATAGCCAAATAACAGCGGCACAAACCATAGCGTCAACAACATCAGCCCGAGCGAAAACATGACGGAGAGCATTGCCCCGTTGGTAAGTATCTGTGCAAGGCCTTTTTTGTCCTCAGCTCCTGCGCGCCTGGCCATTTGTATCTGCATGCCGCTGTTCAGTCCATAACCAATCATAGACAGAATGAGGTAGAATACGCCTGTAATTCCGTTAACCCCAAGCTCCCGCTCTCCCAGCCTGCCCAGGAAGACCGTATTGGTGAAGAAACTTAATTGCGGGATCAACAGCGCCAGGGAAATAGGCGCCGCCAGCTTTATGATCTGCCTGTTTGTCGTCGAAACGCCAAGTTGACTTATTTGCTCAGTTGAACTCAAAATACCTTTGCTTTGATAAGCGGAATTACAAATATATGACCGCTGTCTTTATGAATAGTATTGCAAATTTACCTTTTAATAACTTAGTATTATCATCGATACATATTTTTGGGAGTAGAAAGGTTTCCGGCACACAGCCACGTGGCAGCACAAAACACAACAATGGGTAAGTTTCCCACACGAAAAATAATCATCGCTTTTTAGTATTTTTGTATAAGATGGCATTTTCTCATTGTATTGCCTTATAAACTGACATTATGGTACGCACTATTATTACGCCTTCAGATACTGACATTCACCTGTCGATAGCGAAGGAATACGTTGGTAAAACGCTGGAAATCACGTATCTCGCGTTAGAGGAACTTGAGCAAAAAACCACTCCCAAAACGACAATTGCTGATTTTTGGAATACAATATCTGATGAGACCGCAGGGAAGCTCCATGATAGTGTTAAAAATATGCGCAACGAATGGGAAAGAGATATTTGATCGATAGCAATGTCATCATCGATTTTTGCAATGGTAAACTTTCCCATAAAGGGAGACAATTTCTTGAAGCAGTTGAACCCGAAATTTCAATAGTCACGCAAATTGAGCTTTTTGCCACACAAAATATTTCAAAGGAAGAACACGACCTTCTTGAAAGATTTATTGCGATCACCCTGATCCATCCGGTAACTGCCGATTTAGTGAAAACCACCGTTAACATCAGGCAAAGGCATAAACTCAAATTACCTGATGCGATTATCGCGGCAACAGCTATTGTATTAAACGGCATACTATTGTCACATAACACATCTGACTTTAAGAATATACCCGGTTTGCAAATAGTCGATCCACACAAATTATAAAATGAGCTTTGTCCTAACTCATTTGCGGGCGGCATTCTGAAAATATTTTTACTACATTTACTCTCTTACATGGCTAACTATAATACAAATGAGCAGGTGTATCATGCGCAGGGCGACAAAACAGTCGGCTCCCGCCTGGCTGCCGTGGTCTGTGTATTGGTGCAAAGAGGCATCTTCATTGCCGGTTTTAGTGCTACGAACGAGTTACTTACCATCCAATATACCGGGTACAATAAAAACAAACCTGTATGGGAGCTCGATTTTTTCGAGCATATCTTCAACACGGACCCTATGCTATCCAAAAAAGATAGTATCCGGGGCATGTTTATCGGCTCTGAGAAGAACCTTGTAGTGCCCGATGAGCTTTACGGAAAGACAGAAGCAGGTAAGTGGCTGAGCCAGATACATTTCGTAGAGGCCACGGATATGGTGACAACCTGCCCTCTTGATGATGAAAAAGCGGTCTACGTAATGGCAGTACCAGTGGGTATCATCGAACTGGTAAAGATCAATTTTACGCAGGCGGCGGTGCTGCCACTACCCCTTTACCAGTTCCGCAATACGGATAAGAGCGCATACCTCATGCAGATCTGCCTCAGTGGCGAGCAGGTATGCGTTACCCTGCTCAATGCGGGCAAATTGCTATGGCATAAAGTTTATGCCTATAACACGGCCGAGGATATCGCTTATTCGCTGAAACTTTATTGCAGGGAAAATTATGTGGACCCCGCATTGCTTAACATAGTATGCACGGGCCTGAGCGCGTCTGAGTTTGAGCGTATCAATGAACTAACGCAATACTTCCCGGATATCAAAACCGGCGATGGCAGCAATTTCACCGGCATCTGGAGCGGTGCTGTATCGCTGGCCCAACAACTTTTCGCATGCGTATAGTAGGTGGCACATTTGGAGGCAGAAGGTTCAGCCCGCCGGCCCGTATCCCGGCCCGGCCCACCACCGAGGTGGCTAAGGAAGGGCTTTTCAATATCCTCAATAATATGATCGATTTTGAAGGGCTTAAGACGCTTGATATCTTTGGCGGCACAGGCAGTATCAGCTATGAGCTTGCTTCCCGTGGCGCTGCCGATCTCACTCTTATTGAGCGCGACCCTGTTACCATAGATTTTATTAAAAAAACGGTTAAGGAACTGGACATTGCTGACATACTGCACATCATACGCGGTGATGTGTTCAAGTTCCTGAAGCAAAGTACAGACCAGTATAATTTCATTTTCGCAGGTCCGCCGTATGCCCTGGTCAATATTGACGACCTGCCACTGCTGGTGTTTGAAAAAAATATGTTGCTTCCCGGAGGCATATTTGTGCTGGAGCATACACCACGAAATGATTATCAGAAACATCCCCGTTTTCACAAAATGAGAAATTACGGCACCACCGTATTTAGCTTTTTTACCCAACCAACCGAATGATATGGAACGTATCTGCTTATTCCCCGGCACCTTTGACCCCATCACCCTGGGGCACGTGGACATTATAGAGCGGGCAGTATCGCTGTTCGATAAACTGGTGATCGGCGTAGGCATCAACTCATCGAAGCAGCCAATGTTTACACTTGAGCAGCGTACCACATGGATACGTGAAATATTTAAAAACGACCCACGCGTAGAAGTTACTGACTACGAAGGGCTGACCGTAGACTTCTGCCGGAAAGTAAATGCAAAGTATATATTGCGCGGCATACGCTACGTCAGCGATTTTGAATACGAAAAAGCCATCGCGGATATGAACCGTATGCTGGTGCCTGATATCGAGACCATCTTTCTTACGTGCGCCCCGCTTTATTCCACCATATCTTCTACGCTTGTCCGTGATGTTATCCGGAATGGCGGCAATGCGGGGATGTTTGTACCCGGTGTAGTAAAATATTAATCTGAATTAAGGGGAACGGCTATTCCTTTATAAAATCAAAGTGAGCGTTCTGATATGCGCTAAGCGCTACGTTTTCCTTCAACTTCTTGAATGTAAGGAACGGCCCCTTGGTGACAAACAAGTTGGTAAGCCATGCAGGCACCGAACCTGCGGGGTCGAAGCTAACTGTGTATACGATCTTTAACAGGTCTTTGCTTACCGGAGTAACATCCCAGCGCGCTGAGGATTTTTTGACCCGCACAATACCATTTTTCGCCGGCACCATATCGGGCTCCGAATGAGATTCAATAACAAGCAACTGTGGCGATGGCTGGTTGATGGTAATGTGGGCCACATAATCGCGGTCAGCGCACGGCCATGGTACTTCTACTTCTGAATGGAAAATAAATTCATTGGATTTGACTGTCTTTACGATTTCTGCGGACCTGCTCCCATACACCCACGCCGGCTGCCTGCTGATGTCGATCAATAATGCAACAAGCTGGGATTGTGTCGCCTTCACGGTGCATTCTACTTTAATGCACTTGAAATCAGAATTGTCGCTATCTGCAGTAAATACTTTAATACCATCTTCGTCCCGTTTCAAATGCCAGTCGGGCTGGGCTATAGCAGATATACTAAGCGCCACGAATAGTATAGTTGCCGCTAACATTGAAGGATAGATATATCTGGAAGGATTCGGCATAAAAGAAACTACCTAAATTTACAAAAAATGCAAATATGAATGATGGAGACCCGTTTAAAACAGTGTTAATGTTTTGATCCAGGTCAGCCTACTGCAATCCACCGGAATGCTTCCGTTCCATGGCTTTAGATCTGTTGTAGCGTTGGGTTTCTTTCGTGAGCCGCTTCAGCAAAAAATAAAAAATCAACCCATCATCAATCCACCCCAGAAAGGGTATATAATCGGGCAAAAGGTCGAAAGGAAAAATAATGTAGGCTATGGCAAGAATTGTGGCGCCCATGGTTAAAAAGGACATTTTGTAGCGGCCGCTGACGGCTTCGCGCATCATCTGCCACAATACCTTGCGGTTGCGGAACAAATGTAATCCGTTACGAAAATTTTGGGCCGGCCGCACAGGTACTAACTTCGACATCACAATTCTTTTTACAAAGGTACCTGGCACAGTGTTGCAGCCGTGTTAAGGGAATGAAGAAGGAACGTTAAGGTTTGATCAGCTTACTTGTTTGCGACCAGCGTCGCCATCTTCAAGACCTCTCTTATTGCTTCATAAGATTTAGCCGCAAACGGTCCAAGGTCCTTTTCAGCGATCCAGCGTGCCTCCATTATATTCTCTTCTTTCTGAGGTTTGAGTTTGTCGGCCGATGTACCTTTCATTTTGTACCAGGCGGTCCTTTTCAAAAATTGCTGATTTTTTTGCTCATATATGTGAAAGGTATCGCAGATCTTTTCACCCAACTCCAAATTCACCAGCCCTGTCTCTTCACTTACTTCACGCAGTGCGCATTGCTCTATGCTTTCTCCCGCGTCCAGTTTACCCTTCGGCAGGTCCCACTTCCCCCGCCTGAAGATCATAAGTATCTCTTTGTCTTCATTGTAGGCAATGCCCCCGGCCGCATCGAGCAGCATATACATAGCATGAAGCTGCTCCAGCAGGGCTGCCTCGGATATATCCTCAATGATAGCGCCCCGGGTTCCCAGCTTTTCCATATACCTGAGGGCCTGCGTATAGCTGCGCAGTGTTGCCCCGCTAAAAAACTCGTACTCTTCCGCCGCTGGATTGCTTATCATATATGCTTCGCTATTGGTAGTGATTACCAATGGCTTATCGTTGTAGTATATTTTCTGATCGAAATTCATAGCGCTGTTTTTTTTGAAGGTTTGCTTATTTGATGTAGGTTTGAGCGTTATGAGCACTCCAAAACATTTTGCCGAAAAGCTTTTGCAAATTAAGGCATTGCAGATCAACTTACAAAAACCATACACATGGGCATCGGGCTGGCACTCCCCTGTTTATTGCGACAACCGTAAAGTACTGTCATTCCCATATGTTCGCGATTTTGTAAAAAGCGAACTGGCCAATATTATTCTCGATAAATTTCCGGATGCAGAAGTGATAGCCGGTGTTGCCACTGCAGGCATCGCCCATGGAGTTATGGCTGCCGATCTTTTAAAGCTGCCCTTCATATATGTTAGGGCAAAGCCTAAAGAACACGGCATGGGCAACCAGATAGAAGGCGTGTTGAAACCAGGTCAGAAAGTAGTGGTGGTAGAAGACCTTGTTTCTACGGGCAAAAGCAGCCTGCAGGTAGTAGACGTGCTGCGTGAGCAAGGAGCGGAAGTACTGGGCATGTGTGCCCTATTTACCTACGGTTTCCCGGTGGCTGATGAAGCATTTGAAAAGGCGGGGCTGCCGCTTTATACGATCAGTAACTACAAAGCCCTTATGGAAGTGGGTGAAGAACAAAAGCTTTTTGCGGCCGAGGAAAAAGCGACACTGGAACAATGGAGAGTAGATCCAGGCAATTGGAAACCCTAACCCTTTAACCCCAAACCCCTAAAGGGGCTTCACTGGTGAATATATCTTCTACTGGGAACCTTTCTTCATCTTCGTAATGATAAAAAAAAACAGGATAGCCACCGACTATCCTATTTTTTTATTCTCTTCAATACCAAAAGCTCAATATTTGAATTAGCCTTAAGCTTCATTCCCAAGTGAAGCCCCTTTAGGGGTTTGCGGTTACGCACTCACCAACACCACCGGTGCAGCAGAACGTATCTCATCATTTGCCTGATCTGCATATTTTGCAAAGTTCTTAACAAACAATTGAGCGAGTTCGTTAGCTTTCTTGTCATAAGCTTCTTTGTCAGCCCATGTATTGCGTGGCATCAATATTTCAGACGGAACGTTTGGAACGGCAGTAGGCGCCAGTATGCCAAATACCGAGTGCGGCTCATAAGTTGCGTTTGTAAGCTCACCGTTCATAGCTGCGGTGATCATAGCACGTGTGTAGCTAAGTTTCATACGGTTACCTACACCATAGGAACCACCGCTCCAGCCGGTATTTATCAGCCACACATTTATTTCCTTATTGTCGTCCAGTTTCTTTCCAAGCAGCTCGGCATACTTTGTAGGATGGAGCGGCAGGAATACACGGCCAAAACAAGCCGAGAAAGTAGTTTGTGGTTCAGTAACGCCTACTTCTGTACCCGCAACCTTTGCAGTGTATCCGCTGATAAAGTGGTACATAGCCTGCGCCTTGGTGAGCTTGGATATAGGAGGTAAAATACCAAAAGCATCACAGGTGAGGAAGAATATGTTTTTGGGTTGACCGCCGTAAGATGGTTCCTTTGAATTTGCAATAAAGTCAATCGGATATGCAGCACGGGTATTTTCAGTAATGCTTGCGTCGGTATAATCAACGGTCTGCGTTCCTGGCAGGAATTTAATGTTTTCAAGCAATGCGCCTGGTTTAATGGCAGCGAATATTTCCGGCTCCTTTTCAGCGCTGAGGTCTATACATTTCGCATAGCAGCCACCTTCAAAGTTGAAAACTGTCTTATCGGCCCAGCCATGCTCGTCATCACCTATCAGTGCGCGGTTAGGGTCTGCGCTAAGTGTTGTTTTACCAGTACCGCTCAATCCGAAGAAAAGGGCTACATCACCATTCTTACCTTCGTTGGCGGAGCAATGCATACTCAGCACCTTGTGATCATGCGGCAAAATAAAGTTGAGTACGCCGAAAATGCCTTTCTTCATCTCACCGGTATATCCCGAACCACCGATCAATATGATCTTCCTGGTAAAGTTAACGATGGTGAAGTTTGCCTGGCGGGTGCCATCAAGAGCCGGATCAGCCTGGAAGCCCGGCGCCTGCAGTATCAGCCAGTCGTGTTTCTGATTTTCTATTTCAGTAGTTGTAGGACGAAGGAACAGGTCATTGCAGAACAGGTTAGCCCATGGAGTTTCGTTCACAACCAATACGTTAAGACGGTAGGTAGGATCTGCGCATGCGTAGGAATCCCGAACCCACACTTCCTTACCTTCCATATAAGCGCAGACCTTGGTATACAGCTTATCAAAAGTATCCGGAGCCATCGGGATATTCACATCACCCCAATCCACGCTGTCCTGCGTTATTGCGTCCTTTACGGTAAACTTATCTTTCGGAGAACGTCCGGTAAATTTCCCCGTGCTCACACACAGTGCACCGGTATCGTTCAGCACTCCCTGCCCAAGGGCAATTGTCTTTTTCACAAGGTCTTGTGGGGAAAGGTTCCAATGCGCAGTACCTACATTAATACCCAGTTCAGACAAACTCACCGCTGGATTCTTTTTGCCAAATTCTTGCATACGTTATCTTTTTATGAAATAAAATATTAGGCGGCAAAAATAATACTAAAAGCTGTAATTGGGAGGTTATTTTTCTCCACATGTGTGAGGTACGTGTTCACTTTCGGCATGTATATAAATAATCTACCTTGAAAAAGTGTTCATCGCAAAAAAAAATCCCTCAGAACAATTGTTCATACCGGGATTGGTGTTCGGATGCAATAATGCAATTAAATGGGAATGACCTTACCAGTCGCTATGACGGTGGCGGTGATGCCAGTTGTAATGCTTACGATGTACGTAATACGTCTTACGGTTGCGGTAACGTGTCCAACGTTCCTTGTAACAACTGGTCAGGTTGACCAGTAATAACAACAATGCAATTAATCGGAGTATCTTATATTTCATAACAAGCTAAGTTCAAAAGTATTGAATCTTGTGATACTTCGGCCAATATCGGGCTTTTTTTTTTCTTTTTATAATCACGGGCAAAAATCAGATCAGGCGGCCAGGCCAAACTCATCCTTTTTCTCAGCCGGTATCCTCGCCGATTGCGACAGCCTCATAACATCAGCCAATATCATACACCACACAATAATGCACGGAACCGCCTTTATTTTATATACATATATAAAATGAGTTTTCACATACATGGGGAATACGTCTGTTGTGGCCAGGCAGGTAAATACGAAAACGAGCCAGAATAAAACGGTCCTCCATTTAGCCGACGGCATTGCAAAATACCAGATCGCCACACCGGCCACGGCAATAATAAATGTAGAAGACTCTGCCTTGTGGTTGAAAATAATGACCCACACCAGCATTGACGCAAGCACGAGTAACCTGAAAACCTGGTTGCTGTACATTTTAAAACGGACAAAGGGCAGCAGGAATAAACCCATTCCGATCAGGGTCACGTACATCTTTACATTCTCAATGCCAAACCAGCTATAGAGCCAACCGGCGACAGACAACCCACGCGCCGCAGCGGCATCTGCGATCATCAGGTTAGCCCAGTTCTGATACTGCCATACAAGTGTTTGAGGCGACGTAACCAATAGCGGCAGCGCAGCAAAGACGACGGTCCACAAAATGGAATACAAAATGAATTTAAACTTGCCCGGATAAAAAAGGAAGAAACAAAAACCGATGGCGCCATACACTTTAATATACATGGCAAGCACAAGCCAAAGCGTAGCCAGGACTACTTTCTTGTGTTCCATGCACCCGTAGGCAGCTATGATCAGTCCGCACATAAGACCGTTGCTCTGGTTGTTCTGGAGGCAGGTAAGCAGTTCCAGTGCAACGAACCATAAAATAAGACATTGTTTTCTGACACTGAAGGGCAGCAAACGGATAGCAAAGAATACTGCTATGGCATTGAGTATATTCCATATCGAGAGGCCAATAACGTCCGGCAGGTAAGCGATACCACCCATAAATAAAGCAAAAGTGGGACTATACTTATAAAAATCCCAATGCTCTGCGGGGTATAATCCATACAGATCGGTGCCATGAATAAGGTGAAACCAGGAATACTTGAAAATGACGTAGTTATTGTATTCTGTAAGCTGCCGGCCTATGAACTGGTTCATATATTCCGGCTTGTTCATTATATCTGCCGGAAATACCTTGGGCATGTGAAACATGTGCGTGCCCAATAATATCCCCTGTACAGAAGCGATAATGGCCGCAGCAACAAACACAACCAGCAATGTGCCTGGTTTGAACAGTATGGCCCTTATTTTCTGAAGCATTGAATTGATATAACAGGCTAAAAGTACAGTTATACCTTTACTCATCCAACAATGAACGCAGAAGTTTGGCCCGGATGACTTTGTTTCCTCATCGTCATGAGTTCAAACCAGGTGATGCACCACACCAGGATACACGGTACGGCCTTTATGGCATAGGGTACAAAAAAATGATCAATAAGATATGGAGAGAAAAGGTCAGTTGGCGATAAGCAGGTAAAAATAAACACGAGCGCCATTGCCATCATCTGTCCCTTTTTCATAAAGACACCCGATGCACCCGCGGATCGCGCAAAATACCATACCCCTACCCCGGCAACAGCTATGATATAAGTAGGCGATTCGGCCATATGGCTGAAAATGACGACCCATATGAGCATTGATGCCAGTATGCGCATTCTGAACAACGGATCATTATACAGACTCCGTCTGCCGAACGGCAACAGGAACAAAACAATACCTGCTACACTCACTATCCCCTTCCCGATGGTAATGCCAAACCAGGTATGCAGCCACCCCATCACCGACAAGCCACAACGAATTGACTGATCCTCCAGCAACACATCACCCCAGTTACCATACTGCCATACAAGCGTCTGAACCGGCAGCACGCCAAGCGGTAGTAAAGCAAATATCAACGTCCACACGATAGTGTATCCGGCGAATTTTATTTTACCAGGATAGAAGAGAACCAGGCACAAGCCTATTCCTCCATACACTTTAATAAATGTGGCTATCACAATGCACAAAGTTGCCACGCCGACCCGCCGGCGTTCCATGCATGCAAATGCTGCGATCATAAGACCCGCAACGAGACCATTGCTCTGTGCATTTTGAACCGAGGTTAACATCTCAACCAAAACAAACCAAAACAGCAGACTCATCTTTTCCTTCTTCATAGGCAGCAGGCGTACGGCCGAAAAGAAAACAATAACGTTCAGCAGGTTCCAGGTACAAAGCCCTACAACATCCGGCAAATAAGCAAAGGCAGACATGGCAAGCGCAAATGCAGGACTGTACTTAAACCGATCCCACTGCTCGGATGGAAAGGACGCGTAGAGGTTTTTACCATCAACCAGGTGGAAAAAGGATTGACGGAAAATGATGTAATTATTGTAATCGGTATAGACGAAGTCGCCGCAGGCGTGGGTGCCAATGATCACCGATTGAATGCTCGCTGCAATAGCAACGATTACGTAAACAGCTAAAAGAGTGCGCTGATTCTGAAGCAAGCCGCGGGCAGCCGGCCGCCAGGCAGAGGAGTTCAACATGATAGGGTCTATAGAGGTTTATATATAAAAAGGTTGGCAATCTACAACCGGAAAAACATCTGTTATGTTATACCCAATTGTAAATTGCCAACCGAAAAATTGCTAACTCAATTACATCAGTTCTATCACCACTGCACTTGCACCGCCACCGCCGTTGCAAATGCCCGCCGCACCGTACTTGCCGCCGTTCTGGCGAAGTACGCTTATCAGCGTGGTAATAATGCGCGCACCACTGGCTCCTAATGGATGACCCAATGCTACTGCGCCGCCATTTACATTTACCTGTTCTGGTTTCAGGTTCATCTTCTGCATATTCACGATGCCCACCGTACTGAATGCTTCATTCAGCTCGTAATAGTTGATATCTTCCATCTTCAAACCTGCCTTGGCAACTGCCTTTGGCACGGCCAACGACGGAGAAGTAGTGAACCACTCAGGCGCCTGCTCGGCATCTGCATATCCGATCAGCTTTGCGATCGGTTTGATACCCAGCTCATCTGCCTTTTCCTTGCTCATCAGCACCAGCGCTGCAGCGCCGTCATTCATTGTGCTGCTGTTTGCCGCAGTTGCAGTGCCTTCCTTGCTGAAAGCAGGGCGCAGACCCGCAATCTTATCAAACTTCACATTCCATGGATCTTCGTCTTTACTGACTTTTATTGCATCGCCTTTTTTCTGAGGCACTTCCACCGGTACTATTTCGCTATCGAACTTACCGGCATCCCATGCAGCCTGGCTGCGCTTGTAGCTGGTTATTGCAAATTCGTCCTGCGCTTCGCGGCTTATGTTGCATTCCTTTGCACAAAGGTCTGCAGCGTTGCCCATGGCGTAGTTATGGTATACATCAGTAAGGCCATCTTTCGCCAGTCCATCTATTAACGTCACGTCGCCATACTTATTGCCCCAGCGTATGCTGGTGTTGTAGAAAGGCACATTGCTCATGCTCTCCATACCACCTGCTACTACCACATCATTGTCACCAAGCATAATGCTTTGCGCACCCTGCATTACAGCCTTCATGCCGCTGGCACACACCTTGTTTATGGTAGTACACGGCACATTGTCCGGCACACCGGCAAAACGTGCAGCCTGCCGTGCAGGTGCCTGTCCCAGGTTGGCCTGCATTACGCTGCCCATAAGTACTTCATTTACTTTGTCTGCACTTACTCCTGCGCGCTCTAAAGCGCCCTTGATTGCTATCGATCCAAGCCTGGTTGCAGAAAAATCCTTCAATGCTCCACCCCATGCGCCTATTGGTGTACGCACAGCGGAGACTATATATACTTCTTTCATAAAAAAAATTTAGTGGCGCAAAGGTAGGGAAAAGCACATTAGTGCGATATGCTTTGTATGAATTGTTCACTCAGTGTTAATTACGATGAACCGGCGCAGGCAGCTAACGCCTCAGAATATCCCTTTTCTAACTCAAGAATAATGCCCGTGACAACTACAGATGTAAATTATGTCTTTTTCGATTTTGTATATCAACCTGTGTTCATCAGTTATTCTGCGTGACCAATAACCTTTAAAATTTCCTTTTAGAGGCTCGGGCTTACCCAGACCTTTAAATAAATTCCTGTCTATATCAATAATTAGTTTGTTGATCTTATCAAAGATGTCATCATTGGCCTTAGCCCAATCTACATAGTCCAGATAAGCGGAAGATTCAAATTGAATGGGTTTCATTTGATACCTGAGAGGACTTTCGATAACTGTATGAATTCACTACCTGTAAAGGAGACATTGTTCTTATCAATGTTTTTAATTGCTTTTTCAATTCGCAATTTCATTTCTTCCGGCGTTTCATCACGTAATGATTTCTTTTTGGGAGTTGAAAAACTAATAGTTATCTCTTTAGCATTAATAGCCTGGAAATATTTTCTCAAGCCCTCCACCAATGTAGGCTGCAATTCATTGGTTTTTATTTTTATCGACTGTTCCATTGCACAACAAAGTTATTAAAAAAACATGATGTCTGCCCTGCACAACGTTTATTACCTGTTCAAAAAATACTCGCGGAATTCCATCATCTCAGAAAGCTCAGTTTCAATATATTTTTCAAATAATTTATCTCCAACCTGGGAGCGCAATGCAGAGATACTGACATCTATCAAGCGCAGTCCGTCAGTAGTAAGGAG
The DNA here is from genome assembly GCA_947476485.1 of Chitinophagaceae bacterium. GTDB lineage: Bacteria > Bacteroidota > Bacteroidia > Chitinophagales > Chitinophagaceae > Nemorincola. Next base: position 23,995 of record CANJQU010000037.1, read on the forward strand.
GATATTCTCATATGTTACACATCTGTGCACAAATCCAGCCTCATGCAATTGTTTCATCTGGCCTTCAAATACTTCCCACCAAAGTTCGCACTGCGCCACTTCATAAGTGGTGTAATCTATGGCATCTATATACTCCATCACAAGCATTTCAGCCTGCAATGATTCGTCAAAATCCAGCCGCACAAACTTTGAGACAAGGCCATTCACGTTATTTGCGAACTTCATTTTTTCGGCTTGCGAGCCAATCTCCGTTCGCGTTTCGCGAGTAAACAGTTTTGCTACTTCCGTTTCAGAAAGAGCGACTATTTTGTTATTGATACCCGAATGAAGGAGTTGTGGATATTTCATATTTTGCTCATTAAGTTAATGAAAGTTGAAGATTCTCCATTCAATAAAAAACCACCCCTCATCGAGGGGTGGCTAATATATTCAGTTTGCCTTATACTGGAAATTACTCGCCAGCTACTTCAAACTCGATCTCAACAACATTGTCTTTGCCGAAGTCGATGCTTGCTTTGTGCATGCCTGCTTCCTTCACATCACCGATGATAGAGATACGGCGGCGGTCAATTTCGTAGCCTTTCTGCTCACGGATAGCGCGTGCGATCTGTATAGCGGTAACAGAACCGAAGATCTTGCCACTGGTACCGATCTTTGCACCCACCTTGATCGGTGATGCCTTCAGTACTTCAGTAACATTAGCTACTTCAGCCATCAGTTTGTCTTCTTTCTTCTGCAACTGCTTGCGGCGCTCTTCCATTATTTTGGTGTTGCTGCCACTTGCTTCAATTGCATACTTCTGTGGTATGAGGTAGTTGCGGGCGTATCCCGGTCTTACATCCACCATTTCGTGGGCCGAGCCCAGGTTGTCAACGTCTTTTATAAGAATTACTTGCATGATTTTCTACTTTAAAAGGTCAGTAACGTAAGGTAAAATAGCCATCTGGCGGGCTTTTTTTATCGCCTGTGATACTTTGCGCTGGAATTTCAGCGAGTTCCCGGTTATGCGGCGTGGTAACATTTTACCTTGCTCGTTAAGGAACTTTTTCAGGAATTCTCCGTCTTTATAATCTATATAACGGATGCCCATTTTCTTAAAACGGCAGTATTTCTTCTGGCGTTTTTCCACACGCTGTGTGGTCAAAAATTTTATTTCGTTTTGCTTAGCCATTGTAAGTTTTTTAAGAAGCGTTTTCTACTGTTGCGTTTTTGTTGCGTTTTCTAAGATTGTACGCTTCTGCGTACTTGTCGAGGCGGGTTACCATATGACGCATGATGCTTTCATCACGGTTCATCTGGATCTCCAGTTTCGCGTTGGTCTCAGTTGGAGCTTTGTACTCAACAACGTAGTAAAGGCCGGTTGTCTTTTTTGCAATCGGGTAAGCCAGTGAACGAAGGCCCCATGCATCCTGGTGAACGATAGTTCCACCATTTTCTTTAAGGAAATCCTGGTACTTTTTTTGTGCTGCTTTGTAGTCTTCATCCGCCAGTACGGGAGTAAAGACAAGCATGAGCTCATAGCTCTGCAGAGTGCTTTCTGTTGCCATAATATTTTTTAAAAGGTTAAACCAATCGTCCGGCAGGAACCTTGGATATCTGTAGCTGGGCAAACGGCCGGTAGTTTGTAAACTACCAACTGAAATTGCCAACCAAAAATAGCCGGACAAATTTGGGATTGCAAAAGTATAGAAGTTTATTATTTAATCCAAAAAAAATCTTACGGATCAAATATCTCTTAATAAGCTGTGCGTAAATATAATAGCTGGTATGCACTTACATAACGCTGACCGCTCTAGATTTACATTGTTTATAATAATAAAATAGAAACCATTGCGTTATTATATTATTATCAGACTATTAACCCCAAAACTAACATTATGAAACCTGAAAATAAAATAATCACATCGCAAAATCATCGACAAGCGAGTGAAACCGGGTTCTTTAAAAGGCTCGGCCGTAAAGTAGCCGACCTTTTCCAGCCTGAAGAGGTAGAGGTGACCTTTAAGGAAGAAGGAAGTACGAGAAGTTATACCTATACAAAAGTTTCTCAAAAACAGGTTGCCTGAAATACAGATGCAGGCTAAAAGCAACTTTTTACTGCTCAAAAACACTATAAAACGACATATAATGCCATTTTAACGCCCCTTTTGCGAAATCTGGTACATAGTTGGCATTAATTTTATAACAGTAACGTTATAAATCTATCCATCATGACTACTATGGCGCTAAAACATAAGACCACAAGGTTGTCCAGATTTGCAGATACAATAAGATATCTTGTAAACAAGATCGGGAACCTTTTTACACTTGAAGAAGTGGAGGTCACGTTTACTAAGGTGGGGGATTCCACCCGGTATTCTTACACCAAAATAGAAAATAAACACGCTATTTAAGCCCCATCTTGCATATATCATTGATTTTCAGTGAAAATAATGACGCATAAGTTGCTTGCAAGGTTAACACAATAAAAAACTACTTTTACCGTTTGGTGAAAGTAATGGTACAAATACGCAGAACACTTGCAATTATTATTATCCTGGTAACTGTTGCCTCAATTCCACAAATGAAGGCTCAGAAATACTATACAGCTATTGAGCTTGGTATATCCGGCGGTGGCTCACAATATTTTGGTGATCTCAATGAAAATTATGGGTTCAAAACGCCACATGCATACGGCGGAGCTTATCTCCGTAAGCGCATGAATATGTATATTGCCCTAAAGGGCGTGGTCAGCTATACCAATATTGGCTACAACGACAAGTACAATTCCGCACTTTACAATAAAACCCGGAACCTTAACTTCAGCAGCCAGATCTTCGAGGGGGCGTTCCAGGCAGAATTTAACTTCTTTGGTTTCGTGACCGGCGACCCTTATCATCGGTTTACTCCCTATCTTACCGGCGGCATCGGGGCGTTTTATTACAGCCCTTATACCGAGTACAATGGCCAGAAATATTCACTGCAGCCATTGGGCACCGAGGGACAGAATGTTAAGGAATACAGCAGCCGGAAATACAGCAATATAGCCGCTTGCTTTCCGCTGGGAATTGGTATTAAGTATTGGGTTACCGGCGGGGTAAATATTACTGTTGAGATCGCGGATCGGCTGACTACCACAGACCACATGGACGATGTGAGCTCGACCTATGTGGGTATTGATAAGTTTAAGAAAAATCCAATCGGGGCTGCCCTCCAGGATCGCTCACCGGAAGTAAACCAGGGTAGCTCACTGGGCATTGCCGGAAAGCAACGGGGCAACACGGCCAGTATGGATCAGTATATGGTAGCTGAGATCAGTGTATCGTTCAACTTCACGTCTTACAGGTGCCCCTCTGCTGATAGGAATGATGACCAGTTGAGGATCAGATAATGAGCATTTGTGCCTGCCTGCTGAAAGGCAGGATTGAACATGTGAAAGCTACCCTGCGGTCGTAAAAAACATCGGCCAAATCTGGATCAAAAGTCAAGCATCGCGTTCACCCACTCACCGTCAAAACGGGCGTTGAACTTTTTGTAGAAGTTAAGGGCTGGCTCGTTCCAGTCAAGTACCTGCCAGGTAATTCCCTGGAAGTTCCTTTCTTTCGCTTCTGAAATCAGCGCATCCATCAGCAACGCACCTAAGCCCCTGCCCCGCGCAGCTTCTGTTACAATAATATCCTCCAGGTACATTTTCTGTCCTTTCCAGGTGGAATAGCGGATATAATAAAGCGCAAAACCATTGATGACACCGTCTTCCTCCGCCACAAATGCCCACCACACAGGGTTTGACCCAAAGCCACTCTCGGCGAAGTGTTCAGCGGAAACAGTCACTTCATGTGGCGCACGCTCATATAAAGCCAACTCGTTCACAAGTTCCAGCATGCGTGGGCAATCTTCTATTTTAGCTCTTCTTACTATCGGCGGCATGGTATTTAACTTTCTGTATGCAATACTAATAGCTTATGCACGTTTATCCAAAGGTTACAACTTCTAATTTTGCGTTAAACCACGCTCCCCTAGCTATCACGGAATGCTATTTGTAATACTTTTATCTTCATAATAAAACAACACACACTATATGAGCAAACAAGGGGAAATACTATGGGTGGATGACGAAATTGACTCACTGAAGTCACAAATACTCTTCCTGAAAAATAAAGGTTATGAAGTCACACCACTCAGTAATGGCCACGATGCGCTCGAATTATTGAAAGACAAGATAGTTGATGTAGTGCTGCTGGATGAGAGCATGCCAGGCCTTACCGGACTGGAAACACTTGCCAAAATCAAAGAAATGCTGCCGCAGCTTCCCGTGGTAATGATCACCAAGAATGAGGCCGAAAACATAATGGAAGACGCTCTGGGCGCGCAGATAACCGACTATCTCATCAAGCCGGTCAATCCAAACCAGGTGCTGCTTTCCCTCAAAAAAATAATGGATGGCAAAAGGCTGGTTTCTGAAAAGACAACCACTGCCTACCAGCAGGACTTCCGTAACCTCTTCATGGCACTGAGCTCAAACCCCAATCACGAGGAGTGGAAAGAACTATACAAGAAGCTCGTGTACTGGGAGCTGGAAATGGACAAGAGCAACAGTGAGGAAATGATGGAAGTGCTGCAATCGCAAAAGACCGAGGCGAACACAGAGTTCTTCAAATACATCTCCAAAAACTACGCAAACTGGATCAAAGACAATGGCGATCAGGGCCCTCTGATGTCTCACAAGGTGTTTGAGAAAAAAGTGGCCCCGTTTCTTAAACAGGGTAAGCCAACGTTCTTAGTAGTAGTAGATAATCTTCGTCTCGATCATTTTAAGGCCATTCAACCTGTACTTTCTGAATCGCTTCGTATAGTAGACGAAGACCAGTTTTACAGCATCTTACCTACTGCAACCCAGTATTGCCGCAACGCTATATTTGCCGGCATGCTGCCAATAGATATAGCGGCACACTTCCCGCTGGAATGGAAAAACGACGACGAAGAAGGCGGCAAGAACCTTCACGAAGAGAAGTTCCTGAGAAACCAGCTAAAGCACCTGAAACTGGACCACCTCAAAACACAGTACATAAAGATCACCAACAACGAAGACGCCAAGTCGATGGAAGACAATATCCACAACTGTCTATCGAACGACCTCACTGTGATCGTCTACAACTTTGTGGATATGCTATCGCATGCGCGCACCGAAATGGAGGTGCTGAAAGAACTGGCAGGGGATGAAATATCGTACCGCTCGCTTGTTGTGAGCTGGTTCGAACATTCGCCGCTGCACAGGGCACTGCGCAAGATAGCCGACAAAAATATCCAGGTGCTGCTGACCACAGACCATGGCAGCACACGTGTGAAGACCCCGAGCAAGTGCGTAGGCGATCGTGCCACAACTGCCAACCTGCGCTACAAACATGGCCGTAACCTTCAGTACGAAGAACGCGACGTGCTCGCCTTCCGCGACCCAAAGTTCGCGGGATTGCCAAGGCCTAATGTCAGCTCCACATTCATTTTTGCCAAGGGCGATGTGTTCCTATGCTACCCAAATAACTACAACCATTTTGTGAACTATTATAAGAACACCTTTCAGCATGGCGGCATATCGCTGGAGGAAATGATAGTACCCGTGGTGCGGCTGGAGAGCAAGTAATGAGATTATTTAACGCTGGGTTGACCTAAAGTTAACCTCCTTTGTTAGGGTAATGGTGGAAATAGTTGTGTTTTTGCACAAACTATTCGTCATGACCCGTTACAGCCGTTTATCATCTTTCGCTATAGCTGCTATAGCTCTTATTTCCTGCAACAAAGGCCGCCAGGTAACAGCACCTACTGCCGGCGTTGTGCCTGAACAGAAGCATTCGACACAAAGGATAGCCAGTGCGACAGTGCTTGGTGCACCCGTAGCCGAAGCGAAGCTCTACAAATTGCTGCCGGGCTATAGCAGTGGCGACAATTTCGAAGCGAGCGGTGTTTACAGCCTTGGCAGCTATTTCTATATTGCCTGCGACAACATGCAGAAAATAACAAAAATAAAGAGCACCTTACCCATAAACAGCTCGAGCAACTCGTTATTAAGCACAGGCGCTCCAGGGTCGGGCAGCTCCAATTTTGAAGGCATCACTTACGATAATAACGGTACCGTAAACTTCTTCACCGTTGAGGAATCAGCCCAGAACGGGTCTGTTTACCAGCCACGCATTTACGAATATGACGCCAGTATGAATTATCAGCGCAGATCGTGGGCAAATTATAATTTCACTTCATCAAACAACAACAAAGCGTTTGAAGGCATTACCTGGGTGTACCGTGGCGGCAATGACTACCTGTTAGGTATCGTTGAAAGCACCGGTGTAATAGCCGTTTTAAGAAAGACCAGCGGCAATTGGGTACTCGATGCGACAATAACACTTCCCTCTTCCGTTACATTCTCTGACTATTCAGACATCTGCGTATACGGCAACAAGATCGCAATCCTTTCGCAGCAAGACTGCCAGTTTTGGATAGGTACACTAAGCAGCACATCATGGACCATTACCGGAGGCACCGCCTATGAATTTCCCAAAGGGAGTTCGGGCGGCGTGGTTGGCGCGGGCACCAATGTACTCTATGCCAATGCAGAGGGCATTTCGTTTATCAATGACAACCAGGTAGTGGTGGTATCAGATAAGGCAGATAACAGCCAACCCAGTTACCAGAGCTACAAAGACCAGTCTGTGGCTATCTTTAATATACCGTAAACCCCAAACCCCTAAAGGGGCTTCACTTGAGCAACTATATTCAGCAGAGAATCTCTACGCTACTTTCTATTGGTTGCTGATTGTCAGTGCTTTTGCCGGAAGTGATGAGATAAGCGATAAAGGAGAATCTTTCACAAAATACTCAACCCACCTACCGAGTCAGGTTAGGAGGTGGGCTTTCGGCGCTTTGTATATAGGCACCGTGGAGCATGGCTCTCCGTACATGATGGATTTAGCTACCGGGCGAAGGTGATGGGTGATCATGACGTAGGCTGCGTCTGGTATCGGGGTATCTCCACAACCCTTAATGACTACGCGTTTATCCGTGTATTCTGCGGTGTCAATTTCGCTGATGCGCTGCATCACCATTGCTTTGATCATTTCATCTGTGGTACCGAAGTATATAGATGCAGCTACCGGCTGCAGGTAAGCGGCCGTGAGCATATAAGCCCAAACCGGCACGATGGCATCAACGCTACAGAAAATGGCTACATGCTTACCTGCATACTGTTCCCAATCGTGAGTTTGCAATGCGGCGCGGTAGTCCTTCTCTTTGAGTATCATTTCCCGGAACAGGAACGGTTTCAGATCAAATGCGGCGAGGCTAGTGTCCGCGGGAACGTATGGAGCAAGGTCCAATGTCACTATACCACTCTCTGCTACCTTATTTACTATTGATTCCATAGATACATCTGCTTTATAATGACCCGCTATCAAGGATGCCTGTTTAGCAATGCACTAATTTCAGCACCATGGTCCGGCGGGCTCACCATGACAATATTTCAATTTTGCCTTTTCTAATAAATTTGAACGGCATATTAATTGCTGCAAATTTAAGCCAATTGCGCATAACCATCCTTATAGTGCAATAAGCAGCAGCAATAATGTGAAATGAGCTATCTACAACCGGGCTTAGAAGGTCTCGTACTGCAGGTTGTAAGTGGTTGTCCAGGTGTTGGCCACACTATCTACGATCTTGGCAGTGATCTGTGTGACCTTGCTGTACGCATCGATGTTATAAGTAAGCGTAGTGGTATAGCCGCTATTGGAAATAGATTTCACCAGGTGATTGTTGCGGTACAGGTTGTTACCCCACTTAGTGAAAGAATTAAGCTGCAGGTAGTCGCCTATACGGTTAGCCATTGTTGTATAGAATGTATACGACTCGTTGGTATAAATGTTATTACCGGGGTAGCGGCAATATGCAGTGTCATTTGCTGTGTCAACCGCAAATACTGTTAGTGGAAATGCGCTGTAGCCACTGAGCTGATCGGTATAAGACCCAAGCCCGCCATGCTGCGTATAAACGGTGTAAAAATCGAGCAGGTCGGGGTGCGCAGAGGCAGTATATAAAGTGCCTGGCAAAGTAGGGAAAACCCAGTAATCTCTCATGGCAAATGGAGAAACAGTCATCGTGTTAGGAAAGGTAGCTGTCAGCACGCCATTAAAGGAATAATTGAGAAAATCTCCATTAACTGAATTGTAGGTGCGCTCATCCGATATGGTAGTAGTGGTAACTACAGAGCTTGTTCCGATAGGAGCTGTGTGATAAAATGTTTCCCGCTGCCTGTCTATGAGCTGACCATAGTATTCGTAGTTAGTGATACGGTTAGGCTCATATATGGTTGTGATAAGGCCCTGCGAGTTAACAAGGAAAGTATCTATTTCAAAAGTAGTGTGGAAAAACGTGTTTAATGGTACTGTCATTGTTGTCTTGATGACCGTGTCATTTGTATACTTAAATGTTATCGTCTGGCTTCTTTGATTGTTTGGATACATCAAGTCATTCGTTGTATACAATATCTGGGATACCCTGCGATTGGCGTCGTAGGTAAACGTATAGTTATCGTTGATGGTGTCTGCAATAGCCACAGGGATCACCATATTTGTTCTGGTTGTAGCCGTATAACTTACCAGCCGTACATTGTTAGGGGTAGGCGCGTTGGAATGGATTATTTTCTTACAGGAAGGATATAGTATAACAGAAAGGGCTGTCAGAACAACAAGCGGATACAGTAAAGTTATTTTTTTCATCTGAAAACTTTTTTTCAATTGGCCGAGGCAACACATACTTTAAGCATGGGTTTCATACGGGCAGTTTTAACAATATTAGTCAAAAATAGTAAATACGCGGTAATAGTCAATGACTGCGCGAAATAAAAGCAGCAAAATATATGCCGATTTTTTTAATTAATTGCTACCAGTTAATATCAGTGATAAAATTGATCAACAATTTTGCGACACCATCCACATTGTTCAGGGTTACTTCTTCGCCTTTGTCGAATACATCATGGTAAAAGCCCTTACCACCATTGGAATACAGGAAAAATGAAGGTACACCTACTTCCGAGAAATGATAATGATCGCTATTGGCAGCCTTGCCCCGGCTTTTGATGATGGGAATATAGTGATTGGCATCGTTTTCGCGGTTCAGCAGCGCAAATGCATCGGGATACTCTGTAGCGTTTACCACCGTGACGCCATCAGTAGCGTCGCCCATGATATCAATGTTGGTGAGAAATTTGATCTGCCCCAGCGGAACGACAGGATGCGCCACATAGAACGCCGAGCCCATGAGGCCTACTTCCTCGCCGCTGAAGGCTATGAATAAAACAGAATAATGTGGCGGATGAGCCGCGAAATAGGAAGACAGGTAGATCAACATCGCGACACCGCTTGCATTGTCGCTGGCACCGGGAAACATTGCTGTTTCACCCATCATCCCCAGGTGGTCATAGTGGGCGGTGATGGCGATAAAAGTATCTTTTACAGTGCCCGGCACACAGGCCATCACATTCTCACTACGCTGCTTCGGGATAAAGCGTGATTCAACGCTCACACCGGCATTGTTAATAGCCGCTGGTAATACATCCTTTTTCACATAGAACACGGTGGCATCAATAGTATCCCGCTGCACGGTCCAGGTAAGCTTGCTTTTCTGTGGAATGATGTAGCAACCACGTGGCAGTAATGCCCCGAACTTTGATGGCCTTTCATCAAAGACCTTGCAGAAGCTATCTACGTTCTCAAGGCAGTAAATATGATCTGCTTTAAAAGACGCGAGTGTTTTGCGCCAGGCACCCTTAGAAGTTATGGTGGCGAGATCTATTGTTTTGACACTATTGTCTGTGCCGGAATAAGAAACACTGGACGCATCTATCAGAAAATCTGCTCCGGGTGTCAGCTCCCGGCCATTTATGCTCAGCGACATTTTGCCGGGAAAAGTATTTACAGGGAACGTGTAGCCCTGTATGAAAGCGCCATCAGCGGTTACGGCTTTAAGCTTGTACTCCCTGAACCGCCTTTGGATGAATATTGATGCCTGCTCTACGCCTTGCCGCACATAACCCCTGCCGTGCATAGCCTCAGACGTGAGGATATTGATGTTGGTTTTAATGGCGTCTTTTTCGGTTTGGGCGTGTGTAGTGAAAGCTACGAGAAGAAACAAAGTCTGAACCTTGATCTTCCTGATTAAAGGATTGAGGGATTTGTACGTAATAAAGGAAAGCTCCCATTTTTCTTTTCTGTTTTTTTCTCCCATGTTGTTTGATGCTGTCTGAACTATGATTGCTATGATCGATTTGATTAACGTGATTCCGGATAAATCTATTGCAACATATATGCCAATAGTCTTCAAATATCACATTAATCACTGAAAAAAAGTTTGCACAGGTTTTTGTTGAAAATCAGCGATCTGTGACGAAAAAATATCACAAACGTATCACATTCATATCACAGTGAATTCGCCGAAAATTTTTAAAGCCCCGCACAAATTAGATGTTCCAGTTCAACGTCACCAATTTCAATCTGCATATGTTGGTTGTTGCCCAGTGTTATCCGGAGACGCAAGGCATTGCGTCTCTACCCGATGCAGCGCTCGTCCCACTTTACGGCAAAACATTCATTTTGTTGAATGCCCCATACCCCGCGGAAAAAGAAATCCACAAATGGGGCATTGCAATCTGGCGAAATCCTTTGCTGTGGCTAATATTAATGATTAATTGCATTTCCCGTTATACCCCACTCTGTCTGAACTATGATTTTTATGATTTGTTTGATTAATCTGATTCTGCTTCCTGAATTTATCCAACAATTGCCAGCAATGTTTTTTTGGAATGCCCCATAGCCCACTGAAAAAGAAATTCACAAATGGGGTATTGCAATCTGGCGAAACCCTTTGCTGTGGCTAA
>CANJQU010000038.1 GCA_947476485.1 Chitinophagaceae bacterium
AAAGATACTTGATGAAAGTGGCAGCTCCCTCTCCATGATGATACCCCGTCAGGCCGACTTCGAAATAAAAGATGGTAAGCAGACCAACTGCGATGGCAACCTACAGTTGTCCTTTATCAAGGCGCTCAACGAAGAAATATCCATTACAATACTCGGCAATACAGAGACTACCTCCAGTAGCTACAGTACAGGCTATGCGCAAAGTAAAATACATCTCGAGCAGCAATACGAGATCACCCGCAGCGACCTCATTTATACCGTCGCTATGCTCAATAGTCGAAAATTTATTTCAGTACTCCGCAGCTACGGTTATCCGGTAACCAATGGTCGCTTCACCTTCTCAAAAAACACGGACATTGACTACCTCAAAACAAGAATAGCCATTGACAAAGAAATAGCACAGCAGGTACCACTGCCCGAAGACTACTGGTACAATACCTACGGCATCCCAAACAGCAAGTGATTACTCATTCTTCCCGATCTATGTTTGCCTTTGCGGTTAAAATCGCCATATGCACTACTTATCACTTTTTAACTTATCAACATGATTTCTCCGTTCGCTAATATATTTCTAGCGTTGCGTCAGCGCATTCAGGCCGAGGTATCTGCCATCAAATACATCGATCAGGATCTCGGCCAGCTAAAACCAGCTACCAGGCCTCCTGTTTCTTGGCCTTGTGTGCTCATAGATTTCGAAGACTTCAGTTTCGACAACATGGCAGATAATGTTCAGACCGCAAAAGGTGTCGTTATCATCCGTCTGGGTTTTGCGCCATTAAGCAACACGGGCACTGCTACGCCTGGTCTCTACCTTCAGCAGGCGTTGGGCTACTATGATCTCGAGTGGTCATTGCACCTCGCCCTGCAAGGCTGGTCTCCCCACGATGACTATGGTCGTTTCATTCGCACCAGCGCCGTCACGCAGCGCCGCCCTGATAACTATCGCGTCCGCGAGCTCCGCTATTCCATAGCGTTCGAAGACTACAGCACAAAACCACAGCAGCAATACGCTCCTGCCACACTTATTGTGGATGATCAGATATTGCTGTAACATCACTCGGTGTGCCACACTGTAAAAGTGCGGCACACCTTAAAATTTCTGAAGTAAGGTTACCACTTCAAATGTGGCCATCTGTTCTGGAAATAATAGAGCACAGGTGCCCTTTGTTTCAGCGCATGTAGTTCATCAGAATGTTGCTGCACAACCATTGCTATCGTAGCCGGCGACAGGAAGAACTCCGACATGATATGTCGCAAAATATCCTCATAGCATTTGTTTTTCAAAGTAGCATAGTAGTAGTAGCGTGCTATCAGACAGTCGTTACGTTTAGATATAAGTGAGTTATTACGCCATCTCCGCAACGATCTTGATATCCCGCTGTCCTTGATAATTTCATTGAATGTCTTCTGTCCCCGCATAAAATAGAGTTTTCACCACAAAAGTAAAATGTAGTAAAATGCCGGCCATTGCAAAATTCCAACAAAAGCATGTGGGTAAGTCAGCTCAAACACAATACAGCCGCTGGTTTCACCCTCCAAAAACAATGTGGGAATTTTGTTACCGACATTCAATCACTGATCCCGGAGAATCAAATGCGTATAGCGATAAACAGCAAAACTAACACGATGCCGAAGGCATCGCACTTTCAGAAGCTAATAGAAATACCATGACAATAACACGGGGGCTCGTGATGGGAATTCCCCATTCAGCGGGGCTAGGGGCTTAAAACTTATTCTTCCACATCATGCTTTCCACAGGCTTGTTTGTGCGGCCGGTGTACTTCGCATTCTCTTTTTTATTGTACTTGTTGATCACCTCACCTTCGCAGGGGAAATAGATAAGCTGTCCTATCGGCATCCCGGCATAAACCCTCACTGGTTGCACACACGATATTTCCAGCGTCCATGCATTACAGAAACCTACATCTCCTTTTCCCGCCGTAGCATGTATATCGATACCTAGTCTGCCCGTAGATGATTTTCCCTCAAGGAACGGCACATGAGCATGGGTCTCGGTATATTCCTCGGTTACACCCAGGTACAGGTTGCCCGGTTGCAGTACGTAACCCTCCTCAGGAATTTCAAAGTGCGATATTGTATTATGTTTACGGGCATCAAGCATAGTATCGTTATACATAGCAAGATACTTGCCCAGGTGCACATCATAAGAATTGGAGCCCAGGTTTTTGCGGTCATATGGCTCTATTACTATCGTACCTTTTTCTATTTCTTCAAGTATGCGTGAGTCAGAAAGGATCATACGGCAAATATAATAATCTTCCCTCTCTTGCCCAGAAATGAGAATATTATTTCCGGTAAAAAATGATTGATGGATAATCTTATTAGCTTTTAATTTGTTAACAAGGTAACCTTTTAACTTTTTAACCTATTTTTGCTCCCCTTTAATACAGATTATGGAATATAGAGAAATAGTAGCGGTTACAGGCCTCGGCGGACTTTACCAATTACTCACTACAAAGAGCGATGGCGCCATAGTGCGCAATGTGGCAGATAAAACAACAAAATTTATCTCTGCACGTCAGCACAATGTAACACCGCTCGAAAGCATCGAAGTGTACACAACAGGTGATAACGTGCGCCTGCATAATGTATTTCAGAAAATGCTGGAACATGAAGCCGCAGTGCCGCCTGCAGATGCTAAAAGCACAGATAACAACGCAATCAAGACTTATTTTACTTCCATTTTTCCGGAATTCGACCAGGAGCGCGTGTACGTAAGCGACATGAAGAAGATGCTCAAGTGGTACGAAATTCTCAAAGCCAATGATCTGCTTCGCTTTGAAGAAGAAGTGGAGGCTCCGGCGGAAGATGCAACTGCCGAAGCCGCGCCCACTGCTGAAACAGTAGAGGAAGAAAAGCCAGCCAAAAAGGCGAAGGCAAAAAAGGCCGATGATATGGATGCTGCCGCCAGCGAGGAAAAGCCAAAGAAAGTAGCCAAAAAGAAAAAGGCGGAAGGAGAAGAATCAGCAGAAGGTGAAGAAAAGCCTGCAAAGAAATCAGCTCCAAAGAAAAAGAAAACAGAAGAGTAGTAGCTCCTCAATAGAACAAGGGTTGGTTTTCGCAACCAACCCTTGTTTATTTATTCCTGTTTTTACACAGTCTTAGCGTTCTTACGCAATTGCTGTTTTCTTAAACTACAACCAGCTCATAGAAATCATTCTTGCCAAAATATTTCTGCGCCAGCAGTTGTAACTCTTTTGCGGTTACTGTTTTGTAGATATTTATGTTGTTGTTAAAATAATCTTCGGTAAATCCATTCAATATCAGTGTGCGCCACCGCTGCAATATGGAAAAAGGTCCGTCCAGGTCGCCAAGCAGGCCACCAAGAAGGTAGTTCTTTACAAGCAATAACTCTTCTTCCTCTGCCGGTTCGTTACAGAGTCTTTCCATTTCATGATACACTTCTTTTATTGCATCTTCCACTACAGCCCTGCCGGTCTCTGTGTGAATAATAAAGGAGCCGCCATTAATGTCCGGCGACAATGAACTGTAAATACCGTAAGTATAGCCCTTCTCTTCCCTTATATTACTCATCAGTCGCGACCCGAAGTAGCCGCCAAATAAAGTATTGAGCACAACCATCGGCGAATAGTCGGGATGATGCCTGTTCGGGAAATGTCTGGCTATTCGGATTGCTCCCTGCACGCCGTTAGGATCGTTCGTTACCCGCAGTATCTTTTCTGTCGATGATTGTATTGCAAAAACATCTTTCTGCGTTTCAGACCATACAATAGGAACTTTACCGAAGATCTCGTTGATGCACTTTACTTCGGTTGCGCCTACTTTGCCCGCCATGAACATGCGCGCATGAGCAAGGTTGTAATGGGTTTGATAGAAGTTGACCAGATCTTCGCGATGTATAGCTTCTATATATTCTTTCCTGGAATAGCGGCCATATGGATGGTCTGCGCCATAAAGCAGGGCATCTATTTGCTGGTTAGCAACAAATTCACACTGCCGCAGGTTTACAAGCAGTTTTTGAATGGCGTTATGCTTGTGTATCTCTACTTCATGTTCCGGAAAGGTAGCATCGGTAATTATTTCGCGCACCATTGGCAGTAGATCCGGAAGATGTTTCGTAAGTGCATACAACGTAATTGTTGCATAGTCATTGCCCGCATTTATCTTTAATTGGGCACCATAAAACTCCAGCGCTTCGTGTATCTGCTCTGCGGTATGTTTGGAGGTGCCATTTTTCAACAGGCCCGCCGTAGCCTGCGCCACAGAAGGCTTCTGCTCATACCACAGACCTGCCGGAAAAACCCAGTCTATCTGCGCCACATCCTGCACACCTGCATCCAGCCAGTATAGTGGCAGGCCGTTTTCCAGCTTTTCTGTTGTTAAAGGCGGCAGCTTATATTCAAACTCAACTGCGTCATGTGTTTCCGGTGGTGTTTGTCTGTCTAATACCATTACCTGCTCTTTGCTGATTTATTTGTAAACGTACGAACTTACTGATTATCTCAGGCTACTGCTCACAAAAAAAGAGATGAGCAGGAATAGGTAGTCCCGGTTATAAAAGGAAAAGATCGTGCGTTTTGATCAGTTCGATTCATACTTCTTGCTGCCGAAGCTAAAACCATACGCTGTGTCGATCGTTAACGTGGTTTTAGATCCTGTAGTTACGAGCTCAGCCCTGGCCACCGCCACCGAAGAGTTTAAAATAAATATAGATTCCGAAAGTGCGCTTGTATTCGCATAGGTAAGATATACACCGCTATAAGACAACTCCTTCTGCGCTGCATCACTGCCGATAAAAATATAATCTGCAGGTTTTCCGCTGTTGCCATATAGCGTTATTGCCGGTTTACCATTCACGGTACCGGATACGGTTTCCACCCTGGCCTTCTTCGAGCAGGTGACAAGAAAAAACGATAAAATAAAAAGTGTAGCAGCTAAAACCGGTCTCATCGTACTGCAAACGTAAACAATGTTGCCTTTCGTATGCTACAATGCTTTCAATTACTACTGGGCCGTGTTCAATAACACTATTGCTTGTACAATGAATGCTACTCCCAATGCCATTAATCCAAAGAACAGAATTGTTCTGATAACGGTATAAGTATTTGTAAGGAGCTGGTTCGTTTTTTCGTAGTGTACGTTTTCCATGAGAGAATTATTGTTAGTGAGTTCGGGGTAAAGATACTGCGATAAACTATAAATTATATGGGAAAAACACCCTTTTTTTCGTTAATGTGTCATTAATAAATTGTTAGTAGAATGAAAATGTTGTATGCTTCTTTCAAAATGCAACTTAAGGGTAATGGCGAAACATATTACATAAAAACACTCATTTGAATCAATTTTGTTAATGATGGCTATAACGCACTATTTAAGCCCATGTATAAAATGCAGATGTTAAGCACCTAAGGAATTTTGTGTAATTAACTCGTTAATAGTGGTATAGTATGACTTAACTGAATAGAAAAGAAAGATATTTACTTTGGAAACTATTAGAAAACCCGTAACTACCCCCTTCACTGATTGATTATTTAATTGAAACTTGCTATTACTGATGTTTCAGTTTCAAGGAGGTGTTATATCATGTCAATAAACAATAAAAATTTATTACACCAACTCAAAGAACATTTTGGAAATTCAATTCCAATAGAGTTGCTGCCTTTTCTCGGGTCGGTAAATGAAGTCTACAACAATACCGAGCGCCACCCGGTTTTGGTAAATGACGGCCTTGTAAAAGTAAAGAACAAAGCAAAAAGCAAGGAAGATTGCGGGCGCCTCAAGGAACACCACGCACTGATACAACAAACTGCGAAAACGGGCTCATGGGAATTTAATTTTCCAGAACACACCACCTCGGAGCATAAAAGAAGCGGAGATTCCCATGTCTATTATTTTTCTGATGAAGTATACAGGATCCTCGGCCTTGAGCCCGGTTCATTCGAACTAAGTAAAGATTTTTTCTTTCCACAGCTCGATCCATACGATCTGAGCATAATATTGGAAAGTGCATCGGGAGAAGGAGCAGATAACAAAAGATACGAAGAGGAACATACCCTTCATCTTAAGGATGGTTCCCGGCGTATAGTGCTGAAAAAATCGGATATCTATTTCGATAAGGACAGCTTGTCCCCTTCACGGATCATAGGCACACTAAAGGATGTTACGGAAATGAAGGTGCTGGAGAACGATCTTCAAAAGCTTAAGAAGGAAAAGGAGAACCTCCTTCAGAACCTGTTCAATGCTTATCTGTCTTACGACGTAGTTAACAATAAGGTGCTGTTCTCCAACCTCGCATTTCAGAAAATATTCGTAGATACTCCGTTGGAAGGTAAAACCAGTGAAGCATCGTTTCTCTCTCTTATCTCTGAAGAAGATAAAACAGGTGAGTACGCCTTGTTACGCAAGCTGATCAAGGGTATTACGGTTACACACAACTTCAGGATACAGCTCAATGATGGTGGTTTCCGGTGGCTTGAGTCCCGAATGGTGCCTGCATTGGGGCGCGACGGCAGGCTGGTACGTATAGAGCTGATCGCTAATGATGTTACCGCTTATCGCAAAGCGGACAGCAGCGTGAATGAAGTAAAAACAGTGCTGCAAAAGCAGTTGTTCAGTGTAGGTGAAGTAGTGCTGTTGTTAAATCAGGAGTTGGTAGTTACCTATGCTTCTGACAACGTAAATCGCCTGCTTGGGTTTATGTCAGAAGAAATGACCGGCAAAAAATTGAGCGATATTGTTTACCCCGATGACCATGAAAAAGTAGCTGCGTTTTACAAGAGTGTTTTGAAAGGTGATAACAGTGCAGACCGGCTTGCTTTCAGGCTTAGTAATAAAGCTGGTGTTGAGGTATGGTGCGACTGCCTGGTGAATGATATGACTGATAACGGTCTGGTAGGCGGTATCATCACACGTATAAAGGATGCAACGCTTTTCAAAGAACAGGAGACGGAACTTGTTTCGGCTGTTGACGACCTGAAAAAGATAAATGCAAGTCTCGAAGACTTTGTATCGGTGGTGTCACATGATCTTCGGGCGCCGCTGTTGTCCATGCGGGGCATAATGGATCTTATAGAGATGAAGGAAGAGAGCAGTGAGCTGACCAGTGAGCTGGAATATCTGCGGGGCAGTGTAGACAAGCTGGATAGCTTCATTATAGATTTGCTCGATTACTCAAGGTGCACAAAAAGCGAATTGAAGCCGCAAAGCGTATGCCTCGAAGAGATACTTGACGATACTACTAATTATCTCAAGTTTATGAACGCGCAGCAAACACCTGTAGAGTTCAAAAAAAATGTAAAGAACGGAGTGTTGTTTTATTCCGACCCTAAGATGCTCAACATTATCCTTAACAATTTAATTTCCAACGCTATCAGGTATAGCAGCCCGGCAACCAGCAATCCGTATGTGGAAGTGTGCATTAACGCCACCACTGAGAACGCGCGGATAGAGGTTATTGACAATGGAATAGGTATTGCAGAAGAAGATCAGGAAAAAGTGTTTGATATGTTTTACAGGGTATCAGGCGACAGCAATGGCACAGGTATTGGCCTGCATTTGGTGAAACTGGCGGTAGAAAAACTATCGGGTGAAATGACGATCGAGTCAGAATTTAATGTAGGCACTAAATTTTCTATACTCATTCCAAACATGCTCAATAATCACAACTAACCAGATGAACACAGCAGCTAGTAAATTTTCATTTAAGAAAGTGATGGCGATCGAGGATACTAAGATCGATCAGTACATTATTCAGAGCACAATGAAGAAATGTAACTTTAGCGAAGAACTGATCCTGTACGGCTCGGCGGGTGATGCGCTGTCTCATTTCGATGTTGTAGACGAAACAATGGCTGACCTGCCTGACCTCATATTCCTTGACATCCATATGCCGAAGATGAATGGTTTTGAATTCCTGGCGGCGCTCAATGAAAAACATGACTGTCTGAAAAACAAGGTAAATATCGTTTTACTGACTTCCTCACTGGATCCGATAGACAAAAAGCTGTCGAGCGAGTTCCCAAATATCAAGCTATTCTTAAATAAACCGTTGAATACCGAGAAACTGGAAAAAATAAGCGCACTTATGTGTTAAATGTTTTCGTAACTTAGTGTAACACATTATTGCTTCTCTCTTAGGGGCAAGAAGCAAAATCAAGGCCTATGGCACAAACAACAGGCAAGTTCTCCTTTAAAAAGGTAGTGTCGATCGAAGACTCAAAGCTCGATCAGTTCATTATTGAACATACGCTACAGCGGTGCAAGTTCAGCGAAGAGTTGCTTATGTTCAGTTCCGCTGGAGACGCACTCTCTCATTTTGCACAGGTCGAAGAAAAAATGGCCGAGCTGCCAGACCTGATATTCCTTGACATACAGATGCCATTAATGAATGGTTTTGAGTTTCTGACGATGTTCAACGAAAAATATGCTGATTTCAAAGACAATGTTTCGGTTGTCCTGTTAACCTCCTCTCTGGACCCGGTAGATATGAGACGCTGCCACGAGTTCCCAAATATAAAACTCTACCTAAACAAACCGCTTCGGGAAGAAATGCTGAATGAAGTAAGCGCGATGATGTGCTGATCATTTTTTTATGCCCCGAAATGCCGCAATTCACTTTCTGGCGATGTAACGTTTTTCCAGGATTAAATACGACAGGTTTTAAAAGTCAATGTACACCAGTATCTGCTGGGTGCAGCACCTCATTTCCAATTTGCATTTTTGCTGATCCATGGATAACTGCGGATGAATTCGGTTATGGAGACCAATTCCGCATGGCCTGTTGCTAATTGCATGATCCTTTCTTCAATAATATTTCTCCTCCTTACTAACATTTTCACCTGAAATGACGCCTATATTTATAGCAGGCAAATAATAGCGTATTATAAACCTGCAAATATTACCGGGTTGGTCAAAGATTTAGTTAATATAAATAGTGAATTTCTGATATCAGATAACAATAGTTTGTCGGGGCAAGATGAGCTTAAAGCACTGATAGGAGATTGTATTGCGCATTCCCGGAGCGCACAAAAGAAGCTGTATGACCTGTATGCGCCTGATGCTTACGGAACAATACGGCGCATGATATATAACGATGAGGCGAAGGCCAAAGAGGTGTTGAACGAAGCTTTCTTTAAAATATTCAGGGATCTTGGCAAGTATGCATTCCAGGGCGCTTTTGAAGGCTGGATACGGAAGATAGTAGTACATACAGTTGCCGACCACCTGAGGAAAAAAGTAAAAGCGGAGCCACACCGCGAGGTGCAGCCTGAAGATGCGTATATAGACAGCGAACCGCTTGAAAATATGTCGCATAAAGAGCTGTTAAAGATAATAGCCACATTGCCGGACGCACAGCGTGAGGTTTTCAACCTGTTTGTATTTGAAAACTACTCGCATAAGGAGATAGCAGAAATGCTGAACATAAATCAAAATAACTGCCGATGGCACCTTAACGATGCCCGCAGAAGATTAAAAGAAAAAATTAATGCACTTATCAATAAATAGCCTGTGAAAAACTATTTGAAGCATATCGATGATTTTTTCAGGGAAAAATTGGGCAGGTACCGTGAGACGCCCCCTCCTGATGTTTGGGAGGCCCTGGATAAACAATTGGATGGACTAATACCTTCTGCTACCGCGCCGCGGCATTCGCTCAGATGGCTGGGCCATGTGGCGATGGTAGCCATAGTGGCTGCGATCAGTGTTCCACTAGTGAAGAAAATAGCCGGCGCCAGGCATGAGGTTGTGAAAACTGAGGCAATAGCCATATCGCCGGAAGTTAAAGCCGAAACGAGTATGGAAGGAACCTTGCCAAACACGATTGACCCCAGCAGTGCCAACAATGCAGAGAAAAAGGTCGTTTCGGGACCTGCGCAAAATGAGCGGCAGACAACAGCAGAAAGGGGCAGTGTTGCAAACACTGGCGTGACCTCCAATGGCCCAGGCACAGGCAGCAAACATAAGGAAGAACACGGGACCACCAGATCAGTTACACAAAGTGCGACCGCAAAAGCCACGAAGAGCCACTACAGGAAAGTGAAAAATCGCAGACACGGTGACGCGGTGAGCGATAAGAGTACCGTAGCCGGCAATGAAGGGAAAGCTAAAAGTAGTGAAACCAGCGCAGCAACGAATAACTACAATAGCAGTGCAGGCAATGATGCGGTGGTAACAAATGAAGCGGAAAAGCATGCAGCGCAGCCATCCGAAAAGGCTCAGCCCGTCGCAAAAACAGGAAAGAAAGAAAGCATTAGAAAGGTTGCGAAGAAAGAACAGGCACCAGTTGTGTCTCCGTTCGGCAGGCTGGAAGCGGGCCTGAAGATAGGTTATGAGCGCGGGTTTAATAATGATGCTGCACAGAAATATGTAGTAGCGCCCTACCTGCAGTATAACCTTTCACCAAAGATTGCTTTAATGACGCAGCCCGCTGTAAAGTATGCACAGTTGCGCACAAGAAATATTGGTCAGCGTGAAACTTATTATAAGTTAAATCATGATGGAAGGACTGTGCAGGATGGAGAACCGCAGCAGACGGGAACTATAGGCGGCACGGGTGTCTATACAACAAAATATACCTATAGCGAGACCCATGACCTGATAACAAAATCTTACACGGCTGGTGGTAATTATTTAGAGCTGGAACTGCCGTTGTTGCTGAAGTTTAAGATCGGTAAGAAGGCTTCAGTATACGGTGGTGCGAACGTTGTTTACCATAAGTTTGGAGTTACGGAACATACCGCGATACAACATGGAGTTGTACGTTCTGCGGACTTTACTACAGTAACTGTGGGGTTGCCAACTTCAATACCAACCGGTGGTGGGCTGGATTATGACGGTAATTCATTCAGCAACTATAAAGGGCCGGAATACGGATCGCCACGCGACAAGGTGAACATAGGCTACATGCTGGGGCTAAGTTATGAATGCTGCAACAGGTGGCTATTGGATGCGTTGGTAGAACAAACGCCTTCAAACCGGAATATGGCGGATGGTTACAACTTAAACGCGCCGGTGTCTGCACCTTATATCCGGCTGTCAGCGGGATATAAATTTGTAAAATAGGCTGCACCGTTTTAACAAACCAATTTGTTTCCGCATGACACTACCAGGCAGTGCCCTATTTGCTTTATACAAGTCAAACACAACGGATCGTTGCTTGCGACGATCACACCCTTCTAAACACAGGCAGGGTGGTGCCGCACAGCTTGAAGTACGGAGTATAAGTAAGCGCCAATATTCTTTTACAAGGTTGTGTATCCTTTTTTGCCAGCTCATTTTTGTGTCGCAATACGCACATGCACAGGTGATCAAAACGGTTGCCGGGATAGGTGTTGTGGGCTATTACGGAGATAACGGGCCTGCAACAGCCGCTGCGCTGGACTCACCGGGATGCGTGGTGACAGATGGCTGGGGCAATATCTATATCAGCGATCAACTGAACAATTGTATAAGAAAGGTAAACTCATCGGGTATCATCACTACGATCGCCGGCACGGGTATTCCGGGGTATAATGGCGATGGAATAGCTGCTACGGGCGCTCAACTGAACTCGAACTGGGGCATAGCGGTGGATCTTTCGGGGAATGTATATATAGCAGACCAGAACAACCACCGTATACGGAAAGTCAGCCCCGCAGGTATCATCACAACTATTGCCGGAACAGGTGTTGCCGGGTTTTACGGTGACAATGGCGCGGCAACAAACGCACAGATAAGCCACCCCATAGGTGTGGCCGTAGACGGATACGGCAATGTATACCTGGGAGATGCGGACAACTACCGTGTGCGAAAAATAGACACTTCAGGGATTATCAGCACCATTGCAGGTATCGGTAGTGGCGGCTACAGCGGCGACGGCGGTCCTGCCACGGCAGCGCATATTGGCTATATGTGGGGACTGGCAACAGATGCCGCGGGTTATGTGTACATCTGTGATGCATGGAACAACCGTATCCGCAGGGCAGACCCTGCACCGGGAGGGCTTATCATAACAGTAGCAGGAAACGGCTATGCCGGTGAAACGGGCGATGGTGGCGCTGCCACTGCGGCGAAGCTGAACCTGCCTACCGGTGTGTATGTAAGCAGCAGCGGAGAAATGTTGATAGCAGATTGTAAGAACAACAAGATACGGAAAGTGAGCGCGGATGGTATTATCAGTACTGTTGCCGGAACGGGCATAGCAGGCTTTGCAGGAGATAACGGGCTTGCGACTGCTGCACAGCTTTACCGGCCATTGTCGGTATGCGGTGATGGTAACAACAATATATATATCGCGGACCTGGACAATGTGAGGATCAGGGAGATCGGTATAGTAAGCCTACTGTTCTTTGCAGGTGGTCAAAACCAGTCAATAATGGCGTGTCAGAACGAGCATCATTGTTCTATCGATTCGGCAATGGCGGTTATAGATTATACCCCTGGCAGCGTGGATGAATGGAGTGTAGCCGCTGCGCCGCTGCACGGTACGCTTGAAGTGGATTATGATACCACAACACCCGGCGGCACAGTAGTGCCCAGGGGACTTTCTTATACACCTGAGGCTGGTTACTCGGGCAATGATGTGTTTAAAGTGCGCGTAACCAATGGAACACTATCAGATACTACTGTAGTGAACGTAACCGTAACGCCACTGATAATAACCGCCGGTGCAATCACCGGCCCATCGGTATTGTGCACAGGTTTCGCAGTTGCACTTACGGACAGTCTCGGAGGTGGCACATGGGGATGCAGCAACAACAACATACACATCACGGCGACTGACGATATAGCCGTGATAACAGGCGTAACCGAAGGACTCGACACCATATTCTACATCGTATCCAATGCATGCAATGCGGATACCGCAAAGAAAACAATAGCCGTACTTCCGGCGCCGGACGCAGGTGATATCACCGGGCCTGTTTCGGTATGTGTGGGTGAAACGATCATACTGGCAGATCTCGCACCGGGCGGCAACTGGAGCAGTGCAGATACCCTGACCACAGTATCGGCAGGTGTAGTAACCGGGCTGCATCCGGGACCGGCGCTGATCATATACAGGGTGTCAAATGCAGCATGTGCTGCTACTGCGACCTATATACTGCACGTCGAAAGCGATCCGTTCGTGCCTGTTATTGAAGGGCAGGGAAGTATATGTACGGGCGCACAGGTGGCCCTTGACGGCGGATCGGGACGGGGTACCTGGAGCTCAGGCAATGAGACCATAGCAACGGTGAATACACAGACGGGCCTGGTGATGGGCACTGCCGCCGGTACTGCCACCATCAGTTATGTGGTTACCAATTCATGCGGCGCATCGGGCGGAGTGAAGATAATGACTGTCAATGCATTGCCAGAAATACCCGTGATCACGCGAAGGGGAAATATACTCTTTGCCCCGACTGGGTTTGCGGTTTATGAGTGGAGTGTTGATGGCGTGACAATAGCAGGGGAGATCACAGACACATGTAGAGCAATATCGGGCGGGGTTTATGGCGTGGCCGTAGCCACGGCAGTGGGTTGCAGCCGCGGCTCACAACCATACATATACCCGGGCTGCGGAGCCGATGACCTGGAAATATATCCGAACCCGGTGCAGCGCATCGCCAGCATACTATGGTGCGACAAAACAACGGTAAGGGTGGCCACAGCGGATGGGAAAGTGATATTGACCGCGGAGGATACTAACAGCATAGATATGAGTGGTCTGCCGGATGCCGTGTATATGTTCACAGTTTATGACAGAAGCGGAAAGAAAGTAAAAACAAAAAGAATAACAAAAGCAGCGAAGTAAAAAAAACAGGGTTCGTGTGTATGTAGCGTTGATAGTATGTAGCGTTGGTGTTACCAAGAGACGGAAGACATTCCGTCGCTACTGCACGAAAGGCCATAGACACTAACCAGGAAATGAAAAATGAATAAAAAATAAAGCGCCGGTACTAACATTCAAGCTCTGCCATACGCCTTATAAGTAATGCTAAAACTAACCGTATGAAATGCCCTATTCAAGTGCCTATACTAAAATGTAATTTTATGAAGAAGCGAGTTTTATTAACTATACTCATTGGCCTCACGAAGCAGCGTCATGTCTGCCTTGTCTCTGTTTTGACACTGTGCTTTGCCATCAGTGCAGTAGCTCAGCCTGCCATCAGCTCTGTAAGCCCGCTTAGCGGTATGCCCGGAAGCACCGTGACCATTACCGGCACGGGTTTTAATACCACACCGGCAAACGATGTGGTTTATTTTGGCGCAACGCGGGCAGTTGTGACCAGCGCCAGCAGCACCTCATTGAGTGTGACCGTACCTAGCGGCGCTACTTATGCGCCGGTAACGGTGGAGAATTTGGCGACATCGCTTACCGCCTTTTCACGCCTGTCATTCCTGCCTACTTACGATCATAGTGCCTATCCGGCGGGAGCAATTGGGTTTGATCGTAAGGTAAATTTTGCGGCAAGTGGCCCCAAACCTATACAAACGCTGATAGAAGACGTGGACGGTGACGGCAAGCCAGACATGGTAGTGCTCGACAGTTTGAATATTTCGGTTTATCGCAACACGGGTACTAGTGGCAGCATTAGTAGTGGTTCGTTTGCTCCCATGGTATCTTTCGCGCTGCCTACCCACCTGCATACTTATTCTTTTTATGATGGAGGCTATTTTAACAGCCGCATACTTATGGCAGCGGGAGATATAGATGGTGATGGCAAAAAGGATATTGTATATTCCACAGGCAACGACAGCATTTGTGTGATCAGGAATACCTCAACCACTGGCAGCGTAAACTTCTCTGCTCCTGTCTTTTTCATGTCTGACAATACACTGCCAACCAACCAGGTAAATGGTGTAGCTATAGGTGACCTGGACGGTGACGGAAAAGCAGACATTGTAAGCACAAATCAAAACTACAGCATATCCGTTTTTCATAATACCGCGAGTCCGGGATCAATCACTACCGGCTCGCTTTCCACTCCGATGATGATAACGATCCCTGGCAGCATTTACTATTTTTTGCCTGTCGGTGTGGCAATTGGCGATATTGACGGTGATGGGAAGCCGGAATTGGCAGTAACGACCAACACTTCGGAAATTGATATTTTTCCTAACATCAGTACCCCCGGTACCATCAGTTTGGGAGCAGCGGTCACCATTGTATCAAACGGTGGTTATGTTCTCATCCCCTATCCCTACATGGGAGACACATTATTTAGCCGGTCTGCCGGAGTCTGCTTTAATGATATAGATGGCGATGGCAAACTGGACCTTGTCGTTGCCAATAATTATGTCAACTCAATTTCTGTGCTTCGGAACACTGCCACCCCTGGAACGATCAATGCAGGTTCGTTTGCAGCTGGCGTAGCCTTTCCTTCAGCTTATGATGCCGCGGCCATAGCTGCAGGCGATTTTGACGGAGACGGAAAGACGGACCTGGCAGTAACTGGCGGTTATGCTTCTTCCATCTTCGGTTTTGTCTATGATATGTCCGTCTACATCTATAGAAATACGTCTTCGCCGGGCGTTATTAACGGAAGTTCTTTTGTTGTAACAACTACTCCTGTTGGAGGGAATGATATGCGCGGCATAGCAGTAGGCGACCTCGATGGCGATGGCAAACCAGACCTGGTTACATCAATCATGCTCGACAATAATGTATCTGTGCTGAGGAATGCCCCTGTAGCGCCTGTCGTGATCACTTCGGTTAATCCTATTATTGCAGCACCGGGTACAACAGCGACAATAACCGGTAACAATTTCGGAACAACCGCAGCTGATAACATCGTTTACTTTGGAGCCACACGCGCCACCGTAGCCGCGGCAAGCGCCACATCGCTTAGTGTGACTGTGCCCCTGGGCGCCACCTATGAGCGGGTGTCGGCAATTAATGCTACAAATGGTCTTGGTGCATATTCAGACGGAACCTTTTTGCCAACTTTCAACGATCCATTATGTGTACCCGGTACGGTTATCTTTGAATCTCCTGTTATGTTCCCTTCCTCCGACATCACTATGCCTCGCAGGGTGCGGATTTCAGATATAGACGGAGACGGCAAAGCCGATGCGATTGTGAATATGGACTCTGGTTTTGTCTATTACAGAAATACCAGCGCGAGTGGTACAATAGACAGCAGTTCTTTTGCTGCACCGGTTCGTTTCGGCAGTGTGCCGTATTCTTTTGGTATTACCGTTGGCGACGTAGATGGGGATGGAAAACCGGATGTAGTAACTGGCACCTGGCTTGGCTTCGTGATCTACAGGAATACCTCTGCACCCGGAAGCGCCAGTTTTGCCCCGCCTGTATTTTTTCCGGATGGAGTTGGCGGAGGTCTTGTATCTTTCGCTATTGCCGATATGAATGGCGATGGAAAAGCGGATATTGTCGCAGGAAGTGGGAGTGTGGGCGCGTCAATATTTTGGAATACGGGCACTGCCGGTGTTATTGATTCAAGCTCTATGACGCCGGCAGCGGATTATACGCTATCTGATGGAGCCTGGAGCGAGAGTATTGCGGTCGGTGATATAGACGGAGATGGCAGGCCGGATATTGCTGTGACAAATACTGTGAACAAAGTATTTGTTTATCGTAATTCGCTCCAAGGGTTCGATTTTTACCCCACTGCTTTAACGTTGGGTACCCCGTCTGCTTATATTAACGACATCGTAATCGCCGACGTAGACGGAGATGGCAAGCCGGATATAGCAGTTACGAATGGCCAGGACAGCAATATAATTGTATTGCGAAATACGGCAACCATCGGCGTGATCGATACTTTTTCATTTGCAGCGCCGGTCTCTTTCAGAACGCCGCCCGAACCGCTTCACCTGGCTGTTGGCGATTTTAACGGGGACAATAAGCCCGATCTGCTGGTAAGTGGTGTGGCAGACTACACTAACCAGGTAGTCTCTGTATTTCTTAATACTGCAACTGCCGGTGTAATAAACAGCAGTTCGTTTGCCGCAAGGGTTGATTCGCCAGTGGTATACTCAGTATGGGCAACTGCAGGTGATATAGACAACGATGGCAAATCGGATATAGTCACCTGTGTCTACGCAAACCCTCCTGCTACTATACATGGCTCCATAGCCGTATTAAGGAATAACCCACATGTGCCAGCCATTACAGGCAATGCACCTATATGTGTGGGTGCGATGATACAACTACATAATGCACTCGGCGGAGGGAACTGGAGCAGTAGTGAGTTTACAGTTAGTGTTGGCTCTGCCGGGCTGATAACCGGTGTCTCCGCGGGCACAGCTTCAATTACTTACACCTATTTGCCGGGGTTCATTGCCACTACCATTGTAACTGTCAATCCGGGTGGCTTACCGCATATTACATCAGTGAGCCCGATGAAGGGCAATGTGGCGTCATCGGTTACTATTACCGGAACAAACTTCAGTACGACCACTTCAGAAGACGTAACTTATTTTGGCGCAACAAAGGCAAATGTGGTTTCCGCAAGCAGTACAGTATTGAATGTAACTGTGCCCAGCGGTGCGACATATATGCCGGTAACGGTTACCAATCCAACATGTGGCCTCACGGGTTATGCCGGCCAATCGTTTTTGCAGACATACGATAACAGCCCTTACCTATCCGGTACGGTGCACTTAGATACCAAAGTAGACTTAGTCACGGGTCCTTGGGCTTATGTGCTGGCACTCAGCGATCTTGATGGAGATGGGAAGGCGGATATGGTAGCTACAAGTGCTACAAGCAATACAGTATGGGTGTACCTCAATACATCTTCCAGTGGTTCTATAACAGGCAGCTCATTTGCCGCGCCTGTTGTCATTCCAGTTGGTAACACACCTACTGGCATAACTACCGCAGACATAGACGGAGATGGTAAGCCTGACCTGGCCGTAGTAACTGCAGGAGATGCTACAGTTTCTGTGCTCCGCAACACGTCTTCACCAGGTTCCGTGTCATTTGATGCCCCTGTGGTATCCGCCACTGGTGGTGGTGGCGCAATGGTAGCTGTCAGTGACATTGATGGTGATGGCATACCAGATATGGCAGTAGCCAATTCCGCTGATCATACGGTTTCCATTTTTCACGGTGTCTCTGCTCCGGGTGTCATTTCCTTTAGGCCTCAGGTGGTTTTAAGTGCAGGGAGTACTCCCCATGATGTATTAATAAGGGATATAGATGGTGACGGTAAGCCTGACCTTACAGTATCAAACATAGACGGCGCTTCGATTTTCATGTGGAGAAATTTGTCTTCGCCTGGTTCGATAACATCCGGGTCCTTTGCTTCCCCATTGACTTTTGTCACCGGAGGTTCTCCTACTGGATTATCAATAGGGGATATAGATGGAGATGGCAAGCCGGATATGGTTATTGCTGATGAAAATGATAATGACGTTTCTGTGTTTCGCAATACATCTTCCACAGGGGTTATTTCTTTTGCCACGCGTGTAACCTTTGCCACCGGCAGCGTGCCTATGGGCACAATTATGAGCGACATAGACGGAGATGGCAAGCCCGACCTTTCGGTCGCTAACAACGATGGCGGTACGGTTTCTGTTTTAAGAAACATTGCATCCATAGGCAGTATTTCGTATGCTGCGGGGGAAACCTACTCATCAGGTGGCGGCCCGTATAGCGTAGTTTCTGGTGATATTGACGGAGACGGAAAACCGGATCTTGCAATTCTCAATAACGGAAGCAGCACAATATCAGTTTTGCGGAACAACCCGGTACCCGTATCCGGCATACTGGGCACTCCAACTGTATGTGTGGGCAGCACTACAACATTGAGTTATTATTCAGGTGGTGGCGAGTGGGCATCATCGCCCACAGGCGTTGCTGTGGTGGGTAGTTCTACGGGTGTTGTTACCGGTATATCGGCGGGTACCGCTACAATTACTTACTATGGGCCTTTTGGTTTTTCGACAATGCAGCAAGTAACAGTGAATGCGTCACCTGCCTCTATATCAGGCGCCTCGAGCATTGATGTTGGAACCTCTGTTACCCTCTCAGATGCTACTGTGGGGGGAAGCTGGAGCAGCAACCCAATTTCCATTGCAACAATAGACCCGACCGGTACCGTCACCGGCATAGCTGCAGGCAGCGCAATTATCAGCTACACATTGCCTGAAGGTTGCGTAGCAACGCAAACACTCAATGTTAATCCTGCAGTACTGCTGCCGGGCAGTATCCGGAGTGGTATTGTTTCCACATACGCACCATTTTTAGCGGAATATGGAAGCTGGGGGTTGGTAGTTGATTCCAGTAATAATATTTATGTGGCAGATGCGGTAACTTCTACCGTAAAAAAAATAAGCCGGTCCGGTATTGTAACTGTTGTTGCAGGTAATGGAACGGCCGGTTACAGTGGGGACGGCGGGCCGGCAATTGCAGCGCAATTGTCTAATCCTGCAGGCATGGCCCTGGACGCATCAGGTAACTTGTACATTGCAGACTTTATCAGCAGTGTTGTCAGGAAAGTAAATACATCCGGAATTATTACAACGGTGGCCGGCAGCACGTGGGGCTATAGCTCCGGTGATGGCGGGCCGGCAACAGCAGCTACGCTTGCGGGACCTTACTATATAGCCGTGGATAGCAAAGGCAATCTTTATATCACCGATGACTATAACGCTAATGTGCGCAAAGTGGATACTTCAGGTATTATTACCACTATTGCCGGCTTCCCGGGTGCACTTGGGGGGCCTATAACGGGCTTTAGCGGCGATGGCGGACCGGCCACAAACGCATTGTTGAACTTTCCGGGGCAAATAACCGTTGACGCGCACCAAAATGTATATGTCAACGACATAAATAATAACAGGGTCAGGAAAATTGATAGCGCCGGCATAATCACAACGATCGCGGGAAATGGCACCTACGGAGATAGTGGCGATTGGGGGCCTGCCGACCTGGCATCAATAACCAGGTGTAATGGATTAAAAACGGATATCGCCGGAAATATTTATTTGACCGGAGGTGTCACAGGCGAGCACATTCGCAAAATAAACCCTGCCGGCATTATTACTACGATAGCAGGAACCACCCCGGGATATAGTGGTGATGGTGGTCCAGCCAGCCTGGGTAGTTTCAATATAACGGGACCGTTCGACTTTGACCGGTATGGCAATATGTTTCTTGCGGATTTAGGCAATCATGTGATACGCGAGATAAAGTATCATGCAGATGTATTTGCAGACAGTTTTTCTGTTTTCATCGATAATCATTGCGGAGCGCTGAATTTCTCTACTGAAACTAACCCGACTGCTGCAACAACATTGACTACTGATTTCGGGGATGGTACAAGTACTACTACGCCACTTAGTCCCGGTGATCCTGGTACGATGTATGCCAGTGTACCCCACGTTTATTCGGCGCCGGGCACATATTCTGTAAAAGAAGTATTGTGGGATGGAGCGACTGCCGTCGATTCAATTCTGTTCTCTCACCAATACCTCCTGTGCAATAACTTCGCCGTGCAGTTCTACTACGATAACAATGGTAACTGCGCGAAGGATGGCGATGAAACATGGAGTTTTCCACCAGTCACTGTTGAAGTTGATTCAAACGGAATAGCTGTGGACACGCAGACAGCGACGAGCGGCATCTATTATACTGCTTTTGGTAACCCGGGAGATATCTATTCCTTCAAAGTGATATCCGCGCCAGCTGGCCTTGTTCCAACATGTTCGGGAAGTGGAATAGTATACGATACGCTGCAGTCGATAATCTATCATGTAACCAACAACTATATTGGATTTACCTGTTCCAGTACTCCTGGTTTTGATCTTACTGAGCATATGAGCTCAATTGCGGGCCGCCATACTGCTACCGGTACTGTTGTAGTGAACAATAATTATTGCACGCCGCAGGCAGGGGTCGTTACGCTGAATATAAATCCAAAGTTTTCTTTTAGCGCTTCTGTTCCATCGCCCAGCAGTGTCTCCGGTAATGTCGTAACATGGAACATGACTGGTTTATCATCGATGTTAGCGCCACATACTATTAACTATACTCTTGAAAGAACAGGTACATGGCTTACTCCCGGCGACACTATCCTGTCGGTCGTTAGAATAACGCCCGTGACCGGAGATGCCGACACAACAAACAATACTATTGCACGTATAGATACTGTAAAATCTTCCTTTGACCCTAATGAAATATCAGTAATACCAGGCGGTTATATATTGCCCGGCACCTATCTGCAGTACACGATCAACTTTGAGAATACAGGTAATGATACTGCGCATAATATTGCCGTGATGGATACATTGCCGGACAACCTGGATGTGAACACGCTACGTATAGATGCAGCAACTGCTGTAATGAATACCGCTATCTACAAAGCAGACGGCCACAACATTATTAAATTCGATTTCCCGCACATTAATCTTTTAGACAGCACCCATCATAACGAATGCACCGGCATGGTGATATTCCATATAAAGACAAAAAGCGGGCTCGGTGATGGCGCAACAATGTTCAATCAGGCAGGTATCTTCTTTGATGACAATCCTGTAGTGATTACGAATACCGTGGAGAACATCATCAGCCTCATACACGGCCCCGATCACGTATGCGTAGGTGCTCACTTCAATTTTTCTGAAGTTCCTGCCGATGGTGTATGGGTGGCCAGCAACGTCACCGCATCTATCTCGCGCGATACAGTGACGGGCGTTACGGCAGGCATTGATACGTTCACTTATACCACCACCACAAAGTATGGGTCTGCGTCTGTTACAAAAATTGTAACAGTGAACGCTTCTCCGGCTCCTATCACCGGGCCATCATCTGGTTGCGAAGGCACCTCAATTGTTCTGTCTGACGCGACACCGGGGGGCACCTGGAGTGTCGACAATGTTGCAGTGGCTACCATAGGTTCTACAGGCATAGTAACCGGAATATCTGCGGGTACTGTTAACATTACATGCGGCATATCTACAGGCTGTATTGCAACAAAGGTGGTAACTTTCAATCCGCTCCCTATGCCGGTTTCCGGAACGGCAACTGCGTGCGCAGGCAGCAGCATCACACTATCTGATGCCACAATTGGGGGTATATGGAGCAGCAGTAATCCTGCCGTTGGTACAGTTGGCAGCGAGGGCACGGTAGCCGGCCTGTCAGCAGGCACTACAAGAATCTCTTATACCCTGGCAACCGGCTGTTCTTCAAATGTTGTTGTAACTATAAGCCCAATGCCATCCGTTATAAGCGGCATTACTGCGGTTTGTACGGGATCATCTTCTCCTCTTTCGGACGCTGTAGGCGGCGGCACGTGGGGCAGCAGTAATACAGCCGTTGCGACCATTGGCGCCACCACAGGAGTGGTAACCGGTGTAACGGCAGGTACCACCAATATCTCTTATAAAATGTCACCCGGTTGCTTTGTAAGTACGGTTGTAACGGTCAATTCTACACCGGCTGCAATAACCGCAAATCATCCTGTGTGTGCTGGGAGTTTGTTAGCACTCACTGACGCCACCACAGGCGGCACATGGAGCAGCAGTAACCCAGGAGTGGCGTCTGTGGGTAGCGGCACGCCTATGGTCAGCGGCAACTCTGGCGGTACTGCAAGTATTTCTTATATACTACCGTCGGGATGCTTTACCACTACGGTGGTGACTATTAATCCATTGCCGGGTTCCATTGGCGGCATATTTAGTGCATGTACCGGCGCTACATTCGTTTTGACCGATGCGAGCCCCGGAGGCATCTGGAGCAGTTCATCTTCGAAAGTATCCGTTGGAACAGGCAGCATTACCGGCGTAACGGCAGGTACTGCGCTAATTACCTATACACTGCCAACAGGCTGTAAGACGACTGTACTAGTAACAGTTAACGGATCTCCTGCGCCAATAACAGGTGTTGCATCGGTATGTGCCGGTCTTGCTACCGCCCTCACTGATGCTACAGCAGGCGGTGCATGGAGCAGCAGTAATGTTGCGGCCGGGACGGTTAGTGTGACAGGTGTGGTAACAGGGATAGCAACGGGCAGCACCATAATAAGCTATATACTCACTAACGGGTGTACGGCCACCGCCACCTTTACTGTGAATGCTATGCCTACACCGATCGGGGGCACTCCTTATATGTGCAATGGTTCCGCCACATTGCTTACTGATGCGCTGACAGGCGGCACCTGGAGCAGCAGCAGTCCTGTAGTCGCCAGTGTCAGTTCAGGTGGTTTAGTATCGGGAGCCGATGTTGGTACAGCAGTTATTACTTATTCTGCGGCAGGTTGTATAGCCACGCGGGAGGTTACTGTGAATACTACGCCCACATCTATATCCGGTGTTACTATTTTATGTGCGGGCGACAATACTGCGCTTAGCAATGGTGTGGCTGGTGGCACATGGAGCTCTGCGGCACCTGCAATTGCTACTATTGGTTCGACAGGTGTGGTAACGGCGGTTTCTGCCGGCACATCAGTTATTACGTATGCGCTAAGTACGGGTTGCAAAGCGACGACCAGGGTTACTGTTAATCCAACACCTACACCGATCGGGGGTACTCCTTATATGTGCAATGGTTCCTCCACATTGCTTACTGATGCGCTGATAGGCGGCACCTGGAGCAGCAGCAGTCCTGTAGTCGCCAGTGTCAGTTCAGGTGGTTTAGTATCGGGAGCCGATGTTGGTACAGCAGTTATCACTTATTCTGCGGCAGGTTGTATAGCCACGCGGGAGGTTACTGTGAATACAACGCCCACACCTATATCCGGTGTTACTATTTTATGTGCGGGCGACAATACTGCCCTTAGCGATGCTATGGCTGGCGGTACATGGAGCTCTGCGGCACCTGCAATTGCTACTATTGGTTCGACAGGTGTGGTAACGGCGGTTTCTGCCGGCACAGCAGTTATTACGTATGCGCTAGGTACGGGTTGCAAAGCGACGACCAGGGTTACTGTAAATCCAACACCTGCGTCGATCTCCGGTATTACGTATCTGTGTAATGGTTCCACCACATTGCTTACTGATGCGCTGGCGGGTGGCACCTGGAGCAGCAGTGATGTTATTATTGCCGCGATCAGTTCAGGTGGCTTAGTCTCTGGATCTGGTGTTGGTACGGCTACGATTACTTATTCTTCTGCCACAGGTTGTATAGCCACACAAGCGGTTACCGTGAATTCAACGCCCACACCTATTTCCGGTGTTACTATTTTATGTGCTGGCGACAATGCAGTGCTTAGCGATACTATAGCTGGTGGTACATGGAGCTCTGCGGCATCTGCAATTGCTACTATTGGTGCGACAGGAGTGGTAACGGCGGTTTCCGCCGGCACAGCAGTTATTACGTATGCGCTAAGTACGGGTTGCAACGCGACGACCAGGGTTACGGTAAATCCAACTCCTGCGCCGATCTCAGGTATTGCGTATCTGTGTAATGGTTCCACCACATTGCTTACTGATGCGCTGGCAGGCGGCACCTGGAGCAGTAGTGATGTTATTGCCGCGATCAGTTCAGGTGGCTTAGTGTCTGGATCTGGTGTTGGTACAGCTACGATTACTTATTCTTCTGCCGCAGGTTGTATAGCCACGCAGGTGGTTACCGTTAATGAGGTACCAGCAGCCATATCGGGGCTTACTTTATTATGTGCCGGCGATAGTGCCACGCTTAGCGATACGGTTGCCGGTGGTGCATGGAGCTCTGCAACGCCAGCGATTGCCACAATAAGTGCAGCAGGGGTTTTAACGGCGGTATCTTCCGGAACAGCAGTCATTACGTATACGTTAGGCAGTGGTTGCAGCGCTGTAACCATAGTTACGGTAAACCTTACACCGCCTGCAATAGCTGGTACGACTATTGAATGCATCGGCATGACAACAGCGCTGAGTGATGTTGAGCCCGGCGGAGCCTGGAGCTCGTCATCTTCAGCCATAGCTTCTGTCAGCACTTCGGGCATAGTTACAGGCGTGTCTGCCGGAACGGTCAATATATCTTATGCATTTCCCTCGGGCTGTTATACCTTTGTTATCAATACTGTAAATCCGTTGCCATCGGCTATAATGGGCGCATCGGGTGTTTGTGTCGGTTCAGCAACACCACTTACCGTTTCGCCTGCCGGTGGCAACTGGATGAGCAGCAGCCCATCGATAGCGACAGTAAACGCCACCGGTATTGTTTCTGGTGTTTCGGGTGGTACTGCGATGATAACCTATACGCTTCCTTCAGGTTGTTATACTACGCTTATTGTAACCGTGAGCACATCTCCTGGTCTTATATCGGGAGTTACCGCCCTTTGCGCCGGCAGTACAACCGATCTTAGTGATGTAACTCCCGGAGGGACATGGAGCAGCAGTACGCCGGGTATTGCAACTGTCGCCACCATTGGCGCTTCCACCGGCATTGTGATCGGCATTTCAGCGGGAGTGGATACCATCAGTTATATTGTTTCTGCGGGTTGTGTAGCTACGGTTTTAGTTACAGTTTATGCGACACCAGTAGTTACAATGGTTGCTTCATCCGCTGCATGCGGCGGCGCATATGATCTTGTTGCGGCCGGTGCGGTATCTTATTACTGGTCTCCTGGTGTCGGAATTGCCTGTAACACCTGCGCTTCAAATACGGTTCGTCCGATGACCGCAACTGTATACACGGTTACCGGGACTGGTGCTAACGGGTGCATGACAACAGAAAGCATAACTGTGAATCCGAACAAGGTTGCAGGACATATAGCAGCCGGTGGTTTGGCTACAGATGCAATGAAAGTGTGGCTCATACAGTTTAATCCTGCCGACAGCTCACTGATCACCCAGGACTCCATGTTCACATGTATGGATGGCGGCATGCCATATTACGAGTTCGATTCGGTGGTTCCCGGCAATTACCTGGTAAGGGCAAAGCTGATTAGCAGTGTTCCTGGTGTAACAGGTTATGCACCCACGTATGGTGCGTTCAGTGCTCATTGGAATGCAGCTAACGCAATTGTTCACACCAGCGCTACAGATACGCAGCACATCAATATGGTCTATGGGGTTGTGCCTCCCGGTGTGGGTTCCATTGAAGGTTTCATCATGTCCGGAGCCGGAAGAGGCACCAGCGGGGAGATAGCTGTTGTTGGCATGCTGGTTTACCTGCTTAATGGTAGCGGGCAGGTGGTTACTTATACGTATACAGATGCCGTGGGAGCCTATTCGTTCACCGGGCTTGGTGGCGGTATATATACTGTTTACCCTGAAGACTATAAGTATTATACAACGGAATCAACGCTTATCAGCTTGTCCGGATTCGGCGAAATGGTAACCAACGTTAATTTCAAACAACATACTTTATACGGGACCATAACGCCATACAGTAATGTTTTAGTTTCCGCGTACAAAACTGACAATGGAATAGGTATATATCCAAACCCAGCGACGGCAGGTTATGTAAACCTGGAATGGTCACAGCAAACGGCCGGCAATGCGGTCGTATCCATAACCGATATGGCAGGGCGCGAGGTATACAATTCCGCTATTGAATTCAATACAACTTCCGGTCAGGCGCAAATAAACGTTTCGACTTTCGCTGCGGGAGTGTATATTATTGCTATAAAATCAGCTGATACATATTTCAAATGTAAACTGGTAATAGAATAACCTTATTGATATTTACACAAACAGGTGGGTCTGGCATTAGCCGGCCCATCTGTTTTTTGGATTTATAAAAATAAATCGTTATTTTTGCTCCTGTTTAACGAATGCATGCTAACTTGATGTAGAAACGCTGTATGTGTTGCTGATAAAGGGTTTGAGCGTGTTTAGTAAGTATTTTTCCGGTAGGTCGGTAGAGGTAGGGGTTAGTTGTTACACGAATAAAAACAGGCAATTTTAAAAAATAAATAAAAGTTTTTTTAAAAAAGCTTTGTTTTTAGGAAATTGTTTCTAATTTTGTGTATATGTTAATGAATTACAACTTTTAAGTTAACGATTTGCAAACCATTTAAAACTTAGATTATGAGAAGAACATTACCCCTAAGTTGTTTCCTTATTTTGCTGTTTTCAGCCACACGCCTTTCGGCGCAAAGTAGCCCCACGGCTCCTGCGCTTGGCTTCAATGTGTTTGTGCAAGGAGATGCTAACCTGATAGACAATTTAACGCAAGGCCCGGTTGCAATGGGTGGCGATCTCACCATTGGTGGCAACTATGATGTATCAACAACGTCGGACGGTGCATTTACTGTGGCTGGTATACCCACAACGCTGGTCATCGGCGGTAAAATAAATTTTGGCAGCGGCATTCTGAACGTTGGGCACCACGGTTATGTAAAAACAGGCGACTGCTCCGGCGCAACTGTATGGTATTCGGATATGACCGGTGCATCATCACCAATGCGTATCACGGGTTGCTCTGACTATAATGGTACGCCACGTATCAATATGCAGATGTCTGCCTACTCCATCGGTGTGAGCCCCACGTCTAATCCTGTTTGCCAGTCAACAGGTATAGACTTTGTATCTGCATTCCTGCAGATGAAGACAAGTGCGACCAACATGTCGGCGCTGTCTGACAATTCAAATCTTTTTGACGGTGATAACAACGCTTTGGCGAGCCATACCGGTCTTCCCTCAATAGTGAAGATCACGCTTCATTCAGGCACCAACGTACTGAATGTTACAGGTGCGGACCTCAATGCGATATCTTCTTTCAGATTCAATCATGCTCCTGATGCGGCGCACCTGTTCGTTGTAAATGTTAATGCGCCGGGTACATTTACATGGAATGTTTTCACATCAGCAGGTATCGATATGACCGATTGTCCTTATGTGCTGTACAATTTCTACAATACTGCATCCCTGACTATCGGCGGTTCGGCTGAAGTAGAGGGTACGGTATTTGCTCCATATGCAAACATTTATAAGAATACAAATCATGCAGCTATTAATGGCCAGATCATCGGCCAGTCTTACCGTCATGCTGCCGGGGACGATCACTACTTTGTGTTCGGTTCAGGATTTACAGGTTGCGGCGGCGATATAAGTGTCAATGCGTCGTATGACGTTAATATCGGTAACCAATGTCTTGCTGACAATGTGTTTATTTTTGAAGGCAGTGCAACAGGCGTTGGGCCATTCACATATCGCTGGGACTTTGGCGATGGCACCCACGGATATACACGCGACTTTGTTAAGCACTACACAACTACTGGTACTTTTCATGTGAAATTTGTGGTAACAGGAGCCGGTGGCGCTGCAGACAGTGTGACGCACACCATTATTGTGTCTCCGACCCCGGTATCCGGTTTCACCGTTAATGATTCTATACACGCGCTTACCGGTAACAGCTTTGCTTTCAGTGCACTGTCAGGTGCGGGTTGCACAATAACATGGGATTTTGGCGACGGCACTTCGGGAACAGGCACTTCACCCGTAAAGACATATAGCGACCTTGGAAGCTACCTTGTTAAAGAAACGGTTACAAGCCCTGCCGGTTGCGTAATGTATAGCTATATGAAAGTCTATGTGATCTGCGACAGCGTGTCGTGCGGTTGCGATGGCGGACTTGAAAGTGTAAGCCTTGGCGACCTCGTAAGCCGCCGGGCCATCAACAATATCAAAAACAGTGTGAATACCCGGCCTGACTATAATACAATGCCTGCCTACCATAAAGCCGCGAACAACGCAGCCGCAAGAGGCACTGGTGCAGGAAGCTCAATACAGCGCTTTGCACCTGCAGGCCTTGTCAACACTACGGCTAAGATCAGTACACCGACTGATATCACTTCACTCACTTCGGCTGTAGATGCCTTCTCTGTAGACTATGTAAGTAACAATGCAGCAAAAGCTGCTGTGCTGGCTATTACCACGCGCAATGGCGCATACAATCATACCAAGTCGATATGTGATCGTTTCCGCGGTGCTGTATTATCAGACGCTGAGTCTATTACCATACAGGGTATGAAGTTCATACAGTTCAAGCTGAAGCAGCAAAACGGCTCTATTGAATATTGTATCGCATTCTCTGCCGGTAAATCAGCGGGAAGCACGCATTTCAACCTACAGAGCAAATGGCTGATATCCGAGTACAGCGCTGATGATTCTGTTTTCAACTTCCAGGTATGGGCAGCATCTCCGCTGAATACACAGATACTTGCAAGCGACATTCTCACTAACCTTTCTCATGTAATGCCGCTTCAGCAGCTGGACGCGAACCTTCCTGCTCCAACAACCTACATTGCAGCGGGTAAGAGGGACAAGGGCTTCCTTAACCTTTCTATCAACAGCGCAATTAATTCTACCAACTGCAAGATCATTTTTATAGAAAAGAAAAATGAATTCTCAGGTACTGATACGCTTATGATACCATTTACGCTTATCGGCGGCCAGGTGAATAACTTCGCGTTGCCTATATACGATGGATATGAGTATGAAGGCCATCTTTACCTGAACGATACGCTGGTGGACGACGTTTATATGGCTGATGGAAACTGGAGCTGGGATTATGATCCGGCTTACTCTTCGATCGAATTTAAGCCAAACAATAATATTGACCGCGTATATACAGACGGAGAGTACCCGCTCTACAGGAATATCACGGTAACAGGCACCAGCAACGACTATTTATCAATTTACAAATTCGTTACTTCTGGTGAAGACAAGGTAGACCTGAGTGACTATCATTCTTACAAATTCACTGCAAAAGGTGGCGGCAAAGTGCAGATAAAACTGATCAAAAATGGTATCGTTAACTTCAAGGACCAGTACTACACAACCCTGACCCTTGATACTGGCATGAAGAGTTACCAGGTAAGTTTCAATGATTTCGTATCTGATAACCTTGGCGCTGATTTCAATGCAAGCGATATAACAGCAGTTGTTTACACGTTCCAGTATGGTGGCAAATCTACCAGCGTTAATTTCTTCGCAGACGAACAGTCGTTTTCCACAACTGAGGTACCAACAACCCGGGCATACCTGTCTAAGAAGCTTACGATTATGCCAAACCCTGCGAACGGGCCGTTCCAGTGCAAGTTTGCAGCGCAGCAGGACGCAGACCTGACACTTGAGCTTACAGATGTATCAGGACGCCTCGTTTACACCCAGGCCGTACACGCAGTTGCCGGTATGAACACAGTTACCGTAAATGCAACTGCCGGTGCCGGTGAAGGAATGTACTTCGTGAAACTGGTTAACGGTTCTGTGAAATACGATGTGACTAAAATAACTATCGTACGCTAAGAGATCTATAAAAAATATACAAAACGCGGCTCCGGAAAGGGCCGCGTTTTTGTTGATTATAACTATAGCGGTCGAAATTATTTTTGATTGCTATGATTGAACTATTTTCAACAATCTTTACCTTGTCCTGATTTTTAGCGCACAACAATTACGGCAGATGAACAGGATATTTTACTCAATTGGCTTTCTCTTTCTTGCATTTTTCTATGCAAAAACCCTCGAAGCACAGCAGACGGTTGGTTTATTTACTCATACCACTGGCAGTGAAGATGATGGTTATGTTTTGTTTGCACCCGTAAGGGCGTGCGATACTACCTATCTTATAGATAAATGCGGACGTGTGGTGCATCAGTGGCGTTCGGACCGGGCACCGGGGCTTGATGTATACCTGTTACCTGATGGCACATTGCTCAGGTCGGGCGACTATCCTAACCCGGTGTTCAACGTGCTGGGAAGTGCAGGAGGCGTGATACAGCGCTATGACTGGAACAGCAACCTGGTGTGGCAATATGTGCTCTCAGACTCGCTGCAAACCCAGAACCATGATATCTGTTATATGCCCAACGGAAATATCCTGGCAGTAGTGTGGGAGGTTATTTCGGATTCCGAGGCGATCGCAAACGGAAGAAAACCTTCATTACTGGGAACCAGCCTTTGGAGTGCCAAAGTGATGGAGATCAGGCCGGTAGGTACCGATTCTGCTGATATAGTATGGACATGGCGGTTGTGGGACCATATGGTACAGGATTTTGACTCGACTAAACTGAATTATGGTGTAGTTGCAGACCACCCGGAACTGATGAATCTGAACTACGTGAATACTGCTGCAACTACGGCAACAAACCCGGACTGGCTTCATTTTAATGCAGTGACCTATAATGAAGCGCTGGACCAGGTAATGCTAAGCTTCCATAATACCAATGAAATATATATTGTTGATCATGCCACTGATTCCGCTACAGCGGCAACCCACAGCGGCGGGGCCCATGGTAAGGGTGGTGATTTCCTGTACCGGTGGGGTAATCCACTCGCCTATAACCGGGGCACAATCTTTACCATGAAACTGTTTCAGCAGCATAACCCCGAGTGGATCAAGACCGGAAAATATGCCAACCAGATCATGATATTTAACAATGGGAACGGCAGGCCGGGCACCGA
This sequence comes from Chitinophagaceae bacterium, assembly GCA_947476485.1. Classification (GTDB taxonomy): domain Bacteria; phylum Bacteroidota; class Bacteroidia; order Chitinophagales; family Chitinophagaceae; genus Nemorincola. Next base: position 31,246 of record CANJQU010000038.1, read on the forward strand.
TTACTCCTCGGTAGATATTATCGACCCGCCAATCGACTCGTCCGGGAACTACACGATCGGCGCCGGTGTGGCATTTGGGCCGGATACGCTATCGTGGACCTACTTTTATAACGTGCCGCCAAACAGGTTCTTTACCCCATTCATGGGTGGGTCGCAGGCGCTGCCTGGCGGAGGGACATTAATTTGTGAGGCCCAGAGTGGTCGCCTGTTTGAAATAGATTCTGCTAAAAATGTCGTTTGGGATTATATAAACCCGGTAGACAACGGTGTTGCAGTGGCGCAGGAATCCACCGTGGCACAGAACGCGGTGTATCGCTGCTTGTTCTACCAGTCTACCTATTCCGGATTTGCCGGCCATACCCTGGCGCCCGGCGCCCGGATAGAGATAAACCCGCTTCCGGATGTCTGCGGGCTTGTCACCACGCAACTCTCATTCATCAATGCACCTGCAACACGGGTATACCCTAATCCGGCGAAAGGTGAGGTGATGGCGGCCACCGAAGACCGGTCGGAGTTTTCAATGAGCATAACCGATATGCTGGGACGAATTATTGCAACAGGCCAGAGCGCAAGTGGTATGGCAACGATAAGCACAGCCAGCATACCCTCGGGTTTATATATCGTGAAACTAACGAGCGCCAATGGTGGCGAGCTTGCAACCAAGCTGGCGGTACAACACTAGCGCTACATCAACAGATACAAAAAGGGAGCGTACGCTCCCTTTGCTGTTTTTATGAATTGGCAGATCTTATTTTTTTCTGCTGATGGCTTTTTCTGCCGCCGCTACAATGTGTGCCGATGTGAGACCATACTTATCCAGCAATTGCTTTGGTGTGCCGCTTTCTCCAAAGGTGTCCATTACCGCAACATACTCATGCGGTGCAGGGCATTCACGGGAAGCTACGTTGGCAATGCTGTCGCCAAGGCCACCGTTGATCTGGTGTTCTTCCGCAGTGACAATGCAGCCGGTTTTCTTTATAGACGCGATAACAGCGGCCTCATCCAGTGGTTTTATCGTGTGCATATTGATCACTTCTGCAGAGATGCCTTTGGTAGCGAGTACTTTCGCAGCCTCTACAGCCAGCCATACCATGTGGCCGCATGCGAAGAGCGAAACATCATTACCTTCAGCAAGCACCTGCGCCTTACCGATCTCGAACTTCTGATCTTCTGCTGTGAAGTTGGGCCACTTGGGACGGCCAAAGCGAAGGTATACAGGGCCTACATGCTCTGCAATAGCTAGAGTTGCCGCCTTGGTCTGGTTGAAGTCGCAAGGCACGATGACCGTCATACCCGGCAGCATTTTCATCATGCCTATGTCTTCCAGCACCTGGTGTGTAGCGCCATCTTCGCCCAGCGTAAGGCCGGCATGCGATGCGCATATCTTCACGTTCTTATCGCTGTAGGCCACCGACTGGCGCACCTGATCGTATACGCGGGAAGTTGAGAAGTTGGCGAATGTAGTTGTATAAGGGATCTTGCCACCTATGGTGAGGCCTGCGGCCACGCCTATCATGTTGGCTTCAGCAATACCGCACTGTATAAAGCGGTCGGGGAATTCCTTCATAAAGGCATTCAGCTTCAGTGATCCGGCGAGGTCGGCAGTGAGGGCAACTACGTTAGGGTTGCGGCGCCCTGCTTCCAGGATTCCTTCACCAAAACCGCCGCGGGTTTCTTTTTCGTTGAGTATTACTATATCGTTAAGCATAATGTTTTTATATCAAATGCGTTTAGGGTTTTTTGTAGCAATTATGAACCGTATATACAATTACTTCCGTTTCGGTAAAATCATAAACTACCAGGAATGGAAAGTGTTTTATTTTTACTCTGCGCAATGTTTTTTCCTTATCCTCGTGCAAATAACTATAATGTTGTGGATTTTCGGTAATTAGTTGATAACGTAAGGTGAGTTCTTTCAAAAACCTCTCGCCCAGTCCAGCTAACCGATCTTCATAATACAAATAAGCTTCCAACGCATCATCCTGTGCTTCTTCATTTACGACAAGCGTGTAAGCCATTATGCTTTTTTATGTTGCCTGATAAAATTCATGCTTTCTTCAACCGTGTAGGATTTTGAGATACCTTTCCTGTGATTTTCCCTTCTTTGATAAATCATGTTCATTGTAGCTTCATCAAAGATATCCGCACTATTTGAGGGAATATCATCTTCTACCAATAAATATATTGCTGAAAGGTGTTGCTCATCAGCGTTATTAATATACTCATGCAGTTTTTCACGCAGTTCTGCTACTTCCATTAAAGTTAATTTTACAGCAAATTTAAGCAATTCGCACTATATCATGGAGTCCATACCATGAAAACTATTTGGTTAAAATATATCCCCAATCCTTCAGCCATGCAATAATTTTTTCTTTATAGTCTCCCTGTATGATGATAAAACCATCTTTTACGCTGCCGCCTGTGCCGCACTTGGTTTTCAGTTGCTTGGCAAGGGCTTCCATATCTTCATTTGTGCCCACAAAGAAATCTACCAGCGTGACTACTTTGCCTGCCCTCTGCTTCGTGTCCAGCTTCACGCGGAGCTTCTGTTTTTCTTTAGGGAGCGTTTCGCCCGGTTCCTCGGCCGGGAAATCGTTGAAAAAATCCTTGTTAGTGGAATAGGCGAGGCCATCGGGGCGGGCGGTGTTCTTTTTTGACATAATTCAAATTCTAAAGTAAAAACCTGCCTGCCGGCAGGCAGGTTCAAAAGTAAATGTCTTTTATCAAAGTTGATCTCAGACCCGCCTACCGGCCGGCAGGTTAACCGAGATTAACTGATTAACTGAAGGATGGTTTTTTTATGCAATGTCCCATTTTTACTGAAAAATAGATTTCACAAGTGGGGCATTGACAACTTGCGAAACCCTTGTCTGTGAATGATATTAATGTTTTACTGCATTTCCCATTATACCCCACTCAGTTCGCAGTTGGCAGTTTTCAGTCGGCAAGCAAGCTAACTGGTTAACTGAAATATTGTTTTTAAGTAATGTCCCATTTTTACGGAAAAATAAATTCGCAAATGGGGCATGGACATCTGATGAAATCCTTTGCTGTTGCTGATATTAATGTTTTAGTACATTTCCCATTATACCCAACTCTGTTCGCAGTTGGCAGTTTTCAGTCGGCAAGCAAGCTAACTGGTTAACTGAAATATGGTTTTTATGCAATGTCCAATTTTTACGGAAAAATAAATTCGCAAATG
>CANJQU010000039.1 GCA_947476485.1 Chitinophagaceae bacterium
ATCGCATCATTAAAACTATTTGCTTTAACCAACAACACTGGCCTCACTTTGGCGGCAGAAGAATCGGTAAAGTAGATATTTGCCAAATGTATTTCGCCTACCATTTGCTGTAGTCTTCGTTATCCTGAATTGGTTTACCTAAATTAATATGTGGTAGTGACTGGAGTTCAGCATCAGTGAAAAAATCTATCTGATCATTGCTTTTTTCGGCAGGCAAAATGATTATCTGCAATTCAACACCCTTCAGTTCATCCGGGATATTGATCTGAAGTTGATTGGTATTAGTAGAGCCGTGAGTGCTGAGTCCTAACATAATCTGTCATTTACCTTATCAAAGTTAACTAAAACCTGCAACATAAAGATGCAAAATACCTTCGCTGACACCTTCATTACTCCTTTACAAACTTCCTCACTTCTGTCCCGTTCACCTTAATAAAGTAGACACCGGCCGGCAGCGAGGATACATCAAGTTGCACATTGTTTGAGCTATACTGGTGCGAATAAACAGTCTGCCCCAGGAGGTTACTAACAGTTACAGAGCTGATCATCTCAGTGGCGGTGATATGTAGTTCTGTTCTTGCAGGGTTCGGATACTGGCTGATCGCATTATTAGCGGAAACATCGGCGATGAGAGCAGTGGAAGCGGGAGGTGTTACTTTCCTTATGCGTTGATTGTTGTAATCAGCTATGAACAAATTGTGCTGGTTGTCCACAAACACGGCATTAGGGTGACCAATATTGGCTGCAGTAGCCGGCCCTCCGTCTCCGCTGAACCCGTAAACGCCGCTGCCTGCATAGGTGTTTATCATGCCCGAAGGGTCTATGACGCGGACGCGGTCGTTGAACATATCGGCAATGAAAATGTTACCGTTATTATCTATACTTACGCCATCAGGGGCATAGAGTTTTGCAGCCGTGGCCGCGCCACCATCTCCGCTGAATCCTCCGGTATCAGTGCCGGCTATGGTGGTGATGGTTCCGGCGATATCTATTTTCCGTATCCTGTGATTATAATAACCGTCGGCTATATAAACATTCCCTGTCGTATCTACGGCAATGCCATATGCCTCATGCAGTTTTGCTGCTGTTGCGGGGCCGCCGTCGCCGCTGAAGCCAGCCGTGTCTACCCCTGCAAACCGGCTGATAATGCCGGAAGTATTGATCCTGCGTATAACGCTTTTTACATAGTCGTCAAGATAAATATTACCCGCACGGTCTACCGCTACACCAACAGGGTTATAAAGTTGTGTAGCCGTAGCTGTCACGCCGTCGGCATAAGTGCTGCCGCCGCCGGCAATGGTAGTAATAATGCCTGTGGTTGTTACCTTGCGCAGTGTGCCGCTGAGGTACTCGGTGAAGTAAATATTGCCGGCAGTATCTATTGCTATTCCCCGCGGTCCGTTAAGGTCTGCGGCAGTGGCGGGTCCGTTATCGCCGCTGTGGGCACCGGTTCCCGTTCCGGCAATAGTAGTAATTACGCCTGAGGTGTTTACCATTCTTATGCGGTGGTTATTATAGTCTGCTATATAGATATTTCCGGCATTGTCCGTTACTACACCTACAGGGCCGCTCATTTGTGCAGCAGTAGCAATGCCATTATCACCGCTGTAGCCAATCGTACCGACACCGGCTACAGTAGTAATGATCTGGGAATGGGCATAAAAGGGCACTAATAAAAGCAGGGAGAATAAAATACGCTTCATGAGATTTGAAAATTAGGAGGTGTGTTTATACAAGGAAAAACAAATGCAATAATAATGCCAAATTTACCATTTGAATGATCATTCCTTCAAAAACTTTGTCATGGTGTTCAATATTAATTGCAAACTATCCGCCCTACTACCTGCCAATTTTATTAATCCCACCATTTTTTATTTTTTACTTTTACTTATCAATTTCTAAAATGACCGAGCAGCAAACCATTTTTCTTGCCAAGAGCGAAGTAAAGGCCGGTGACCTGGAGCACAAGCGCAAGGTGGCTTTCAACATACGTAAGTACAACGACAGCGTGGTGAAGGGCAAGGAGCAATTTGCCAACCTGGACATTGCACGCCGCAAAGCCAAGAATGTTAAGTGGAAAGTAATAGAGAACCTGGATAAATACCTGGAGCAGTTTGAGAAGAACTTTACTGCCCGCGGCGGAAAGCTCATCTGGGCCGAGACTGCCGATGAAGCGTTGCAGGCCATACTGCAGATATGCCGCGAAAAGAACACAAACCAGGTAGTCAAAGCAAAATCGATGGTGACGGAAGAGATACACCTTAACGACTTCCTTGCCGAAAATGGAATAGATTCCGTAGAGACCGACCTTGGCGAATACATACAACAACTTGACGGCGAACCGCCATACCATATTGTAACACCGGCCATGCACAAGAGCAAGGAGGATGTAGCAAGAGTGTTTCACGACAAGCTTGGCACGCCTGCCAACCTCACGCCGCCTGAGATTACAAAGATCGCCCGTAAGAACCTGCGCGAGAAGTATATCACCGCGCAGATAGGGATCACAGGTGGTAATTTTTTATTGGCAGATGTGGGCGGAGTATGTGTGACAGAGAATGAAGGCAATGCACGTTTGTGTACTTCGTTCCCGGCTACACAGATATCAATAGTGGGTATTGAAAAGTTGCTGCCGTCGATCAACGATCTGCAATTGTTCTGGCCGTTGCTGGCTACCTATGGCACCGGTCAGCAGGTAACGGTATATAACTCCATCTTCACCGGTCCGCGCCAGGCCAATGAGACTGACGGCCCTGAGGAGATGTATGTGATACTGCTTGACAATGGCCGCACCAACCTGCTGCGGAAAGAGGTGCGCGAGAGCATGTACTGCATTCGTTGCGGTTCGTGCCTCAATGCCTGCCCGGTGTATAAGAATATCGGTGGCCATGCGTATGGCGCTACTTATAGCGGCCCTATAGGCTCTGTGATTACTCCCCACCTGGAAGGAATGGAGGAGTTCAAACACCTGAGCTATGCATCCAGTCTGTGTGGCAACTGCACGGAGGTTTGCCCGCTGAAGATAAACATACACGAGATGCTGCTGGAGAACCGCGCCATAGCCACCGACGAACATTTGAATGGTTTCCAGGAAAATACATCATGGCGGCTATGGGAGACCGCGATGCTCAACCGCCGGCTGCTGAATGTGGCAAGCCCCGGTATGAAGAATAAAGTGGTTAATAAGCTGTTCAAAGACACCTGGGGCAAACACAGGGGAGAGATACACTTCGCAGAAAAGTCGTTCAATAAAATGTGGAAGAGCCGTACTAAGTAATGGGCGTATGGAAACAATAGTGGTATATAGCGCCGAAAGCAGCACCCGCCTCAAATTCGTTTTGGACTGGCTGCTAAAGGAGCGGCTGCATCTCACTTATACCATCACCAGCAACGAGGCGGAGACCACAAACCTGCCTTTCTTTATTTCCTACGGAAAATCATTGCCAAATAGCTTTAGCATACCTGATGAACAGTTGCTCTGGAAAAAGGGCACACATAAAGTAGACCCGCATGCTGGCACGTGGTGCGATATTCCCACACTGTTTGCGGCAGAGGCGGGAGGGTTCACGCTTCCATTTGATCTTTTCTCAGCCATCTTCTTTCTGTTATCCCGCTACGAAGAGTATTATCATTACCATGCAGATAAGCATGGTCGCTATCCCGCCACACATAGCATACTGTATAAGAAGGGCTGGCTCCAGCGCCCCCTGGCGGATGAATGGGTAACGGCTTTCAGAAAGCAATTGCAGACAGCTATTGGGGTAAACATAGGTCCCACACCCTTTTTGTTCCGGCCCACTTATGATATAGATATGGCATACTCTCACCTCCATAAAGGTGTGGGGCGTATAGTTGGCGCATACGTCCGTGCATTGCTGAAGGGCGACGTGCGGCAGATAAACGAGCGAACGAAAGTGTTGAAAAAAAAGCAGAAAGACCCGTATGATTCATTCAGGTGGTTGCGGCAGATGCACAAAGAGTATGACCTCAAACCGCTTTACTTTGTGTTGTCCTCTTTCAAGACCACAGCTTTTGATAAGAACATACATCCGCAGCACCCGGCAATGGTGCGGGTAATAAAAAATCTGGCAAGGGAGAGCGCCGTAGGTATACACCCTTCTTATTTTTCGGAGCACAATAATATGATGGGGGAGGAGAAGAGAATGCTGGAACATGTGTCGGGACAGGGCATACATGCGTCCCGGCAGCACTACATCCGTATGAAAATACCGCAGACATACCGGCAACTCCAAAAGCAGGGTATCACCGAAGACTATAGTATGGGTTATGGCTCACACCTTGGCTTTCGCGCCGGTACCGGCAATTCATTTTCGTGGTACGATGTAGCGAACGAGACCATTTCTCCGTTGCGTATATATCCGTTCTGCTTTATGGATACCACGGCACATTATGAAACAAAGCTTTCTGCAGCCGAGGCATTTGAAAGACTCGATGCAATGAGCAAAAAGCTACAGCTAACCGGAAGCATGATGATCACAGTATTTCATAATTTTTCACTCGGTACCAGTGCCGAATGGAAAGGTTGGCGGGCAGCCTATGAACACTTTATGCAGGAGCAAACTAAAGTACTGGCGATCAATCATTTTACCTGATCTTTAAAAACTAAAAGGGACTTCATGAACATTAGGGCTATTGTAACAGGAGCCACCGGCATGGTAGGCGAAGGCATATTGATGGAGTGCCTGCAGCACCCTGATGTGACGTCGGTGCTTGTGATAAACAGACGACCGTGCGGTGTTGTCCACCCTAAACTAAAGGAGATCATCCACAGCGATTTCTTCAACATCAACCCGGTAGCGGCTGAATTGAAAGGATACAATGCCTGCTTCTTCTGCCTTGGTGTGTCATCAGTAGGTATGAAAGAAAAGGAGTACACACATCTTACGTACGATCTTACATTGCACGTAGCTGGCGTACTGGCCGCGCAGAACCCGGACATGACCTTCTGCTACGTATCAGGCGCAGGCACAGACAGCACTGAGAAAGGCCGCAGCATGTGGGCAAGAGTGAAAGGAAAGACGGAAAACGATCTTATGAAGCTGCAGTTCAAGGCTGCATACATGTTCCGGCCCGGTTTTATGAAAGCAACTCCGGGGCAGAAAAATCTCTTAAAGCTGTACAAGTATTTTGCCTGGATGTATCCGTTTCTGCGGGCCGTATTTCCCGGCTCGGCATGCAGGCTGGCAGAGGTTGGCGTGGCAATGATAAACGCTGCGAAATACGGGAGCGATAAGAAGGTACTCGAGGTAAGGGATATCGTGGAGCTGGCAAAAAAGTAAGCGATTACTTGCGTATGAACACCCTTGTGCCAACCGGAACCAGTGAAAACAGCTCATCCACATCCGCATTTTTAATGGCTACACAGCCATCGGTCCAGCATACGCCCAGTTCTATCATATCGTCGCCACCTTTCCATATCCCGTGTATGCCCACATCGCCGCCTATATTGGCTGATTGGGGTATTGTGCCTGCTGCTTTCATTCGGGAAAACGCAGCCATGGCAGAGTCATTGGGGTAATTCAGCAGCATGAACTTATTATACTTAGAGGCGCCGTTCTTGTTCTTTATGGTAAACCATCCTTCCGGTGTGCAGCGATCTCCCTCCATCTTTTTGTTCTCCATGGGTTTGGGGCCGAAGACTGCTTTGTACGAGCGTATTTTCTTTTTACGGTAGTAAACATCCAGGGTGTATTTTCCTTTATTTACCACTACCATCAGCGAATCTTTGTTCAGCGTGTCGGGATTAATGGGCACATGGAGGCTGGCATAAGAAGGTATTGTTGTTGTCTCGATAATTCGCTGCCCACCCAGGTAGTACTGTATCGTCCGTACAGTATTGCCGTTTTTGTCTTTACGCTCCGAAAGTACTTTTATATCCCGTGGGCGGGCTACAGTATCGGCCTGTTTCGATTTGTCATTCTTCTGTTTCTCCTGGCCCCACGACGCAGTGCATACGAAAAGCAACAGAAGTAACAATATGAAGCGGCCGAGGTAGAACCTCAGGATATGGCGTTGCATTGTTCCGATGACCGGCTCATGCGGCAGCATACTATTTATTAAATCAAGGGGCATGAGATCCTACAATCGGGGACAAATATAACTGGGATTATTTGCTTAGTTGCTTGTATTCTTCGTACGAGATCATTTTATACTCGGGTGGTATCCGGAAGACCGCATTCTCGATTGGCTCAAGCGATATTTTATCTGTTTCAAATTCCATGGCAATGCCGTGTTCGTCGGTATACGAATACTCCAGCGGTAAAAATTTCGCAGACGGGAATCGCTCGTAACTTACAGGCTGCAGGGGATACCAGTCTTTCGAATAAAATATTTCTGCGGAAGATCCATTTTTATAAGTGACCTTACTTTTACTTACGGCATAGCCTGCTACATTGGTCTTTTCACTCGCTTCATCTTTTAGTGTGAAGCCGGTATAGGCTTCCTGCTTCTTGACTATTTCATCCATACTGAGCTGTATAGCATACTTCTTCCCATTCCTGTTCTGCAAAGAAAAAACCTTTCCGGTGCCGCAGTCTATGAGCACAATATCTTCAAAGCCATTATCAAGCTTAAGTTCCTTTTTTACATGAGGTCCTTTAAATGTAAAGGTGTATTGCCCCCTGAACACTTTATTGTCGGCCGATCTCAGCTTTACCTTATAGCTTACCACGCCTTCCGTAAAAGGTTTCTGTGCCAGGACCGGCAGCCAGGCGGGCAAAAGCAAAAGCAATAAAGCAATTGTTCTGTATCTCATATCATCTCGAAAAGTCAAAAAGCAAGCCGGAAATAGAAGGTGCCTGCATTTTGATACAAAATACCATAATTATAACAATTCTATAAGGGTTCCCGTGCTGTTTATTATTTTTTCACCCTTTTTCGAAGTACTAAAATTCGTACATTGCTTTGTTATTAATTTACAGCGAGTGCTATGGAATTGTTGAAAAAAATTAAGAGGTCGAGAGGGTTTATCGCGGGTGTTGCACTTACGGCAACAGCATTTTTATTTATCCGTGCACGCACAGGGGACCAGTACTTTGAAGTATCGAAGAACCTGGATGTATATGCCAATATAATGAAGGAGCTGAACACCTATTATGTGGATCCTATTGAGCCGGGTAAACTGGTGAAAACAGGAGTTGATGCCATGCTGGAAGATCTTGATCCGTATACCAACTATATTACGGAGTCTGACATTGAAGAGTATGAGTTCATGACCACCGGCAAGTATGGCGGTATAGGCGCTAACATGCACCGCAAAGGAGAGGACATTTATATAGGTGATGTGTATGAGAACAGCCCTGCCCAGAAAGCGGGATTGCACCCGGGTGACCTTGTGGAAAGTATAGATAACCAGGTGGTAAGAGGCAAAAGTATCCAGGATCTTGGCATGCTGCTGAAGGGGTCGCCGGGCACACAGATCACCATGAAGATCAAGGACGCCTTTACACATGCGGTCTCTCAGAAGATCATTACCCGCAGCGAGATCGAAATATCGAGCGTGCCTTATGCCTGCCTGCTGGGGCCGCAGAATAATATTGCCTATGTGCGCCTCACACAATTCACACAAGGCTGTGCGCGCCAGGTAAAGGACGCATACGACAGCCTGCAGAAAGCACAGCCTGCACTAAAGGGTTTGGTGCTGGACCTGAGGAACAACCCCGGCGGATTGCTGGAAGAGGCTGTTTCCATCTGTAACATATTTGTGGACAAAGGCCAGCTGGTTGTAAGCACCAAGGGCAAGATAGCAGACCTTGACAGGGACTACAAAACGCAAGGCCCTGTATGGAATAAAACACTTCCACTTACGGTGCTGGTAAACCATTCCTCTGCGTCCGCATCAGAGATCGTAGCCGGTACCATGCAAGATCTTGACCGGGGTGTGATAATCGGCGAACGTTCCTACGGTAAGGGCCTTGTACAGGTGCAGCATCCACTTGGGTTTAATGCCCGGCTGAAACTCACCATAGCCCGTTACTATACCCCCAGCGGGCGCTGTATCCAGGCGCTTGACTATACGCACCGCAATGCGGATGGCAGTGTAGGATATATCCCGGATTCGCTGAAGAAATCATACAAAACAAAAGGAGGGCGTACCGTGCTTAGCGGTGGTGGTGTAGCTGCCGATGTGAACGTAAAGGATGAGCCGGTAAGCAGCATAGCGATCACCCTGTACACTAAGAATTACTTGTTTGACTACGCAACTGATTACGCAAGTAAGCACACTACAATTACTGCCGCCGATAAATTCAACCTTAGCGATGGCGAGTTCAATGACTTTGCGAGGTGGCTGGAGAACAAGGATTATGCGTATAAGACGGAAACGGAAGGTGCGCTGGATTCGCTGAAGAAAATGGCCGTGAAGGAGAAATACTACGAGGATGTGAAGGATGAATTTGAGGCTTTGAAAAGCAAACTCTCTCACGATAAGAAGCAGGACCTGATCAAAAACAAAACACAGGTGAAGCAAATGCTGGAAAATGAGATAGCATCGCGATACTACTATACACGTGGGCGTATAGCCCAGGCCATGCAATATGATAAGGAAGTGGAAAAGGCGCTCGCATTGATCGCAGTACCGACCGAATACGAAGGGATATTGAAGCCCGGCAAATGAGTTTTGTTATTTCGTTATGAGAGTTTTGTATAGACGCCATGCATGGCGTCTATACCCGTTTTAGGATAGCAACGTCCAATTCTTCAGCAGTTGCAGCCCATATACTGTACCCACAGATTCCGGGTGGAACTGCACACCGGTGCATGGATATTGTTTGTGCCGTAGCGCCATGATCGTGCCATCATCCGTTGTGGCCAGTATTTCAAGTGCCGTATCCTCAAAGCCATTTACCGCCAATGAATGATACCGCATAGCTGTGAATGGCGAAGGAATTCCCCTGAACAGAATATTCCCTTTGTGCGTCACCTCGCTTGTTTTGCCATGCATGGGGTAGGGCGTATGTACCAGATTCGCACCAAAGTACATACCCAGCGCCTGGTGGCCAAGACATACACCAAGTATCGGTACCTTTTTATGAAAGTAGTCTATGACGCCCATGGTGATGCCTGCCTGCAGCGGCGTTTCCGGCCCGGGAGAAATGATGATGCGCTCTGGCTTTAGCGCCACCAGTTGTTGCACTGTGATCTCATCATTACGATACACCGCGCACTCATTACCTGTTTGCAGCAGGTAGTCATGCAATATGTACGTGAAGGAGTCGTAGTTGTCAATGAGTACCCACATCGGCCGGTATTTTGTGGTTTACAGTGTCGAAGAAACTTTCCAGTTTGCTGAAGGTATCTTTTACGAAGGGCATCATGTTGCCTGCCTGTTCAAAAAACCACGGTGCTATCTTTGAGAACCAGGAATAAGTTCTGGAAGAGGCGATTGTTTCTGCGCCTATGATGTGCATATGCCCACCGATCCACAGGAGGGAGCTCCATAATACCAGCGCCAATGCTGCATAAACAAGTCCGCCAGCCAACATATTGACTGTGCCCAGCAGCATTCCTTCCACAACTTTTTGCAATAGTTTAGCTATGAGGTTCACAATGATCACCACACCCACAAACAACACTATATAGCTAATAACTTGCACCCATCCTGAGGTTACATATCCCTTTGCAAGCAGCCATGCAGCAAATGATTGCGACAGCTTCAGTGCACAGAGGATACCCAGCAATATGCCCAATACAGAAAACGCGGCTACAATAAAACCTTTAGTGTAGCCGCGTATAAAAAATAAGATGATGACCAGAATGCCGATTACGTCCAATATCATGGTTCCGGATGCATATTGTGGGCGTTATATATTTTGTGATCCGTGAATGGCAGAGACGCGATGCATTGCGTCCCCTGGGAAACGACATCGCCTACGAAGCCAGTAATTGCTTTACCATATCAGATATGGCCTTTCCATCAGTTTTACCGGCAAGCTGCTTGCTGGCGACACCCATTACTTTGCCCATATCTGCCGGAGACTTAGCGCCGACCTGGTCAATGATCGCCTTTACCTCCGCCTTCAGCTCATCTGCCGACATTTGCTTTGGCAGAAATTTCTCGATTATCGCGAGTTCTTCCCTTTCCTTCGCCGCAAGGTCTTCGCGGTTTTGTTTTTCGAAAATGTCAAGCGAGTCACGGCGTTGCTTGGCAAGTTTCTGAAGCATCTTTAATTCTGTTGCTTCGCTGATCTCTCCATTCGCGCCTTCTGAGGTCTTTTCAATGATTATGGCTGCCTTAATAGCCCGAAGAGAGCGCAGCGCAGCTTCATCTTTTGCCCGCATAGCGTTCTTCAGTTCGTCCATTACTTTTGCTTCGAGTGACATATTCTATGGTTTTTTCTTGGAATTAGATATTTGTAATTGGGGTAGTTATTTTTTCTCTGCTTCAAGTGCATCTGATGCCTTTTTCAGAAAGGTTTTTGCAAACTCCTTCATCTCTTTTGCCAGGTCGGCATTCTTTGTAGCGCGCTGGTAGGTATCAGCCATACCGAAGAGGGTCTGATAGAAAAAGTCGTTCATTTCATCCACCATCATTTTACCCGTCCATAAGTCTATGCGCAGGGCTGACTTCTCTTCTCCGTCCCACATGCCAAGTAAAAGGGCCTTTGCATTTTGCCAGTCTGATACACCGCCATCGGGGGCGGTCCACTGTATCGTCTCGGGCATTTTGTCTTCAGCAAGTTCAATTTGTATATTTATTTGCGAGGTCATTTCTTTTTTCTGTTTAATTCGGCTCAAATATTTTGTAAAACTAATCAGTTCATAGCTAACTGCCAACTAGCTATTCCTCAGGCTCGTCCGTTTGCTGTGTAAGCGGTTTCGTCCACTTATTGAGTTGCTTCACACACGCAGCCATATCTCTTGGCAGCGGCGCTTCAACAGAAATATGTGTTCCATCTTCTTTATCAAACTCTATGCGGTAGGCATGCAGCGCCAGCCGGCTCAGCAATGGCTTCTCCTGTTCGTCTTTCCCCGACATGTGGTATTTACGCTTGATGTTCGAAAGCAAGAACGGATCACTGTCGCCATATAACTCATCGCATACGATCGGGTGCCCTATAGATTGCATGTGCACACGGATCTGGTGCGTGCGACCGGTATGAATCTGGAATTGTACCAGCGCATATAACGGCCATTGCTCCACTACCTTATAGTCCGTGATAGCCAGCTTTCCTTTTTTTGCAACGATCATTTTACCATTTGCTGCCGGGTGTTCGGCAATAGCTCCTTCAATACGCCCTTCGGAAGGCACTACGATACCATAAACGAGACCGGCATAGAACTTATTTACATCCCGCTCCTGGAAGAGAATGGATAAATACCGGTGTGCTTGTTCATTCTTTGCAAAGCAGATCACACCACTGGTATCCCGGTCAAGGCGGTGTACCACCCATATCTTTTGCCCTAATTTTATTTCAAGGGTTTTATTCAGGCTGGGCAGTTCGTGGTTAAACCGGTCGGGTACCACAAGCAGACCGGCAGGTTTGTTCACTATAATGAGATCGTCGTCTTCGTATAATTTTTCTATGTTCATTTCGCTAGTTCCTTTTTATAATGTGCCAGGCAATAGTCCTCATTTTCGCGCATGATCTTCTGGTCTTTCTCTTTTTTGTCTTTAAAGCCACATAGGTGTAACACACCATGAAATATTACGCGGTGCAACTCATCCTGGTAAGTGGTATTGAATATCCGGGCATTTTCTTTTACGCGCTCAGTGCTGATGTATATTTCTCCTTCCAGTGCTTTCTTCGATTCGCTGAGGTCGAAGGTAATAATATCTGTAAACGTATCGTGGTCCAGGAAATTCTTGTTCATTTCCAGCAAAAAGGCATCTGTGCAGAAAACTACATTAAGATCGGCTGTCTCTACCTTTGGCAGGTATTTGCTGATAATAACGTCAACAAAGGCAGATAGCTTGCGCTTCTGCTTTAATCCCGATCTTACATCCTGTTCATAGAAAACGGCTGGCATCGCGTTTTTTTTGCAAAGGTATGGCTGAATACCATACGAGTTTCGGTTTTTGCCTTGCAATGGTACCCACTATTTCTTCGGGTCTTCAAGGACAAAGTTTATTGGAAGGGTAAAATAAACCTTTACTAGTTTGCCGTTCTGAGTGCCGGGTTTCCATTTTGGCATAGCAGCTACAACACGCTGAGCTTCTTCATCACAACCCCCGCCTATACCACGGATAGTGTGTACATCAACGATATTACCGAGCTCATCGACTATGAATTTCACAATGACCCTGCCTTGAATATTATTCTTCCGGGCTTCGTCCGGATAATGCATATTGTTCTGAAGATATTCCGGTACACTGAAACCGGGGGCAGGTTGTTCTTCTACGTAGTTGAAAACGCGAGGCTTCGTGGTGTCTCCGTTTACGACAGAGTTACTTTCGGAGGATAATATTGCTTTCGTTTGAGATATCCCTGTTAAAGGAACCAATAGGAAACTGAAGAAAACTAAAAATGGCTTCATGGACGTGTTTGAATATGCGAATTTACACCTTCCAGCTAAGAACCCTTTGAGAACGCTGATTAAATAATCGATTGTTATCTTGTATGACCGCGATCATTCGCTCCTTCCCCTATTATTCCTTACTTTGCTGGCAAAGTTTTGTTTTTAATTTTTACCTTTAATTTTCATTTTTTATGTCTCGTAAAGTTACAATATTGGGTGCAGGGCTTGTAGGGTCGCTGCTGGCTATTATACTAAGGAAGCGTGGTCACGAAGTGTCTATTTACGAGCGCAGGCCCGACATGCGTGCCGCACATATGTCTGCAGGCAAGTCTATCAATCTTGCCATGAGTGCGCGTGGATGGAGAGCCCTGGAATTGGCCGGTTTAAGGAACGAAATGGAGGCGCTGGCTATACCCATGTATGGACGGTATTTGCACCAGGCTGATGGACAAACCGCATTTCAGCCCTATAGTAAGAATAACGAAGCTATTTACTCCGTGAGCCGTGGTGAGCTGAATAAGAAGCTGATGACGCTTGCTGAAAGGGAAGGCGTACGTATTCACTTCGAACATAGATGCACAAATGTGCACGTGGAGAATAACCATGTACACTTTCATCACGATCACAAGGAAAAAATAATTCATGCCGACCTGTTGTTTGGCGCTGATGGTGCATTCTCCGCCTTGCGGGAAAGCTACACCCACATGAGCCGGGTGAACTGCGACCAGATGTACCTGGAATATGGATATAAGGAGTTGTGTATACTGCCGGGGAAAAAGGGAGAATGGTTGATGGAGAAGAACGCGCTGCATATATGGCCGCGTGGTAAGTACATGATGATAGCCCTTCCAAACACGGATGGGACATTTACCTGCACTTTGTTCATGCCGTTTGAAGGTGAAGTATCTTTTGAGAAACTGCAGCGGAGGGACGATGTTACAGCATTCTTCGATAAGCAATTTGCTGATGCAACGGCTTTGATGCCCGGCCTCCTCGATGACTTTTTCTCCAACCCTACGTCTGCGCTGATAACGACACATATTTTTCCATGGCACTATAAAGACAAGAGTGCGCTGATCGGTGATGCTGCCCATGCCATAGTACCGTTTTACGGGCAAGGTATGAATGCGGGGTTTGAAGACGTTACCATATTGTCTGAATTAATGGAAATATACAAAGACGACTGGTATAAAATACTTAATACATACGAAGCAAAAAGAAAGCCAAATGGTGATGCAGTAGCAGCACTTGCATTGACTAACTTTACCGAGATGCGCGATAAGGTTGCTGATCCTATGTTCCTGGAGCGGAAGAAAATAGAAAAGGAATTGGGCAAACGATATCCTGACCAGTTCGTCTCTGTATATGAGATGGTGTCATTCAGCCATACACCTTATAGCACCGCAATACAGTGCATACAGGCACAGGATAAGCTGTTGCAGCAAATAATGAATGAAGGGGATTTTTTCAGGAATATAGAGCAGGGTGCATTTTGCGATGCCCTCGGCAGGTGGGTAACAGAGTATCACGCTGCAGTGCAGCAATTAGATTTTGGAAATGAAGCCTGAAAAAAGATGGACGCTAAGACCGGTAGATGAAACTATAGTACACAGGCTGGGAGATGAATTGAAAATAAACCCATCTATATGCCGGGTGCTGGCGCTGAGGGGTATTAGAGATTATGAAAGTGCGAAGGTATTTTTCCGCCCCGATCTGTCGCAACTGCCTGACCCCTTCCTGATGAAAGGAATGAGAAAGGCTGTAGAGAGGATAACAGAAGGGATAGAATGGCATGAGCGGATAATGGTGTATGGAGATTATGATGTGGATGGCACAACGGCAGTAGCCCTTGTATATTCCTTCCTCAAAAAAAAATACAAAGGTGAGCTGGCTTACTACATACCTCATCGTTACCGCGAAGGTTACGGCATATCGAAGCAAGGGATAGACTTTGCACACGGAAACGGGTATACACTGCTCATAACACTGGACTGTGGTATCAAATCTGTAGAAATGATCACGTATGCCCAATCATTAGGTATAGATGTGATCGTATGTGATCACCACTTACCCGATGCAAATATTCCACCAGCATTTGCGATATTGAATCCAAAGCAACCTGACTGCGGATATCCGTACAAGGAGCTTAGTGGTTGTGGCATTGGCTTCAAGCTGGCACAGGCACTAGCCATTCACTGGAAGCAGCCACTTGAAGATGTTTACAGTTACCTGGACCTGGTGGCTACCAGCATTGCTGCGGATATAGTGCCCATGGATGGGGAGAACCGCATACTTGCTTTCTTTGGTATACAGCGTATAAACGAATCGCCTTGCCTTGCTATATCTACATTAAAAGAATTAGGTGGAATCACAAAACCACTGACAATATCAGACCTCGTGTTTGTGATAGGCCCGCGGGTAAATGCTGCCGGCAGAATGGATGATGCGCGTAAAGCAGTGGAATTCTTTATAGAAACAGACCCCGAAAAGATACCGGCGCTGGCTGCTGCGCTTCATTCTGACAATGACGACCGCAAGGAAGTGGACAAAAGCACCACCGAGGAAGCCCTTGCTATACTTGATGACGACATACATCTACAGTTGCGTAAATCGACCGTATTATATCGCCCACACTGGCACAAAGGGGTAGTTGGTATCGTGGCGTCCAGGCTGATAGATCACTATTACCGGCCCACAATAATGCTGACAAGTGCCAATGGCAAGGCGACTGGCTCGGCGCGCTCGGTTTCCGGGTTCAATGTATATGAGGCGATACATGAGTGCCGCGACCTGCTGGATAACTATGGTGGCCACTTTTATGCTGCCGGTATGACGATGGCCGAAGATCGTGTGGAGGAGTTCATTGCAAGGTTTGAACAAATAGTTGCGGCAACTATTACTCCTGAGCAGCAGATACCTGAGATAGTCATTGATGCCGAAATACCACTGTCATTGGTGAAGCCTGCATTCTACAATATTGTGAAGCAACTGGAACCTTTTGGCCCTGCGAATATGAAGCCGATATTCCTCACGAAGAGACTATATGACTACCAGGGCTCATCAAATGTTGTAAAAGAACAACACCTGCGCATTGTGGCCCGGCAGGAGAATGGCTCGATAATCGAAGGGATCGGTTTCGGAATAGGAGATAAGTATGAGATTGTCCGCTCCGGACCGTTTGACATGGTCTACAACATAGAAGAGAACGAATACAATGGCAATACGAAGATACAGGTGCGGGTCATTGATGTCCGACGCAGTTCGTAAACTTTAGTCTAAACTTCTCTAAAACAGGCTTATATAAAGGCGTTGGGCGCCAATATAGGCGGGTGCACACGCTCAGATAAAATCATTCGGCAAATAGACTATAACGAACAAGGTCCCGGGAACGGGACCTTGTTCGTTATAACAATTGTTTTCCTACTCTTTCGTTATTCTGATCGTTTGTTTGTGCATTGCATCGGTATACCTCAGCAGGTATATTCCTGCCTGGAGGCCGGACAAACTCACTGTATGCATATTGATACCTGCGCTCGTATTGATCGTCCTGATCAGTTTGCCTGTTATGTCCATCAGTTGCAACTGACCTGCGTCATTATGTGAGCCATTGACCTTAATTGTAAGTTCATCTTTTACCGGGTTGGGGTAGGTAACGATACTTACTGTTGCACTTGCGTTGTTTATGGATGTTGTGGAAGTAGCGGTGGTTGTAAACGTTGTAGATACCCACGCCGAAAGGCTGGTAGCGCCACAGCTATCACGAACAAATGCATAATAAACAGTAGATGGCGTTAACCCGGTTGGGCTGTAGGTGAGCGCTGTAGTTTGTGTTCCCGAACCTGTCGGAGTAACAGATGATGTGCTCACTACATATTCAGAACCTACCGAACCGGCGGGTTCAACCCAATCCAACACGGCGCTTGTTGATGTAACGCTGCTAGCCGCCAGACTGGTAGGTACGCCGCAGGTAGTGGCGGTGCCGGAGATGTTAGCCGTATAGTCATGCACCTCACCCGTAGCTGATGACGGAAACGAAGGACATGGGCTTATTGACGGATAGGTAGACTCGCCGGAAGACGACGCCCTCATGCGATGGGGGCCGGCAGCCGCTGTTGCCGGGATGGTAATTATGAAATCGGTTGCAGCGCCGGCAGTACCAAATGCTCCGCCTCCTACACTTTCTGTAGATGGATCGAAAGTGTTATCGTCATTGAAATCAATAAATATCTGCAGGTTTGCGGGAAATCCGGCCGCTGCTGTATTTGCAACCACCGTATAGGTACCTCCGGCAGCCATGGTTACAGAGTCAAATGTCATGTCCCTGTATGCAGAAACCGGCGGAGTGCCGCTTCCTCCCGAACATCCGGTTCCCATATCAGATATGGATGTACTTGCGTCGCCAACAAGTGAAAAGTCATTGATCTGGCTGCTTAATACGCAACCCTGGAAATAAGTGGGATTGCAGTATTGCGCACTTACTTTACCAGTGAACATTGAGAAAATTGCCGCGCATGTGAGCGTGCATAACCTGAGTAGTAATTTTGGTTTCATAAGAGAAATCTTTTAGAATAATTATAGAGTTTGAACAAGGTATAAAAACAATATGATATTACATAATGTTCAGCTTACAGTTTCATTGGAGACCCGGATCATGGCCTGGTGTATAGGTTGTCATTTTCGTTTGTAATAGATGCGCCAATTATTTTTCCACGTTTTGCCGTCGTCGGTTGTTGCCTCCCAGTCCCAAATAAAACTATCTGCCGCAATATTGTAAAATACCATCCGGCTTTGTTTCTTCGATCCGTCAGGCTGGGATGCCGGTTCGGTCTGCAAAATCATTTTACCATCTTTAAACCCGCCGGTAAGTACAATATAAGCACCCTGGTTATCCACCCATGTTTGCTGCCATAACTTCGTTTGTGTATTATATACTGACCAGCTTTCGCCGGTAAATGCATTCGAAGGATCGTTAAAATGCTCGTGTACGAGGCAGCCGCCCATCTCCTTTGTTATCCTGTTTGTGGCATGCACGGTATCATTGTAGGTGAGCTCCCATTCACCAAGCCAGAAATCGAACTGGCTGCATTCGGCTGCGGAACAAGGCTTTGCAAGAGACTGGCCTAATAAATTGTCAGACATAACTAATGATATAAGAAAAGTGAAAATGAGCTGCTTCATCCACCCGAAAGGTATTGCATACTCCGCTGCGCTTTATCACCCCAAATGGTGGATAAAATGCTATTCCACTATTTTTAGGTTTATCCCGCTTCCTTCAGTTTCGCAGTCTCCCATGGTCACGTCAATGGTGTAGGCTCCCGGTTGGTATTCATTCAGGTCTACGGCCGTCACCCTGCCGCCCATGGCTGCATAGTTGCTAACTCTTCCATCTTCATCTGAGATACTGAAATTGGTAACAGAGCCGCATCCCTTGATGAAAAAATACCTGTCTTTCGACTTGCTCACTTTCACGTTTTGCAGCGTAGTAACATTGTTCCGGTCTATATGTGCAGCCCAGGCTGAGCAAATGATCTTATAGGTGAATTGTGAGCCGGTGGTTGTTATCGCGATGGTGTCATAAAAATTATACGTTGATGGCTTGGGCTTGTACTGTATCGTGATGTCATAAGGTTTTCCCTTTCTGAGTGTCAGCGGCAGACTTACCGGTTGGTTTTTCTTGTTCAGTATGTCTATGTCGCCATTCGAAATAAAGTTAGTGATGGTTACCTCGGTATCGGCGATGAGCTTTGTGTTGAAATTTACCAATGGCCGGGACAGGAAGTTTACGTTAAGTTCCGGCTCGGCATTGGCAATATGCAACGGGTGATCCGGGTAGTATTGTGTCACTTTGTTTGTGCCTGTGCCGGGAGGATAAAACTCTTTCCTGAAAACGTGGTTGTCCATGTAGGTCAAGTAGATACTTGAATCTGCTTCATAATTGGTGTATGTATACTTAACCAGCCCGCCTTCTGCCCCATACTCCTTTCTTCCGAGTACAATACCGTTATAATATTCAGTGGTCAGCATCAGCTTTCCCGTAGCTGTATCATATTGGTTCCATATTCCGTCATTCACTGATAAGGAATCACCGTCATAATTGTAGGTGGTGATATCTGCCCTGCTGGCTTTGTATTTTACGGCCAGCCTGCCGGTATAACTTCCTTCCTCTTGTTCCAGGCGGGCGCTGTCATATTGCAACAGCGACATGATCTTGTAGTCACCTTCTTCTGTCACGCCATAGGTTGCTTTGTCATACATCCAGTGGCCATAGGGCTGCCCTTTTCCATTTACATTGTTTTGTGCAGTGCAAAGGGAGGACAGGAAGATAAGACAGGTAAGGGTGAGGCAACAAATGCTTTTCATGGCGGATGTAAAAATACAATGTACTATGTGAGTGCTACCCGCTGAATATCTGCGCCCAGTGCATTCAGCCGCTCGTCTATACGCTCATATCCCCTGTCTATCTGGTGAATGTTCTGAATAATGCTTTTGCCGGACGCAGACAAGGCCGCTATCAACAGGGCAACTCCCGCACGAATATCAGGTGAAACCATGTTTATGCCGCGTAAGGGCATTTGCTTATCAAGGCCTATTACTACAGCCCTGTGCGGATCGCACAGCACTATCTGCGCGCCCATTTCTATGAGCTTGTCCACAAAGAACAGCCTGCTCTCAAACATTTTCTGGTGCACCAGCACAGTGCCCTTTGCCTGGGTGGCCAGTACCAGCACTATGCTCAGCAGATCGGGCGTAAGGCCCGGCCATGGATGATCGTATACCGTAAGTATTGAACCATCTATGAACTTCTGTATCCGGTAATGTTCCTGTGCCGGTATGTATATGTCGTCACCGGTTATTGACAATTCAATACCCAGGTTCTGAAAAGTTTCAGGAATGATGCCCAGGTGCTCGGCATCTACATTCTTAATGGTGAGTTCACTCTGCGTCATGGCTGCGAGACCAATGAAAGAGCCTACCTCGATCATATCGGCAAGAAGCCTGTGCTCGCATCCGCGCAACTTGCTCACGCCCTCTATAGTCAGCAGATTAGTGCTGATACCTGTTATGTTCGCCCCCATACTGATGAGCATGCGGCAGAGCTGCTGTATGTATGGCTCGCAAGCGGCATTGTATATGGTGGTGACGCCCTCTGCCAGTGTAGCAGCCATGATTAGATTAGCTGTACCGGTGATAGATGGCTCATGCATCAGTATCTTCGCCCCTTTCAGCTTCGCGGTATCAAGGGTGAACATCTGGTTGTCTATGTCATAAACAAAGTCCACCCCCATTTTTTCAAAACCGCGTATATGCGTGTCCAGCCGGCGCCTGCCTATCTTGTCTCCCCCCGGTTGTGGTATGTATGCCTTTCGGAAACGCGCCAGCAATGGGCCTGCAAGCATTACGGTGCCGCGCAGCTTGCCCGATTTCTTCTTGAAAGCATGTGTTGTAAAGTAATCAGGGTCGATATTATCTGCCTGCAGAACGATCGTATTTGCCGAAGGCCGGCCCACTTTTACGCCCATGTCTTCCAGCAGCTCAATGAGTGTATTGACGTCTACTATATCCGGCACATTGGTGAGAGTCACGCGTTCATCGGTAAGCAATGCCGCGCACAGCACCTGCAGCGCCTCGTTCTTGGCACCCTGTGGTGTAATAGAACCCCGTAATGGCTTTCCGCCGCGTATCTCGAATGCGTTCATACCCCAAACCCCTAAAGGGCTTTACTTGTGAATAAATAAACCCCAAACCCCTAAAGGGGCTTCACTTACGAATGTATTTTCAACATAAGAACACTATTTGCGCAATGATTCAGTTCCATCATTATTCCCTGTGCAAAGTCTTACCAATGCCCAATTCCTGGTTCCCCTTTAGGGGTCAGGGGTGAGCAGTGGTTTTACTTATTCTTATTCTTATTGAACTTCCGGTTCTTGTTGTTAAAGTTGTTGCCGTACCCGCTACCGCCACCGCCGCTGTTGTTGTCGCGGAAGTTGCGCTGACCGCCCTGGCCCCCCTGTCCGCCGTTTCCTTTGAAATTGCGGTTGTTGTTATTATTGTTGTTGTTATTGCGCTGCTTGAAATTGCGGTTATTCTCATAAGGCACACGATAGCCGCCGGTCTCATATTTCAGCTTGCCGCCTGTTATCTCAGCAAGCTCATTTTTGATCATGTCGTCATGCACCGGCTCTTTGTGCCAGTTGGCATAGGCCAGCTTCATGTAGTAGCCTATAGCCTGGGTGAGGCCATGCTTGGTCTCTTCGTTGGTCTCGTTCTCTGCCCGGCTCAGCAGCGCCTGTATATTCTTACCCAGGTGCCTGTGCCGGAAACTCTCCTGCGGGTAAGGGATCACCTCTGGTTTTTTAAATACAGCCTCGGGTAGCGGGCATGGGTATGGCGAGTCCACGTCGAGATTAAAGTCGGTCATCTGGTAGAGATGGTCCCAGAGCTTGTGCTTATAATCCTCGATCGTTTTAAGATGGGGGTTTAAGGTTCCCATCAGCTCAATAATTACCTCGGCCTGGCGAAGGCGCTTTTCGCGGTCGTCAACAGTTACCAGGTACTCTATCATCTTTTGCACGTTACGCCCATATTCAGGCATGAGCAGTTTGCTCCGTGTAGTGTTATATTCCATCAAAATGTAAAAAGTTCAAAAATGCTAAGGAAATGATCAACTTGAAATCGTTGCTTAAAAAGCGTGCCTCAGAAGGACACAGGGTAATTAAGCTATCGCAAATATAAGGGAAAAGCCGGATAAACAGTCTGGCAAGTCCCATTTTTTCTCACCTGTTTAATTTGTAAACGTTTTGCACATGCATGCTCGCCCATGTATTCCTGCTCTCATTACCTTATTTTTTCTTTGCTTCGCCAAAGAAAAAATAACAAAAAGAAAGGCGACTTTTTTGAATCGCTCCGCGCGAAAAAGAGGCTCTACTCTGTGGTTGCGGGGGAACCTGCCTACCGGCAGGCAAGTTCTATTTGGCCCCGCAGCGCGTGCGGCCCGATTGGGCAGCAGAACAAAAATTAAGGGCGTGGTTAGTATTGCTCACTTCCGACGAAAAAAATGCAATTGCACACCTTATTATTGATAATCAAGCAACTAACGAAAAATCATTGCTCATTTCTTGCTCACTTGTTGCTCAGGCGCGTAGCGCGTTTTCTTGCGTAAATGCTCAATTCTTACCAACTATAAATTTAAATAATACTTAATGTGTATAATTTAACCGCAAAGTTCGCAAAGAAAAATTCGCAAAGGGCGCAGAGCTGTGGCAGCGAGAATAATGGTCTTTTACGGCACAAAGGTCTATATAAAAGCAATACGCTCCAAGACGAAATATCTATTTTGAATTCGTTAAAAACTATAGTGTGGGATTGGCGTGGTTAGGAACTGGGTTCATCAGTTTGCGTAGAATAGCTACCTTAATCTACGCAAAACATGCGTAGATTAACTTTTGCAAACAAAAGTGTTTGTATAAATTTTGTTGATGTAAAAATGTTTGGGTGATTGCGCCTGGTGCGGTAGGTAGGGTGCTTGTTTAACGCCCGGGCAGTAAGCCGTTCAGGCTATCTACGCACGCAGCGTTTTAATGTCGAAGTGGAATAAAATACCAGCGGGTTAATTATTATTGATAAAACTTAGCGTAAGATCTGATGCGCCGGTATATAGCTGTGAGCCGGTGAGCAGAATTGTATATATTTTGCCGGCCAGTATCTCTGTAGAGTCGGTTGTGGTCGTAGCATCGGCATTGGCAGGGTCAAACATACCCAATGCATACTTGCCCGCTCTCAGTTGCTGGAATGCGGAAACGTTATTAAGGTTCACACCCTGCAGGATAATACTGTCATTGGCCGTAACGGTTTCGTTGATATTATCAGGCGAGAGGTTTACGAAGCGGACCTTTGCGTTGCCCTTGGACGGAGGCGTGAGGTCATCGGTTGCAAAGACATACAACGGGCTTGCCACACTGCCGCCGATAAACACTGAATAATGATTTGGCGCTGCCAGGTTCACTGTGCGGTTGGTAAACGGCGTACCGGCATAATCAAGATAAAAAGTGAGGTTTACACCGTTGCCGGCAGTAACATATTTGTAAGCTGAACCTGTGAGGAAGCCGATGCTGGAAGCGCCGTCCACATTGGTATTATTGGCCTTAACGCTCACTGACGATGCCGCAAGGCAACCATTTACGAACATCACATTTGCGCTGTTCAGCGGGGCAGAACTCTTAGTGCACCCTGTAGCCAGTGTGATGAGAAGAACAGCAGCCAATAAAACATTTGCTTTGATCGCGCGCATGGATAGTGCCAGTTAGTTGTTGTTGAGTACAGTCAGCTTAAGTGCAGAAGCGGTGCCGGTTGGGGCGCCCGACGTGCCGGTCAGTATGATCGTATAGATCTTACCGGCAGAAAACGGCTGGCTGCTGATCTGCTGCAAATAGGTCATATTAGCGGGGTCCTGCACTAATACCTGCGTTCCGGTGGTAGCCGCGATCTCGTGGAAGGGCGTGCTGCCGTTATAACCGATATTTGCATCAAGTGCGGCGGTGCCAACACCCACAAAGAAACTTTCATTAAAATTATCGCTGCTCAGGTTCACAAATCTAACCTTGGCGTTTCCGCTGGCCGGAGATGCGAGGTCATCGGTAGTTACCACGAAAGTGGGAGCGGTAATAATGCCTGATGCAAACACAGAATAGTGACCATTGGCAGTGAATGTGGGGCTGCCACTAGTGAGTGGCGTTCCGTCGGCGAGGTAAAAATTAATGTTGTTGGCGCTGCCGCTCGTAAGGTTCACGTATCCTGAAGTATTACAAAAGGAGATATTTCCCGGACCGGAATTTGCGCCGTTTACTTTGGTATAGATACCGGTAGACGTACCTGTGCATGCATTTACCAGCATCACACCGGCAACGTTAGACGGGCCTTTTTTCTTCGAGCATGCCCCAAAACCTAAGGCGAGCGTAACTGCGGAAACTATAAGGATAAAATACTTCATGGATATAAAATTGTTTTAACAGCTCAAAAATACGGAAAATGCGTTAGTAATACCTGATAACAACAACAACCATGCCCGCGCGGCATTTGCGAGGTAAAATTCAGGTGAAAAAGAAAAAATCATGATCTTTATACTTAAAAAGTGTATTCCAAATTCAGAGCAAGAGTTCAAAAGATACTGCCCATTCCTGCGGAGGAGTGCGATGCATTCTTTGCTTCGGAAAAGAAGCTCAGGCCACTGAAAGCAAAAGAGTTTTTCTTAAAGGAAAATGAGACCTGCCGCGAGCTGGCATTTGTGAATAGTGGTGTGCTGCGTATGTATTATCTATCGCCGGCCGGTAAGGAAATAAATACCATATTCTTTTTTGAGAACGATTTTGTGACCTCTTTTCAAAGCATGCTGCAGCAAAAGCCCGGCAGGTATTTTATACAGGCGCTGGAGGATTGCGAGCTGATCACGGTAGCGTATGAGACCTTGCAAAATGCTTATGAGCACTCGCCGTTGTGGGGCAAGTTTGGCAGGATCATAGCAGAGAAGAGCTATATAATCTCTGAGAAGCGCATAGAGAACCTGTTGTTCCTGAACGCAGAAGAGCGTTACCTGAATCTTATAAAAACATATCCCCGGGTGTTTGAGCAGGTGCCACTTTACCATATTGCATCTTACCTGGGCATAGAGCGCGAAAGCCTGAGCCGGCTCCGGAAAAGATTATCGAAGCCCAATACGATTGTAACCTAGGTCAATTTTTGTCAGGACGATGATCCTCAATTTTGTTTCATAAACATAGAACTTTGAGACAAAAGAAGATCATCGAAAAGCTTCACACCGCATTTGCTGAAGTGGAGCAAGCTGCGGAACTGGTTCCCGAAACACTATTCTTTCAGCAGCCCTTTCCGGGCAAATGGTCAGTAGCCGAACATGCAGATCATCTATTCCTGGCTGTAAAACCGCTTGTAGGCCTGTTCGGCAAGCCGGAGGTTATGCTGGCCAACTGGGGTAAGAGCAATGGTATATCCCGCAGCTACAATGACCTGTTGGCTGTTTACCGGGAAAAGGTGAAGGGCGTGAGGACCAATACATTTGTTACTCCGCTTGAAGAGCTCACGAAATCTAAACGCCAGGTCATCGAAGACCTGGTTGCCATCAACCGCAGTTTCCTTGTGCGCGCATCATTGTTCACTGAAAAGGAGCTGGATATGTACCAGGTACCACACCCGGTTATAGGTATGCTTACCGCAAGGGAGTTCCTGTACTTTACGCATTTTCACACGCAGATGCACTGTGAAACGATCAGGAATCTGGCGGCAGCTAGATAGCTACAGGTACGTCTCCGTCTAGCGGCTCAATTATTATATAAGTAGTAGAAAACGAACTATGGAAGATAAAAATGTAATTCCGACAGGTAATGACAGCGTGGATGGTGATGCCCGGGCAGAAGAGCGGATGGATAAGGATGAGGATCTGAAAAAGGGTAATGATAATGAGTCTCCCCTTGCAGAACCGTTTAAAAATGAGAAGAAGCCACTTACCCCGCATTCATTATCTGCCCCAGATGGCAATCATGGACACAGTTTACATAATACCAGGGAGAGTGATCAGCCTGATCCAACATCGCCAGATGAGCCGGAATCGCCGGTTAATCGCTGAGGCAACAGCGGCTGTTTTCTGCACTTCTGAGTATTCCGGTAGCTGTGGGGCTGTGCTCTCCAATGCCTTATGAGCCGGAAAAATTCCCATTCCTGTTAAAAATCAGTAGTTTCGCCGGACAAATAACTGAACAGATGAGTGATATTCGCCATAATTGGACGCGGGAAGAGATCGGTGAGATATATGAACGCCCATTGTTGTCGCTGGTGCTGGATGCCGCAAATGTGCACCGGCAGAACCACGTTTTTGGAGAAGTACAGATCAGCAGCCTGCTGTCTATAAAGACAGGTGGCTGTTCAGAAGATTGTGCCTATTGCCCGCAGGCAGCACGTTTCCATACCGATGTGAAGGTGCAGGCGCTGATGAAAGTGGACGAAGTGCTGACGGCGGCACAGAATGCGAAGGAAGGTGGCGCATCCCGTTTTTGTATGGGCGCTGCATGGCGCGAGGTGCGCGACAACCGCGATTTTGACCGCGTGATAGATATGGTGAAAGCAGTGAACAGCCTGGACATGGAAGTATGCTGTACGCTGGGCATGCTGACGCCTCACCAGGCTGAGCGTCTTGCTGAGGCCGGCCTGTATGCTTACAATCATAACATAGACACATCCGAAGAACATTATAGTGAAGTAATTACTACCCGCACGTACGATGACCGCTTAAAGACATTATCTAATGTGCGTAAGGCCGGTATCAGCGTATGCAGCGGTGGTATCATAGGTCTTGGTGAAACAACCGCAGATCGTATTGGTATGCTGCTTACGCTTTGCAACCTGCCTCAGCATCCGGAGTCTGTGCCGATAAATGTACTGGTACCGGTGGCGGGCACGCCACTTGCAGATAACAGCCGTGTGCCGTTTGATGAGCTGGTACGCATGGTAGCGACTGCGCGGATTGTGATGCCACATTCAGCAGTGCGTTTATCTGCCGGAAGGCTGGAGCTTTCTATTGCTGAACAGGCCATGTGCTTTATGGCGGGCGCAAATTCTATTTTCGCCGGCGACAAGCTGCTTACAACGCCCAACCCCGAATACAATGCAGACAAGGATATGTTCCGCATTCTTGGATTGACACCAAAGGCAGCTTTTGCAGATGGTCATCCTAAGGAAAAGCAAAAGGAAATGGCGGCAGTATAGGTTTAGGTTAACTTACATGCAATGAACCGTGTTGAGCAATACCTGGCTGATAAACTAAACGAAAGAACGCTGGCCGGCAATCTTAGGAAACTAAGCACGCAAAGATCCGCTGTTGATCTATTTTCAAATGACTACCTGGGGCTGGTAACTACGGGTCTATTGGCAGAGTTGATGCGTCCGGATATTGCGGATAGTACGGGCTCCACGGGATCTCGCCTGTTATCTGGTAATTCTGAGCAGGCTGAATTGCTGGAGCAGACTATAGCATCGTTTCATAAGGCTGAGGCAGCATTGCTTTTTAATTCCGGCTATGATGCAAACATGGGTTTACTGGCATCCATAACCAGCCGAAGCGGTACCATCTTATCTGATGAATTATGCCATGCCAGCATCATAGATGGTATACGTCTTAGCCAGAGCAGCCGCAAATACAAGTTTTCCCATAACGATCTCGCAGACCTTGAGGACAAACTAATAAAGTATACGGCACAGGGGCCTGTAGTAGTAGTGGTGGAGTCTGTCTATTCTATGGATGGCGATATGGCTCCGCTGGCGGAAATAGCCAGGCTTTGCAAACAGTATGATGCGCAACTTATAGTAGATGAAGCACATGCTACGGGCGTGATCGGTACGCATGGAGAAGGATTGGTTTGTTCTCTTGGGTTAGAGGATGGCGTATTCGCGAGGGTTCACACATTTGGCAAGGCGCTGGGATGTCATGGCGCGGCTGTCGTTGGCAGTAATGTGCTGAAGCAGTATCTCATCAATTTCGCACGGCCCTTTATTTATACCACAGCGTTGCCGGGACATTCATTGCACGCCATACAAGCTGCATATCAGTACTTATCTGGTCATAGTTTTAGCAATGCATCGCTGCACGAGCTTATAAAGTATTTCAGGTATCGCGTAGCAGAGTCGGGAATGGAAGGATGGAAGGATAGCTCAAGCCCGATACAGGCATTGGTTGTTGGAGACAATGACAGAGCGAGAAAGATGGGAACAAAATTGCAGCAAGCCGGACTGGAAGTGAAGCCAATACTGCATCCAACGGTTCCACTAGGAATGGAAAGATTAAGAATTTGCCTGCATTCTTTCAATACTAACGAACAGGTAGACCGGCTATTTGAGACGTTGAGCAACAACTAGCGAATACATTCGGTGTCAGTTATATCTTTGCTATAGTGAGTAACTAAAAATAGAGACCTAAAATGAAGCCGGCGCAAAAGACAGCATATAAAGCCTTTGTAAACGAAGTAGCAGAAGTCGTGCAACAATCACGCGAATATGCTGTGAAATCTGTACACCGGTCAATGAATTTGCTGTATTGGGAAATAGGGAAACTGATCATTGACCGCCAACAGCAATATGGCTGGGGTAAGGCTATTGTTGAGAATCTGAGTATTGATCTTCAAAAGAAAATCGGACCAGGACAAAGCTGGTCATCGCGCAATCTTTGGCTAATGCGGCAACTATTTGAAGAGTATGCTCAACTCCCTGCTAACAGAGATACAAAACTGAAACAACCTGTTTCAGATATGAAAAAAACAAAACTGAAACAGGTTGTTTCAGATATGACAAAATCAAATCTGAAACAACCTGTTTCAGATTTAGAAAAGATCAAACAATTGGTTGCTGAAGTGCCGTGGGGACAGAATATCCTCATACTGCAGAAAGTGAAGGATATAAAAGCAAGAGTGTTCTATCTCAGCGCTACCATAAAGAATGGTTGGAGCCGGGCTGTTTTATTGAATCAAATAAAAGCAGACGCCTATAGCTATTTTATGACTAATCCCAGGCAGCATAATTTTGCGGTTGCTTTGCCGAAAAACCTGCTTGAACAAGCAAGGGAGTCTATTAAAAGCGTTTATTCACTAGACTTCCTGGATATCAACCAACCGGTTACTGAGCGGGAAATGGAAACAAGGCTGATTGAAAATGTAAAAAGCCTGCTCCTTGAATTAGGTTATGGCTTTTGCTTTATCGGGAATCAATACAGGCTTACTCTTGGCAAAAAGGAATATTTTATTGATCTGCTTTTTTATCATCGCATATTAAAGTGCATAGTAGCTATTGAATTGAAAACAGTAGAGTTTGAACCGGAATTCGTTGGGAAGCTGGACTATTATTTACAACTTGTTGATGACCAGTTAAAGCAACCGGACGACAATCCAAGTATTGGTATTTTACTAGTTCCGGATAAAGATCATTTAGAAGTTGAATACGCATTAAAAGTTGCATCCAAACCCATCGGTGTAGCGGAATATAAAATATCAAAACAATTGCCCAGGAACCTGAAAGGTATGCTTCCTACAAAGGCGGAATGGGAAAATATACTGAAATTTTAATAACAAAATTCCCCTTGACTCAGAACAGATCCATAGCAATACTCGGCATTCACACAGGCATAGGCAAGACAATTGCATCGGCTGTGCTTGCTGAAGCTTTGGGCGCGGATTACTGGAAACCTGTGCAGGCTGGCACAGAGGAAAAGGATGCCGACATATTAAGGCAGTTACTTACCAATGGAGCCACACGTGTACACCCTGAAGCAATTGTTCTTTCGCAGCCATTGTCGCCACATGCAGCAGCAGCGATCGACAATGTAGCAGTTGACTATACAAAATTTGCCTGGCCGAAAACGGATAAGACTTTACTTGTAGAAACGGCTGGAGGGATATTATCTCCTATGTCTGCAAATACTACCATGGCCGATTTCGTTGCGCACTACAAAATGCCAGCTATCCTGGTATCGCAGAACTACCTTGGCAGTATCAACCATACGCTGATGAGTATTGAAGTACTGAAAAGCCGTGGCATCCGCTTGTTGGGCATAGTTATGAATGGCACTCCAAATGAATCTTCTGAAATCTTTATTACACAGTATGCTGGGGTATCGGTCATTGCCCGGATACCGCAATTTGAAAGACTGGATAGCAGCTCAGTCATGGCATATGCATCACAAATAAGACACTCAATTTCTAGTTTTGACTTTTAACCTTTGAGCTAAAAAAATGCCAACCATCAGAGAACGTGACCGCGAAGTAATATGGCACCCCTACACCCCCATGAAGGCATGGCCGGAAGCGATAGCTATTGTAAAGGGGGAGGGCGTATGGCTGGTAGACGAGGATGGCAACCGGTATCTTGATGCTATTTCATCGTGGTGGGTGAACCTCCATGGTCATTCACATCCCTACATCGTTCAAAAGGTGAGTGAGCAGGCTGCGTTGCTGGAGCATTGTATATTCGCTGGATTCACACACGAGCCGGCAGTAAGATTAGCCGAACGATTGCTTGATATACTGCCCGGAAAGCCATCCAAAATATTTTATTCCGATAATGGTTCCACTGCTGTAGAGGTCGCCATTAAAATGTCGTTGCAGTACTGGAACAACAAAGGCAAAAAAAAGAAGAAGCTCATCGCCTTGCAAAATGCCTATCACGGGGACACTTTTGGGGCAATGGCCGTGAGCGGGAGAAGCATATTTACCGAAGCTTTTACCGATTTTCTTTTTGATGTGGCATTCATCCCGTTTCCTTCAGCTGGCAGCAGCGCTGCGAGCATAGCTGCGTTGGAAGCGCTTTTACAGCAGAATGATGTCGCTGCATTTATTGTCGAGCCACTGGTACAGGGATCCGCCGGCATGTGTATGTATGGCCCTGAAATACTTGAGGCGTATTTCGCCCTGTGCAAAAAGTACGACACACTAATAATAGCGGATGAAGTGATGACCGGTTTCGGTAGAACGGGGCCACTATTCGCATGCAATAGTATCGAGACATCACCTGACATTGTCTGTCTTTCCAAGGGCCTCACAGGTGGCGCTATGCCGCTGGGTGTTACTGCATGTTCGCAGGATATATTTGATGCTTTTTATGATGATGACCGTACGAAAATGTTGTATCACGGTCATTCGTTTACAGCTAATCCCACGATATGCGCTGCGGCACTTGCCAGCCTTGATCTTTTATTGCAGGATGGCTGCACAGAAAGCAGGCTGCGCATTTACGATGCGCATAAAGCATTTGCTGAAACGATAAACACGCACCCGGCAATAGCGGAAGTGCGGCAAACCGGGACGATCATTGCAATAGAATTCAAGACAGATACGCCATCATATCATCACAGTATGCGTGATGTTATGTATCGGTTCTTTATCGATAAAAAGATCATATTGCGCCCGATCGGGAATGTTATATACCTGCTGCCGCCTTATTGCATTGGTAACAATGAGCTGGAATTAGCCTACGCAGCTATAAGGGAATTTCTTGAACAGTTATAAGCAGGTGTGTTACAGTTTTCTCAATACCATATCGCATTCTGAGCCTATTACGCCTGTGCCGGAATAAGTGGTATAATGCAGCGATATCGTGGTGACGGAGTTTGTGATCGAAAGATATCCCGATGCATTAACGCCTATGCCGTTGGTGGCGCTCACTGATATTCGCTGGCTCCTGTTTGCAATGGCGCTGTCTATTGTTGCAATAACAGTTGTATTCGAGTTGTTGAAGTTTGAAATGTTGATAGTAAAGCCCCCGTCTGTTGAACTTTTGGTAATCGCGCTCTGCCAGGTATTTACCCCGGTAACTGTTGGCGAGCAGTTCGATCTGCTGCAGGTGTAGGTGCCGATCGCGGGATCCGACCATCCTGTCTGGCAGGAATTACCGGAATAGCCTGCCGGGCAGATACATGCGTTGTTATCGCAGGTCCCACCATTCTGGCAGGTTGTGCTGCCACATTTGTTCTTACAACTTACGAAAATGAACGAGCACGATACAAAAGCAATAAGCAGTGCAGCAAAAGAGAATTGGCGGAATGACCTCACAAAAGAAAGATTAAGTTTCAGGAAAGAAGTAAAATTAAGCTATGCGACCTGCATTATCCAATACAGCAGGCGGAGTTTAACAAATAGTTGTATAGCATCCGATGCCCTTGAAAACCGGCATTTACATATTTGGGAAATTCTTTTTATTCAACGTCTTATAGACAGAGAACTAACTGTATTCAGTACCTTTGCGCCCTGAATGAGTCGTCAGTACACCATAGCCCTGGTGGGAAACCCCAACAGCGGTAAAAGCTCCCTTTTTAATGCCCTCACTGGTCTTAACCAGAAGGTGGGGAATTTCCCCGGTGTTACTGTGGACAAAAAGACCGGTGTATCTAAGATATCAGAAGCCTTTACTGCCAGCATCATCGATCTTCCCGGCACATACAGCCTTTATCCGAAGAGCGCTGATGAGCAGGTGACGTATGAGGTGTTGCTGAACCAGGAGAATATTGACCGGCCAGACCTCATAATTGTGATCGCGGATGCTTCCAACCTGAAGCGGAATTTACTTTTTTGTTCCCAGATCATTGACCTGAAAATACCTGTGGTGATCGCGCTGACAATGATGGATATAGCGCGGCAAAAAGGAATTACTATAGATACGGCTGCACTCTCTGCAATGATGTCTGTGCCGGTAGTAACAGTAAATCCCCGCCGTAACCGTGGTATTGGCCTGCTAAAAAAAGCAATAATTGATCAGCAGCAAAGCAAACGGACTTCCTTGCCGGACTTTATTGATCTGCCTGCAATAACCGGCGAGTGGCTGCAGGAAGTCAAGTTGATCTCCTCGCTCAACAGCAACTATGGGGCGCTGCATGTTGCGTGCAACTATAATGAGCTGAGATATATAAGCGCCGCACAGCGCATAAGAATTGCCGCACTGCTTGGTGAAGCCGGCTTCCATAAGTCGAAGATACAGGCTGAAGAGATCATGCACCGGTACCGGAAGATAGACACCATCATGCAGCGATGTGTTGCTACCGATAGCCCCATGAAGAGAATGGTGGTAAGCGACCGGCTGGATAAAGTGTTGCTTCACCCGGTCTATGGCAATCTCATCTTGCTGGGCGTTTTGTTTCTTTTATTTCAAAGTATATTCTGGCTCGCGCGCTATCCTATGGACTGGGTGGAGCAGGGATTTGTATATGCCGGAAACGGGCTGAATGCTATCCTTCCTGCAGGGATATTTAAGGATCTGCTTGTAAACGGTCTCCTGGCGGGCATCAGTGGTATAGCCATATTTGTGCCGCAGATCATGATACTGTTTGGTTTGATAACTATACTGGAAGACAGCGGCTATATGGCGCGTATCAGCTTTCTTACTGATCGTATCATGCGCAGCGCAGGTCTTAACGGGCGTTCGGTAATGCCGCTTATCAGCGGCATGGCTTGCGCAGTGCCGGCTATCATGGCCGCCCGAACGATTCAAAACAGGAAGGAGCGGCTGATCACTATCATGGTCACTCCGCTTATGAGTTGCTCGGCAAGGTTGCCGGTTTATACCATGCTTATTGCGCTGGTAGTGCCGGAGCATACTTTTCTGGGAGTGTTCAATTTACAGGGCCTTGTATTGATGGGATTATATCTCCTCGGTTTCTTCATGGCATTGCTTGTAGCCCGTGTGATGAACTTCCTGATAACAAGCAAGGAGCGCACCTTCTTCCTCATGGAATTACCGGTATACCGTCAACCCCGCTGGAAGAATGTGGGGACGACCATGATAGAGAAAGGAAAGATTTTCATCAGGGACGTGGGTAAAGTTATCATTGTGCTTGCATTGGTACTTTGGGCGCTTGCTGCCTTTGGGCCACCTGCCGAAATGAAGGCCGTTGAGGAAAAATATACGGCGTTGGCCAGGCTGCACCCGGATCAGCAGAAGGAAATTGACCGCGAGCATGCGACTGCTAAACTGGAGCATTCCTTTGCTGGTATCATGGGCCACAGTATCGAACCCTTGATCCGCCCCCTGGGCTATGACTGGAAGATAGGCATAGCGCTTATTACTTCTTTTGCAGCCCGGGAAGTGTTTGTAGGTACTATGGCAACACTCTACAGCGTAGGGGATATGGAAGCCGGTAAAGAAACGCTGCACGAAAAAATGAAGGAGGCAAAACGTGACGATGGGTCGCCTGTTTATACACTTGCTGCCGGGTTGTCGTTGCTGATATTTTATGTGTTTGCCATGCAGTGCATGAGCACGCTCGCCATTGTAAAGCGCGAAACGCGCAGTTGGAAATACCCGGTCATACAGTTTGTATACATGTTCAGCATAGCTTACTTGAGTGCACTTTTTGTTTACCAGATATTTAAGTGATGTTAGCTCCAATCAGATGTTAGGTGAGGGAATTTTATTTAACTCTTTGCAAGTGACCTTGTAGTCTTTTATTGCCACTATAAATGCGTTGTTTACTTCGGCAACGGAGTTACCTTCAAAAGTAACCAGGTCACTTATTTCAAGTATTTTTCCATAAAATACCTGGTCTTCTTCACCGAAATATGTCGCTGCTTGATATCCGTTGTGTCTTACAATTCCTTTCATTTTGAGATCCTATTTTTCTAAACAGCTGTTCTGGTTTCATTTCAAAGAATCCCGGCATGCCTGCAGATCTTTATCTGAGATGAGCTGGTTTATTTGTTGCATTGCCTCATTTTCATCCGGGTACTTCTCCTTTATTTTCGGGATAATACAGTTGCAGTAAGCTTCGGCTCTTTCAGGTGAGCCGGCCCATGTTTTTGCCTCATCTATACATGCATGACGAAACGAAGCGTCATCGGTCTCATTCCAGGCGTTTCTGCAAGAGGAAGAACAAAGAGTAATCAATGCAATGACGATGATTTTTTTCATAAGATACAGCCCAAATATAATAATTAATACCCGGGCACCTGGTGGGGATCAATACCGAGCGTCACTTTCTTTTCATCCCAGGTCTTATTGGCATTGTCGTGCAGTTTGATCGTG
>CANJQU010000040.1 GCA_947476485.1 Chitinophagaceae bacterium
CATGCCGAACTGAGCAAAGAAGTTCTCCATTATGTCAGGCATCCAATACCAGCTTGGCCCCATATCATAGGTAAAACCATCTGCGCTGAATTCGCGCGCCCGTCCACCGATACTACTGTTTTTCTCAAATACAGTAACGTCCTGCCCATATTTTGCCATAAAACACGCGGCGGATAATCCTGAGAATCCGCTTCCGATCACTGCGATTTTTTTCAATTTCTTATTTTTATTAACTGGCGGAGACTACAGGTACGCAGTCAGACTATCAACGCCCGCCAGGTACTTCACATTTTTTATCTTCACTTCATTCTCGAATAGCAATTCCTTATTGCCCGCAACTAGCAGCAGCGACGGTTCACAGATTTTTGAAAGTGATTTGATCTGCTTTGCCACTTCACCCTTTGGGCGATTATTTATGTAGAACACAACTAAATGTGTAGGGGAAACTGCAGGCACCACTTTTCCTATATTTTCTATTGGCACACTTTGCCCCAGGTAGATGGTCTCATAACCGCTCGACCGTATTATATAATCGGCGAAAAGCAATCCTACTTCATGCCACTCATCAGGTGGCAAAAAAAGCAGGAATTTTTTTGTACTATTCGTGGCGGGGACCAGCCCGTCTATCGCAGCCATCAGCTTTCTTTTAATGATGCTGGATGCAAAATGCTCCTGTATCGGCGCGGCCTTATTCACGTTCCACAATATTCCCACCTTGTATAGAAAAGGATAAAAAACATTGATCGTAGCATTGCGGAAGCCAAACCGTGTTGTAGCGGCAGAAAAGATCTTTTCGAACGCAGATTCATTAAAATCCAGCATTGCACGAATCAACTCGTTTATATATCCCGCGCTCGCATTATCCGCCGCACCGTTTTGTTCCGTTTGCTGCACTTCCATATTCAGCTCATCTTCGCTCAGCATAGCGATCTTCGATATCTTAACACCATGTGCCAGCAGCGTATTTACATTCAAGAGTTTCCTCACCTGGCTCTCGCTGTAGCTTCTGCGATTCGTAACGGTTCGATCGGGATGTATCAGTTTATACCTTTTTTCCCAGATGCGGATCGTATGGGCTTTTATGCCGGTCATACGTTCCAGTTGCTTGATTTGATATGTTTCCATTCAATAAACTATTTACAGGCTCAAATAATCCATAAATTCATTCCTCACACCCTCTGTTAAAAATTTACCGCCATAAAACGATGTAACGGTCGATGAGTTAACATCCTTAATACCTCTCGATGATACACACATATGCTTTGCGTCGATCAGGATCGCAACATCTTCCGTTTGAAGCACATTTTGCAGCTCCTGCGCTATCTGTTCAGTAAGGCGCTCCTGTACCTGCGGCCGCTTTGCATAGTACTGAACTATCCTGTTCAGCTTTGATAAGCCGATCACTTTCCCTGAAGAAATATATGCAACGTGCGCCTTACCATAGATCGGCACAAAATGATGTTCGCAATAGCTGAAAAACGTAATATCCTTTTCCACAAGCATCTGCTTGTATTTGAATTCATTTGCAAACAAAGTGATCCTTGGTTTGTTAGCCGGACTAAGACCGGAGAATACTTCGTGCACGTACATTCTGGCCACCCGCCGCGGCGTGTTCATCAAACTCTTATTGGCTACGTCCAGACCCAGTGTCTTCATTATTTCACGAAAATGATATTCAATTTTATCTGTCTTCTCATTTTCTGACATTTCAAAAGCATCGGGCCTCATCGGTGTTTCGCAACCCGTATATTCATGGTCATCACCACCTTCACCTTCAACCTTGTAATTCAGGGATCTATCATCAGTAGCCATCTTAAACATCTTCTGTCTATTTAATATAAATTCGGTTATTCTTAACTCCAGGCTTTGCTCTTCAGGCCTTGCCGGTTCATTGATTTCAGAGCGCAAACAATCTGCACCGTGGTTTTTTTTATCAAAAGTAAGTCAATTTTGTTTAAATATTTTGCAAATATTTTAAACAAAGAATTTTATGAATACCAAAATTTTGCAGTAGAGAGGCCAGCCTCATGTCGGAAATCAGGTCAACGGTTGCGATTTACATGATTTTGTCCGCTATGAATTTGCTGCATTGACAATTAAAATAAATAATTACTACATTTGCACCTTTAAAATACCCCATATAACTTTTTGAACCTCAACAATCTTAAAATAACCTAAAACAAAAAAAATGAAAAAACTATTTACCATTCTTTGTGCTACTGTGATCAGCAGCTCTGCTTTTGCCCAGATCCCTAATCCAGGTTTCGAGACCTGGGATGCTACCGGAAGTTACAACCGCCTTGTTGGTTGGGATAGCCCGGATTCTATTACCAGTTCTTTCTCCGTTTATCCATGCAGCCAGGGTACGCCCGGAGCAGTAGGCGCTTCTTATGTTAAGCTCGTATCTTCAACAGTACTTACATACGTGGCTCCCGGCTTAGCTGTAAGCGGAAAAATAGATTTTGCTACGATGACTCCATCGTCGGGTTTCGCTTACTCTTTAAGGCCGGCAAACCTTACCGGCTCATGGCAGTATATGGCTTCAGGAGCCGACCAGGGCCATATTGTAGTAATGCTGACCAAGTGGAACACTACCACAAGCTCCCGCGACACTATTTCTTTCACAGATTACTCTTTACCCGGAATGGTAATGAGCTGGGCTACATTTTCTATCCCGCTTACCTACCAGAACGGCGCTTTTCCTGATAGCGGCCTGGTTTTGTTATCATCGAGCGGAGCCTCTCCTGTTGCAGGCAGCTACCTATATGTGGATGATCTTGCGTTCACAGGAGCAGTTACTGCCGGTGTAAATGAAATGACTAACCAGTCAGCTATCTCTGTTTATCCAAACCCGGCCAGGGCCGCTACAACCCTTACCTACAACAGCGCAACAGGTACCAGCATCAAGGTATCTATTAATGACATGAGCGGAAGAAACGTAGCTACCTTGACTCCAGCCGTTGTTGCCGGAAAAAATAAGCTCCCGATCGATGTATCAGGTTTCCCTAAAGGAATGTATATCGTCAGAATAATTGATGGTAACAATACCGAGGTTCAGAAATTGATCGTTGAATAATAAAACTTAAAAGGCGGGTATTTTACCCGCCTTTTTTAATATGTGAATGATGAAGCGCATACTTGCCATTGCTTTTGTTTGTTTTGCGGCGCAGGCCAACGCCCAAAATCTGCTGTACATCCCGGATACCCTTTCCGGCACCACATTCGACCTCACCGTGCATCCAGACAGCGTACAATTCTTCCCTGGCGCTATTACACATACACTGGGTATCAACAGCCATAAATACCTGGGACCAACACTTATTTTACGTAAAGGAGACAGTGTAAGTATTACTGTGAACAACCAGATGGGCGATACAACCACTATGCATTGGCATGGCCTCCACGTAGCGCCGGCAAATGACGGCGGCCCTATGAGCATGATCATGGATGGCATGATGTGGAACCCGCAGTTTGTGGTACGGAATAATGCCGCAACTTATTGGTATCACCCGCACATGATGGCAAAAACCGCTGAACAGGCGATCAAAGGAGATGCGGGCCTTATTATTGTGCGCGACAATGATGAAGATACACTGGCGCTGCCGCGTCGCTATGGTGTGGATGATTTTCCCATCATTGTACAGTCTGCAGAACTGGACAGCCAGAACCAATTTATGCCAAAAGGGATGGTGGATAGTATTGTGCTGGTAAATGGCACAGATAGTCCCTATGTCAGCATGCCCGCTCAGATCGTTCGGATGAGGTTGCTCAATGCATCCGGAGAACGAACTTTTAATTTCGGGTTTAGCGCGAATAAGCCTTTCAGTGTAATAGGAAATGATGCCGGCTTGCTCCCTGCGCCGGTCACCACTACCCGCATCAGGCTGTCACCGGGCGAGCGGGCAGAGGTGCTCATTGATCTTACCGGCATGGACGGCGATACGACCTACTTAATGAGCTATGCCTCTGAGCTTCCTATGGGTGTTCAGGGTGGTCCGACAATGCCTATGCCTCCGTGGAGCCCGCCGATGAACAGCCCTTTGAACGGGATCGACTTTAATATCCTCCGGATAAATGTTGGCCCTCAGACGGCAGCGCCTGTGACTACAATACCAACCGCTTTGATCGCCGACACTCCCTTGCTGGAAAGTATGGCCAATGCCACCAGAACCATACACATGACCGCAGATAGTATGATGGTGATGGACGGTCCTTTTTACTTCAACCACAACCTGTTTGACATGGACAGGATCGACTACCGGATACCGCTCAATAATATTGAAGTGTGGACGCTGCTCGACAGCACCATGGTTGCCCATCCGTTTCATCTTCACGATGTGCACTTCTATATTCTCGACAGAAACGGAGTGGCGCCCGGCCCTACTGAAAGAGGACGGAAGGACGTGTTACTGATACAGCCCAATGAAACCGTCCGCTTCATCGCGCAGTTCACTGATTTCGCAGACACCACCACGCCGTATATGTACCATTGCCACATCCT
Source organism: Chitinophagaceae bacterium (assembly GCA_947476485.1). Classification (GTDB taxonomy): domain Bacteria; phylum Bacteroidota; class Bacteroidia; order Chitinophagales; family Chitinophagaceae; genus Nemorincola. Next base: position 4,502 of record CANJQU010000040.1, read on the forward strand.
TATGCATGAAGATGATGGCATGATGGGCCAATTCGTGGTTGGTCCGGTTGCCGAAGGAGTCAAAAATATCATTCACACCACCAATGGCGTGAATATCTATCCCAACCCTGCAAGCTCAGAGCTTAATATCCGCGTAGAAAAAACGCATATGCAGGGTCCGGCCTCTGTTAAAGTAACAGACATTTTTGGTCGTGGTATATACAGTGGCGCATTTGATGATCTGCTCAAAATCAACACCACCGGTTGGGCTAAAGGACTGTATAATGTTACAATAATCCGCGAAGATCAGACAACCATAGAAAAGGTTGTGATCCGTTGATCCGGGTGCCGGCTCTGTTGCAGAAAGGTTAAAGTACCCATCTACGATGAACTGTAACCTGGAAACAGGAAACCGCCTGACCGAAAAACTCCGCTCTATTCATTATTTTTGCCCAAAAGGCGAAAGTTGAAAATAAACACACAAGGACTTGTAAAACAATATGGTAAGCGCACCGTTGTGAACGATGTATCGTTCGAGGTGAACCAGGGCGAGATCGTCGGCCTCCTGGGACCAAACGGTGCTGGTAAAACCACTTCGTTTTACATGGTTGTTGGGCTGGTGAAACCGGACAAGGGAGATGTATTTCTTGAAGGTGAGAATATTACGAAGCTCCCAATGTACAAACGTGCCCAGATGGGCATTGGCTACCTGCCACAGGAAGCATCCATATTCCGTAAGCTATCGGTGGAGGATAACATTTCTGCAGTGCTGGAGATGACAAAGCTTACGCGCGCTGAGCAACATAGAAAGCTGGAAGAACTGCTGGAAGAGTTCCACCTCACACACGTGCGCAAGAGCAATGGAGACGTATTGAGCGGTGGTGAACGGAGGCGTACCGAGATTGCGAGAGCGCTTGCCGTCGATCCCAAATTCATCCTGCTGGATGAGCCTTTTGCTGGTATAGACCCCATAGCTGTAGAGGACATACAAGCCATAGTAGCCGCACTGAAATTTAAAAACATCGGTATACTTATCACCGACCATAATGTGCAGGAGACGCTTTCTATCACAGACCGCGCCTACCTGCTTTTTGAAGGAAAGATACTGAAAGCCGGAAGCGCCGAAGAACTGGCTGCCGACCCACAGGTAAGAAAAGTGTATCTTGGCCAGAACTTCGAGCTGAAACGGAAAAATATTGCTCCGATCCTGCCACCGGTCAACATCGGCGGCAGCGGAGAGCTTTAAGAAGAATTATTAATTGCCTCTCCGCTTATGCAACAATAAGAGGAATCCCCGGCACAAAGTCCCGCTATTTCAGCGGGAGGGGTTTGGGGTTACAGATTTGGTGTTATGGGAATAATGAGTCCAGCATTCAAAGGTTTTATCAAATTGCGGCAGAGCGCGATAGATAACTTCATGCACAACCCTATAGATACGCAACAACAGGTATTCAATCACCTCATTGGCTCTGCGCAGTTCACAGAATACGGCAAAAAGTACAACTTTGAGCATATCGACAGTATTTCTGATTTTCAGAAAAATGTACCTATCAATGACTATGAAACACTAAAGCCCTACATACAACGGATATTCGAAGGCAGCCAGAATATACTATGGCCATCGCCGATAACCTGGTTTGCCAAATCCAGCGGCACAACGAGCGATAAAAGCAAGTTCATCCCGGTGAGTAAAGAATCACTCGATGATACGCACTTCAGGGGCGGGCGCGATGTACTGGCGCTCTATCTTCGTCAAAACTCTGCATCCAACCTTACTTCGGGCAAGTGCCTGATCCTTGGCGGCAGCCACCAGGTCAACCAGATGAATGCTGCATCATTCTTTGGAGATATCTCAGCGGTGGTGTTACAGAATATGCCGCTTGCCGGGCAACTGTTCCGGCTGCCGGAACTCTCTATCGCACTTATGACGGAGTGGGAAGAGAAGATAGAGCGCATGGCACACAGCACCATAAAGGAGAATGTGACCTATATAGCAGGCGTTCCGACCTGGACCATCGTGCTCCTCAAAAGGATCTTCGAGATAACAGGCACCAACAACCTGCTGGATATATGGCCCAACCTGGAGCTCTACATTCATGGTGGGGTTAACTTCACCCCTTATCGCCGCCAGTTTGAGCAGTTCATACCCTCGCCCAACATGTATTACCGCGAGACCTATAATGCTTCCGAAGGCTTCTTTGCAGCGCAGGACCGCGAGGATGAGGAAGGCATGCTGCTCTTCCTCAACCATGGTATCTTCTATGAGTTCATGCCGATGGACGAATACGGCAAAGAAAACCCACGGACCATCACGCTCAAAGAAGTAGAACTTTACAAGAACTATGCGATCGTCATCAGCACCAATGGCGGACTGTGGCGTTACGTAGTGGGAGACACTATACAGTTCACTTCATTGGATCCTTTCCGCATCAAAGTCACTGGCAGGCTCAAACATTTCATCAACGCATTTGGCGAGGAAGTGATCGTAGACAATGCAGATAATGCCATTGCCATTGCCTGCACCGAGACCGGGGCCACAGTTGTAGACTATTCGGCTGCGCCTGTATATATGACCGGCGAAGAGACCGGGGCACATGAATGGATAATAGAGTTCGAATACCTGCCCGTATCTTTGGAGCGTTTCACCTTCCTCCTTGACAAGTCATTACAGGCTATCAACTCCGACTATGAGGCCAAGCGCCATAAAGATATGGCCCTGCGCATGCCTATTGTTCACCAGATGCCTAAAGACGGTTTTAAACGGTGGCTGAAAGACAAGGGAAAATTAGGTGGGCAGAATAAAGTGCCCCGCCTTAATAATGAGCGTAAGTATATTGAAGAAATGCTGCAATACGTATATCCCGGGAAAACAGCTTAGACATCCCCTTTCCGCGAGATCCTACCGTTTCCCTTTGGTTTTCGGACCTGCCTGCGGTGCGGCCGGCTTTGGAGCTTGCCTGGTAACGGGAACTGCTTTCACCTGTGGTGATAATTTCTTTTCCTCCAGCCCTTTCAGCCAATTGGATATCATACGCAGGAAGCCGCTATTGGCCATATACAGCAGCATGATAGGCAGCAACTTGAACAGGCCACGCTTGGTGGTATTCATGATATCAAACAACGGCAGTAAATAACCCAGGAATGGCAACCCGACATAAATAACCAATATCCCATACAGCGCAAACCGGGCCTCGCGCGTAAAAGCCCATTTCTTCATGTTGGTGAGCAGCACTATGAGATCGATAAAAAGCAACCCGATAAAAAACCGCATGAAGTAGCCATAAACTACCCTGCCGGTATCACCGAAAAACAGTTTTTCGTGCATCTCGTGAAATCTGTTGAAGAGGTAAGACAGGTCCCCAAGGTTCTTATTGAGATCACTGCTGGCGTTGAATGGCAGCGGCACAAAATGTTTCACAAACAGATCGATGCATATAAAATAGCACGCCACCGGTACGGCCATGAGTATACCCCAGCGTATAACGATCGTCTTGACCGGCATCTTCTCCTTATAAAATACATACAGCGGCATCAACGAGAGCATACCGATCAGCACTACTGTCTCAACACGTATGTAGGTGGCCAGGCCAAATAAGAATACGGAAAAGGCAAAGTCGCTGATGCGCTTATTCAACAGATGCTGAACGAGGAAATAGAACCCGGAAAAGAAGAATACCATATTGCTGTAGTCATACAGCATCACAAAAGAGTATGCGAACAGATCGGGGATGGTCATGAACACGAACAGCAGCATGCTTGCCAGGAACGGGTGAACCCGCTCGCGCAACATGGTGTATATAAATATCATGAACGGAATGAACAACACACTCATCCACGTCTGTCCGAATGGATGGCTAACCAGCAGCTTGTAAATGATCTGCAGGGAAGTGATATAAGGAGACTTAAAATAGTTGTTTGTGGTGTGCAGATCTACCGTGAACACCGAGCTGATCATGGTCTTTTCGCGCACAGCAAACTCTGCCAGCAGTTCAGGGCCGGCCAGCATATCGCGGGCAGTGGGCGGATAGTAGTAGCATCGCCATACGCTCAATATCACAAGCCCCAGGCAGGCAAGCAGGAACGGTAATTCATATATTCCCGGCAGCACCAGTTTACCAAACGCCGGGCGTTTAAAGTTTATGGCCAGCGGTATAGCACAGATAAGCGCTAAAATTGCTACTGACGCAAATATTGAATTGAACGTAATGGGTATATGCAGCAACTGAACAAAACACGGCGCCAGCGATATCAGCGGCACACCGACTACTATCGACAGGCAAGCGGTTTGCAGCGCTGTCAGTTGCACCTTTATTAATTGCAATACTCCCCTCCCGGCAAGGAAGTGAGCAAGGATCATGAAAATGAGTCCGGGAAAATTCATCTACTTAATAAATGGTTTATACATGTTTATCATTGTGTCCAGATCGCCCCTCGACCGGATCTTTTTCAGCGATAAGCCTTTGCCCTTCAGCGCCACAACTGCCCAGTTGGCCCTGCCAACATCAGGGCTGTTTGCCCATACCGAATTAATGCCAGTGAAATAGTAGAACTCAGCCGGCTCACACATGCTTATATCGTTCATGCCCAGGGCTTTGAGGTAATCGTTGGGAGGCAGCAGCAGCGTCACACTCCCGAATTTCTCCAGCTTGCTCTTCATATCCTGGTAGGCAAGATAAGAACCGCCAAAACGATACGCCTTTCTGTAAGTAGTATCCATATGTTCCATCTGGAAGAACATATTGTTGTTGACATTGATCACCTTGCCATACAGCCACTCATTGTAGAACGGCATCTGAAAATACAGGAGCACCAGCAAGAAGCCTGTCAGCGTTAAATTGAATTTGATAAAATTCATAAAGAGTACCAGGTACGATACAAAAATAACAGAATAAATTTGTCAGACTAAGATTTTTAGGATGAAAAGTTCCCAGGCCTGAGAGGGGGGCTCGCGCAGATCAAATTTTTCTTTAAATATACAGGTTAGTTATCCTCCTGGACTGTGACTGAAAATCTAGCAGAAACACAGAATGCCTGAAACAGACTAAGACCCGCTCAATGACGCTCCTGACTATATTTCCTCTCCTTCCCGGCAAGAAGGCGAACGTTACAGTTATTGTAGAACCGGACACTCCCGGCGATGTCCTTTAGCTACTTTAATATCCTATAGCACATGCCGATCTCTGCGGCGCCCCCGGTAATGGTGGTGGCATTAGGGTGCTTTTCGCCTGTATAACCCGGCTGTTCGCCTGTAGTGATGCAATGTGCAGAAAAGAAACTCACCATGCCCATAACGCCAACACGCTTGAACATATAGTATTTAGCTTTTACACCCGCGCGCACTATAGTGCCGCCGCATTTGTAATCATATTCTTTTCCATCGTCTCTTACCGTGAAGTTGACACCCGCAAGGCCAACGCCGCCAAAGGGCGCCAGATCAAACCGTTTTGTTACAACGCAGTGATAATTCATGTTCGTCGATATTTCGCCCATTACGGTATTGATGCGGCTGGGAGCCCATACATAGTTATACATACGGTCCGGGTCTATGCTATAAATGTCAGAAGCGATCATAAGATCTACGCCCCAGCGGTCTGAAACCCCATACTCCAGCGCCAGCGGCACCCTATTGCCCTGGGCCGTCACGTTCTTATACACGTTTTTATCTCCTTCTGTTGTTGTGGTCCGGTAGTTGGTCCATGTGGCGCCCTCTGAGAAGGTAAACACCAAAGAACCTTTTCTGAAGGCTTGCGCATCGGCATTGGCGCTTGCAAGCACTACTGCGAGGACGGCCAGGATGTTGTATATCTTGCTCATAAACAGTGGCTTTTAATTATACCAAATATAACGATTTTTATCAAAAGCAAAAAATACATGAAAGCTTTTATTGAACGCGCTGCAACGGCACACTCAGTTGTTTACCTTGATCACTTTTTTCACCACCCTTTCGCTGCCCTGAACTATTTCTACCAGGTATAATCCACCCGGTAAATCACGCAGATCGATGTTTTCTTTAGTAATGCCAGCAACCTTTACAAAAGAATGGGACTGGCAAGTGCGGCCGGTCTCCGAATAAACAGTTATGTTCACTTCGCCCTCGGCTTCATTATCAATACTTAAACTAAAGCTGCCGGTTGAGGGATTCGGGAATATAGCTATCGAAGAATGTGGCGCCAAAGGCGAAGGGTCAACTGCTGCTGCGTGTCCGGACATACGAGCTCCGGTAGTACCTGAAGGAGGCATAATGAACATCGGAGTTTCTGTAACCGTAACGGTAAGCGCATTTGACGAATTTGGTGTGGCAATAGTGAGGTTCATTGTGTCCTTACCAATGGTGGGATTGTAGATCTTTACAGCGCCCTGTGTGCTGAAGTGCATGGTGTAGGGAACCGTTGATCCGTTTTCGCTGGGCTTTACCAGCACATAGGCAGAATTAGCACCCAACTGATACCGGTCAATGAGCGGATCGGTGCTGATGGTTTCCACATATACATAATCTCCCATAAGCTTGTTGGCCTGGTACAAATAGTCGGCAGCGGGTTTGCGGGTAGCGTTGTTAACGATAAAACCGGAAGAGCTGAACTGTATGGTACTGCTGGTGTCCTGGTCATCGATCATGTAGAAGAACGTGCGCTCCACACCCATCCGGGCATACAGCAGGGAGTTTCTCAAAACCCAGTCTGCCTGTGTCTGTGCTGCTGTTTTACTGCCTATCGGGATAGCTTTCAGCACGCTGCCCTGGTTAAGATCATAACCGGTCTCGGTAACCCACACCGGCATGTCTTTTGCAAACGTATGTGCAGCCTTTATAAATTTGCTCGCGATGGTATCCATATGCGCAACCTCAGGTGCAGCCCCGCGTGAGCCACCACCCTGCATAGAGTTTGCATTATCGGGGTACACGTGATAATTGATCACGTCCCAGCACAGGTTTACCGATCCGTCTGCATTATATCCCCTGAATTCCCTGCACCAGTCCACCATACCCACAAAATAGTCGGGGACAGGGCTGGCCACCCCTCCCATCACCACCTGCATGGAAGGATCGGCATTTTTCACACCCACACCGGGACCCATAGTATTTTTATGCCCGTCATAGAATGCCGACATATTTGCGGCATATTCGCGCCCGGTCTGGTAAGCCTTACGGCCTTTCCACCACTTGTCCCGCTCGTTGTCACATTCTATGTACTTGATCAGGCCAAGCCCCTTCTTTACCGTATTTGCAGGATCACCTGTCCACCTGGTAGATGTATTTACCGACAACAAAGAAGAGCTGACACCTGCGTTGTCTCCATACCTGGCAGCAAACTGAAACGCAACCTTAGCCTGCAGGATATACGATGCAGGATCAGAAAAATCAGCGCCCATCATCACGGGAACATTTTCTGCGTCAGCGTCGCTGGTATAAGAGGTCAGCATCCATGGAGGCAGCGTTTTAATATCGGCCAATACCTCAATACCCTCCGCCTTGCACCGTGCATATATAGCGTCAAAGTTCCATCCGCCGCTGTGAGACGGGTTAAAGGTATAACCGCCCTGCGTTGGCTCCAGCTTCTCCCAGTCGAGATAATGCCGCACTGCGCCAAAGCTTTTTATCGTAGCCATCCTTGTCTCGTCAATTACATCAGGGGCAGCAGGGTTCTCAAAATCCCACTCAAAGCCGTTAACGCCGGTTTCCTGTTTCAGCTTGATCGTCTTCGTAGCAGCGGCGGGCAATACAGTGGGCGCAACATACGACCCATATAATTCCATTTCATTTGGATAATCACTGGTGCAACTGATAAGCAGGTACCTGATATTATTTGCAGGTGTAGCCAGTGCATAGTTCGTGGGTGTATTTGTGTTTGGCCCCACCCACATATTGTAGTGGCCGGCAGTATAAGTTGCGATCAGCACCTTGTTCCAGTTAGCATCGATATAGTACAGGTTAAATGGAAGCAAAGTACTGCCCGTATTGTCAAAGAACCTTACGCTGTCTATATTGATCTGCTCGCCGGGCAATACAGGATAGTACGCATCGTATGTAGAAAGTATTTTCCCCCAGCCTGTAAGCACCTCCGTATAAAGATCCCCGTCAAAAAGTCCCTCAAGGCCGTTGCTGGTATTATTCAACTGGTACCACCGGCCCGCATCTATCGGGATTTTGCCGTGTACTAAAGTGCCGGGTGCAGCAACTACAGTTATTATCTTAGTGGCGGCAGCAGTACACCCGCTGCCTGTTATGGAATAGCTAATTGTTGCAGCTCCTGCTGCTAACCCGGTCACCACGCCATTAATGTTCACAGATGCAACCCCGGGGATAGAGCTGCTCCACACGCCGCCTTGTATCGCATCACTGAGTGTCACCGTTGAACCTGCTGTAACGGTAGCAGTACCCATTACAGAACCGGTCACAGGTGCAGCATTCACGGTGACGACACGGGTAGTTGATGCCGTGCTGACCGTATATTTTATTGTCGCTGTTCCTGCAGATACCCCTGTTACCACACCGCTGGCATTCACAGTTGCAACGCTGGCAGCGAGGCTGCTCCAGGTGCCGCCGGTAGTAGCATTGGAGAGCGTGGTGGAAGTACCCGTACATGCGGTTGCTGAACCGAGTATGGCACCGGCAGTTACTGCATTCACAGTTACTACCTTAACGGCAGTAGCCGTGCCGCAGCCATTAGTAACCTTATAGCTAATTGTTGCCGCGCCTGCCGCTATTCCGGTAACTATCCCGGAGCTGGCCACTGTTGCTATTGTTGTCGCGGAACTGCTCCAGACACCCCCCTGTATCGCATTACTGAGTGACGTCGCTGCACCGGCAGTTACCGTTGCAGTTCCCAGTATCGTTCCGGACACCGGCAGTGCGCTTACGGTTACCACACGGGTGGCAGATGCTGTGCCAACTGTGTATTTGATTGTGGCTGTACCAGCAGAAACACCGGTTACAATGCCAGAGGCGTTAACAGTAGCAATTGAGGTAGCCAAACTGCTCCAGGCGCCGCCTGTTGTAGCAGCAGAAAATGTAGTTGTTGCTCCGGCACACACCGTTGCGGTGCCGGCAATTGCGCCCACCGAGGCTGCGCTGACTGTAATGGATCTTGTAGCCGTTGCTGTGCCGCAGGTATTTGTAACCTTGTAGCTGATGGTGGCATTACCAGCCGCTACCCCGGTTACTATGCCGGTAGCAGACACTGTCGCCTTTCCGGTTGCACTGCTGCTCCAGGCTCCACCGGTGGTTGCATTAGTAAGCGTGGTTGTGGCGCCAACCAATACAGTTGCGGTACCTGTAACTGTACCTGCCGAAGGCTGCGCATTCACGGTCACCACACGGGTAGTTGATGCAGTACCAATGGTATATTTTATTGTCGCCGTTCCTGCGGCAACGCCCGTCACTGTTCCGGCAGCGCTTACTGTAGCGACAGTAGTAGCCAGGCTACTCCATGTACCACCCGTGATACTATTAGAAAGCACCGTAGTTGCGCCCGTACATACAGTGGCCGTACCACTGATCGTACCAACAGTTGCCGCACTTACCGATACCGTTTTGGTAGCCGTTGCTATGCCGCAGCTATTCGTGATCTTATAGCTTATCGTGGCATTACCCACTGCTATGCCGGTCACAGTACCGGTTGAAGAAACCGTTGCTATGCCAGTCGCACTGCTGCTCCATACACCTCCGCTTACGGCATCGGTGAGCGTTGTAGTTGCACCAACATATGCGGTTGCCGAACCATTGATGCTACCGGCATTAGGGGCGGGGCTAACTGTTAAAATCGTTGTTGCCAGCAGTCCGGATGCTGTGTAAGATATTGTGACTGTACCCGCAGCAACAGCAGTAGCCACCCCTGTAGCTGTATTGATGGTTGCAACGGCAGTACTGCCACTTGCCCAGTTACCACCCGGCGTTGCATTACTCAGTGCTGTATTCATCCCTATGCATATTGGCGTATTGCCGGTTATCGGCGTGGATAAACCAGCCGGAGTGCCATATATCCTGATCTTCGCAGGAATGCAGTTCGCATACTTGTGGATAATTATAGTATCGGCCATTACCTGGGTCGATAAAACATAATCCTGCCACACCATGTAGCTAGGTCCCGTAAAGGTGGCAATAAGCGTTTTTACACTACCGCTGACCGCATAGATCGTTACTGGAGTTGACGTAAAGACGCCGTTATAATCATACAGCGATAATTTCGTGACGTTGGTTGCTGAAGATAGCTTCAGCTTTACGTCAACATACTGCATATTGGAGGCGGTCCACACATCTCCTACCAGTGAGGTAAGATCATCATTCAGCCACGGAGTGTAATCCTGCCCGGTGCTTATGCTTGATGATATGGACGATATTGCGATCCGGGAGGACGTTTGTGAAAAACCGATACCGCACTGACACATGTATATAAAAATGAAAACTACTAGTCTAGATACACTCATAATATACATATTTAAGCTATTAACAAAAAATGGACAATCGAAGTACTAAATACATACAACAGTTATTGTACCAACTTTATTAACTATGGGGTAAAATGAGCGTTTGTATGGGCAGACGCATAACAATCGATTAACAAAGTGGCGAATTGAATATTTTCGCGGGCGAAACGGTCGGATCAGGATGTACCCGGGCACACAAAAGCAGGGCCGATGATATCACCAGCCCTGCAAACCCATTCAACGGATCCTAATTCCTAATTTTCAATTACAAAATGCAATACCTTATCTCCCTGTTTACTCCGCACATTCAATAGGTAAATTCCATTTGCAAAATTACTATTAAGCAAAACATGCTCACTGATCATCCCGCCGGCAGCGATAGTGCTGTTTTTATAAACTACCTGGCCCAGCATATCGGAGATCTCAATACTTACCATTGCATCCTCCTTAGTTCCTAGTGACCCTCTTACTATAAAGGTTCCCTTATTCGGATTAGGCACTATACTGACTTTAATAGCTGCGGCACATATCTGTACCATTGTAATAGTTACAATTGTGCCTTCGGTCCCGGTCACCGTGTTCGTAATGTTTACGCTGCCTTCAGCAATTGCGGTCACTGTGCCGCTTCCGTCCACCGTAGCGACGTTCTCATCACGGCAGGCCCATTCACCGCCTGCAACCTCATCAGCCAATTCCACGGTCGTACCAACAGATGTTGTTATCGTATGGCTATGCGGAGCCGGTGTGTGAACGACGATCGCCTTTGTCGCAAATGCACTGCAGCCTCCCCCGGCGTATGACAACCTGTAAGAGATCGTTACGGTACCTGACGTACCTGCACCGGTGACGTTACCTATGCCATCCACGCTTCCAAGCGCGCTGTTACTGCTGCTCCACACGCCACCTGGCGTAGCGACAGTTAAAGCGATCGTAGCGTTATGACTAACGTTATTGGGTCCTGTTATAGCAGCCACTGCAACCGCTGTATTTACCGTTGCTATTGCTGTGATCTTACAAGTGTTTGTACCGGTATAAGTAACAGTTGCAGTACCTGGGGAAACTCCATACACGCGGCCGGAGGTGCTGATCGTAGCTGTTCCCACCGGGCTGATGACCCACGATGTTCCGGCCGTAGCATCGGATAAAAATGTTACAGCTCCTATACCGGCATTGCGATAGGATCGATATCCTTCTGTAGCGACATTATGCTCCGGACACAGACGCCTCTATAGGGCACAAAAAAAGCTCCCGGAAAACCGGGAGCCATTTGTAAAAGTATTGCTTGAATATTAAGCGCTTGTTTCTTCAGTGCCTTCTTCAGCAGCGGGTGCTTCAGGCGCTGCTGTTTCAGCGGCTGTTGCTGCAGTTGTTGTTTCAGTAGCTTTCTTACCACCTGAGCTACGACGGCTGCGGCGTGTTTTCTTAGCGGCTGCTGCTTCGGCATCTTTACCGTAGATCTCGTTGAAGTCTACCAGTTCTATCATAGCCATATCAGAAGCATCACCTGCGCGGCGTGGCAACTTGATGATACGTGTATACCCACCCGGGCGGTCAGCTACCTTATCACCTATTACGCCAAACAATTCCTTGATGGCTTCCTTATCCTGCAGGTGGCTGAATACGATACGACGATTGTGCATAGTATCCTTCTTGCTGCGGGTAATGATGGGCTCGGCATATACACGCAGAGACTTGGCCTTAGCCAAAGTAGTGGTGATACGCTTGTGCTCAATCAGCTGGCTGGTGAGGTTCGAAAGCAGGGCAGCGCGGTGTGAGGCGGTGCGGCTTAAATTTTTGATCTTGTCTCCGTGACGCATGACATTTGTTGTTTTAATTCCCCCATACCATGGTCAGTGAATTATGGGGTACTTTGTTAAGTTAAAAGTTAAAAGTCAAAAGCTAAAAGTGAGCGGATCGACTTGATATTTTCACTAAAGAGAAAAGTCAAAAGGTAAAACTTTTAGGTTCTCACTTTTGACTTTTGCCCTATAAATTAATCTTCTGTTCTGCGGAATTTATTGATGTCCATTCCGAAGTGCAGGCCGCGCTCATGCAGCACCTGCTCTATTTCAGACAGTGATTTCTGTCCGAAATTGCGGAATTTCATCAGCTCTTCCTGTGTATACTGTACCAGTTCGCTCAGCGAGTTGATCTTAGCTGCTTTGAGGCAGTTGAATGCACGTACAGAAAGCTCAAGGTCTTCAAGTGGTGTATTCAATACCTTGCGTACCAGCAAAGTTTCTTCATCAACGATAGTTTCTTTCTCTTCACGCTTGGTATCCAGGGAGATGTTCTCATCAGTGATGATCATCAGGTGCTGGATAAGGATGCGCGAGGCTTCCTTCACTGCTTCCTCAGGATGAATGGTACCATCGGTATTCACTTCCATGATCAGCTTTTCGAAGTCGGTGCGCTGCTCAACGCGGGTATTTTCGATCGTGTACTTAACATTCTTGATCGGGGTGTAGATAGAGTCGATAGCTATCAGTCCCAAAGGAGCGTCAGTAGGGCGGTTTTCCTCTGCAGGAACATAACCACGGCCTTTACCGATATGCAGTTCCATATGAAAACCAGCGCCGGCCTGCAGATTGCAGATAACCAGGTCAGGGTTCATCACCTGGAAGTTAGGGAGCGACTCGCCTATCATACCAGCAGTAAATACTTCTTTGCCTTTTATGCTCAGGTCAATTTTTTCGCTAACGAAATCAGATACATCACCTATCGCTTTAAGGCGAACCTGCTTGAGGTTGAGGATGATCTCCGTAACGTCTTCCAGCACACCTTTAAGTGTAGCGAACTCATGGTCGGCGCCAGGGATCCGGATAGCAGTGATCGCAAAGCCTTCGAGCGAAGACAGCAACACACGGCGTAAAGCGTTACCAATGGTAACACCATAGCCCGGCTCCAGGGGGCGGAATTCGAACTGCGCTTCGAAATCAGTTGTTTTCTGCAGCGCTATCTTGTCCGGTTTTTGGAAATTCAATATGGCCATATTGATCTTTTATTTTGAAATTGTGATTTTTGATTTGTTACTTAAAATTTAATTCAGGCAGATATGCATCAGCAGAGCAGATGCATGGGTCAGCCACTATTTAGAATACAACTCAACGATCAGCTGTTCCTTGATATTCTCAGGTACTGATTCACGCTCAGGATGTGCCAGGTAAGTACCCTTCATATCCCTTTCGTTCCACTCTACCCAGTTGATGCGGGTATTCTTGCCGCGTATCATACCGATAACGGTAGTATTTGCTTTGCTCTTAGGTTTCAGTTCTATTACATCACCTGGCTTCAGGCTGTAAGAAGGTATGTTCACCACTTCGCCATTCACCATAAGATGTTTGTGCGATACCAGCTGGCGTGCAGCAGGACGGGTAGGAGCAATACCAAGACGATAAACTGTATTGTCGAGACGAGCTTCAAGGAGCTTGATAAGGTTCTCACCGGTTGCTCCTTTAAGGCGTGCAGCCTCTACATAGGTGTTTGCAAATTGCTTTTCGAGCAGGCCATATGTGTATTTGGCTTTCTGCTTTTCCTTCAGCTGCACTGCATACTCGCTGGCTGTTTTGCGCTTGCGGGTTGGGCCGTGCTGGCCGGGAGGGTTGCTGTTCTTTCCGAGGCTTTTGCCTGATCCGAGGATAGGTTCGCCGAATATGCGGCAGATCCTGTTTTTGGGTCCTGTGTAACGTGCCATTACGATTTTTTGTTTTAGCTGCTCCGTCTCATTAAAATCGTTAAAATCCGATCCGAAACAGCGTTGTTAAGAAAAATGTTTACTAAACCTGTTTAAATGCAATCAGCAGCTACTACGAGCTGCTAACTGTGTATTGTTACTATACTCTGCGTTTCTTTGGAGGGCGGCAACCATTGTGCGGCATTGGTGTAACGTCTTTGATCGATGTTACCTCGATGCCTGAATTGTTCAGGGCACGGATAGCGCCTTCGCGGCCTGAACCCGGTCCTTTCACATATACGTCAGCACGTTTCATGCCTGCGTCTGATGCTACTTTTGCACAATCCTGGGCTGCAACCTGCGCTGCATAAGGAGTGTTTTTCTTAGAACCACGGAAACCCATCTTACCGGCAGAAGACCAGGAAATAACCTGGCCAGCCTTGTTGGTGATGCTGATAATGATGTTGTTGAATGTTGCATTCACGTGAACATCACCGTGTGTGTCGATCTTTACGATCCTCTTTTTAGCAACGGTCTTTGCCGACGCCTGTTGTGCTTTTGCCATTTTACTTTGAAAATTAGGTAGTCAATGATACCGGTTTCCCGGTGTTTAAACTTAAGCCACCAGTTGTTCTATCACCCGTCACGCAGCCATACTGCATTTTTGACTTTTGATTTCTAACGTCTGACTTAATCGTGCCACTCCTCCCCGGTACACCCACACGGATCCGGCAGCGGCACTATGATTATTTCTTAGGTGCTTTCTTTTTACCTGCAACTGTCTTACGCTTACCTTTACGGGTACGGCTGTTGGTACGGGTACGCTGGCCACGTAAAGGAAGACCCTTACGGTGACGAACACCACGGTAACAAGCGATATCCATAAGACGCTTTATGTTCATCTGCACTTCAGAGCGCAGTTGTCCTTCTACTTTAAACTCCGCGTTGATAATATTACGGATGGCAGTCTGCTCTTCGTCATTCCACTCAAACGCTTTCTTATCATAAGAAACGCCTGCTTTATCGAGGATGTACCGGGCAGTACTATTACCAATGCCGAAAATATAAGTGAGCGCTATCTCACCACGTTTATTCTTCGGAAGATCAATACCAGCTATACGAGCCATTGAAAATTTAATTTTAACCCCCGGCCCTTGAAGGGGAGGGATATTTTTACGAATTAATGTTTACTACTTAATGCCGTACTCCTAAAGAGAAGCCCCTTTAGGGGTTTGGGGTTTATCCCTGCCTTTGTTTAAAACGAGGATTCTTTTTGTTGATAATGTACAACCTGCCTTTACGACGCACGATCTTACAATCTACGCTGCGCTTCTTTATGGATGCTCTTACTTTCATTGCTTATAGTTTAAACGTCAAAATTAATAATTCAAAAACCGCTGCTTTCCATGGGAAAGCCCCTTTAGGTCCCGATAGCTATCGGGATGGGGTTATTTATACCTATAAATGATCCGGCCGCGGCTGAGATCATAAGGGCTCATCTCCACCCCTACCTTGTCCCCGGGCAATATGCGTATGTAGTGCATCCGCATCTTACCAGAAATAGTGGCCAGTATTTCGTGCCCATTTTCTAACCGTACGCGAAACATAGCATTGGATAACGCTTCTACTATTGTTCCGTCTTGTTTAATGAGCGACTGCTTAGCCATATTTTTTTTAGGGATTGCAAAGGTAGCAAATACTTTTTATTTAATAAAAAAAATTTGCCCGTAAAATGTCCGGATCAGGATTAATTTAATTTTAAGACCGCCCGGATGTCTAAAAACGGCATTAATATCAGCAAATGTAATGTATTTGCGGCTAATTTATAGGTTCATAGCGATCATTATACCGCGCCCGGTGAAATAAACGCTCGTTTTGCCGTCTTTTCGGTGATTTATGTTACGAAAACAAACTTCAGACAGACCATATAATAAGAATGGCGCGAGATATGCCGCATTAAATTCAATAAAATTTCTGCCAAACCGTGCTTCGAAGGATTTCCCCCTGGCCTGTATCAGGTTATACACTGCTAATCTTGACAGACCATAACTGATACCGGCATATAATATCGAACCGCATATTTGCTCATGCCGGTCCCCTTTATTATGAATATATTCACTGACGCCCACTGCAATAAGACCCGCCGACGCACCTGCATATATACACCCCATTATCTTGTCGCCATACCATTCCGGCTTTGAGGCTACATAACTATACATGCCCGCAACGCCTTCAAGTAAAACTACAGCAGTTACAATGCCAACTCCGCGATTAATAACTATATGTGGTTGGTAAAAGGCTCCTGTATCCTGAGCCTTTGCTCCCAGAGGGTAGCAAAGCAAGACAACCGATATTATCATCAGGGCACGACGCATCTTAGAATTTTGAGAGTACCGGAAAGTTACGATTTTATCTCAAAGAGCAAATCAGCCTGCTACCCTACCAATTCAGCAACCATGGTCTTGGCCCACGCCTCAAGCGACGGGTATTGCTCATCTACTAGATCGTTTGGCATTTCAACAGGCTCGTGCTTGGTGGTGAGAAACACAGTGTGCATGGATAGCCTTTTGCCAAACTCCATATCACTTATGCTATTACCTACCATCACACTGCGCTTGAAATCGATAAGCGGAAAATCTTCCTGCGCCTGGAGGCCCATTCCGATGTTCGGTTTGCGATTGCGGTCATCGTCTGTTATTGCCGTGCAGGAGTATACTTTATCTATGCGCCCACCATTCTCCTCCACTGCATCCTTCATATTGCCGTGGATCTCTTTTAGCGCTTCGAGGGTCATTATGCCGCGGCCCACACCACGCTGATTTGATACAACGATTACGTGGCCAAATGCCTGGCTCATGGATCTGATAGCTTCAAGCGCGCCATCGTGGAAATTAAATTCACTCCAGTCTGTGATGTATGATCCAACCGATTCTACGTTTATCACACCATCCCTGTCGAGGAAGAGGGTCCAGCCTCTGTCTATTTCCGATCTTAGATTTAAAGGGCTCATCTTATTTCAGTTTTTAAATAATTCCTGTTCTACCAACTGGCAGATTATATGTCCTACCATGATATGCGATTCCTGTATTCTCGGTGTGTCGCTGCTCGGCACATTGATCAGGTGGTCGCATATGGCTTTCATTTTTCCACCAGTCTCTCCTGTTAGTCCTACAGTAATCATACCAAGATTTCTAGCCTGCTCTATAGCATTGATAATATTAACAGAATTACCTGAAGTGCTCAGCGCGATCAATACATCGCCCGGCTTACCGGTTCCCTTAACTATTCTGCTGTAAACCAGCTCGTAACCATAGTCATTGGCTACTGCCGTCATATACGATGAATTACAGTGAAGGGCTTCCGAAGGCAGCGGATCCCTGTCGGTATAAAACCTGCCGCTGAACTCGGCTGCAAGATGCTGCGCATCGGCAGCGCTACCGCCATTACCGCAAAACAACACCTTATTGCCATTTCTGAAGGCCTGCGCAGTAAGGGTTGTAACCTTTTCTATAGTTTCAACAAGTGTTGGGTCGGCGAGTAATTTCTGCTTGGTGTCGATGGATGCCTGTATGATGTTCCGGATGTGTTGCTGCATAATAGATATCTCAAAATTACGTTGTTAATCAATACAAATAAACTCGTGTTTAACAACATTTAGTATGTAGGGAGAATAATCCACAATATTAAAGGACTACCCTCTTTATATATGACGTAGTTTTTCCACAATATGGTAGTAATAAAATGTTAATTTTAAGCTTATGAAAAGAATAAACCCTATCATCCTGATGCTGATCCTGTTTTACTGCTCGTGTTATACAAAGCAGGATAACAATATCATAAAATACCCCTACAATACAACAACGCTTAACGGTCACAACTTGAGGGACTCGGGCAAAATCATCACAATTACGGGCAGAGATAGTTCGACCACGTACCTTGATTTCTACTTCGCTCTCATAGACGCTAACCGGAAATCGGACGTTATCTCGTGTTCTTTGTCAGGCCTGCCGGCCGGCATAGTTGATTCCCCCGGAGCTGCAAGCTATCTGCTGCCATTAGGGCTGCATACTCCTTTACATATCAGCAACACGGATACAGGGCTGCACACCTTTTATGTTCATATCTCCGGTGCATATGGAGATCATACTTATCCCGTTCAGCTGCATGTACTGCCACCCTTTGATAATGCTCTTGGCTTAGTTGGAACATGGTCAAGCACACATAATTGCGGCACTGATAGCTGCATGATGACGATCTCGCCCGTTGCTGGTCAGCCCCATTGGATAAACATCCGGAATTTCCAGTGCCTCGGCGATAGCGTCATAGTTCATGCGTCCGTTTCCGATTCGGGGTTAATAACTATACCCTACCAGACATCGAACGGTTATTCTATATTTGGACACCGCCAATTAAGCGCCTTGGGAATGTCTGCTGAACAGGCCTTTACTATCCAGGATACTGTTATTGATGGCAGCGACACCATGGTTTGCTTTTCATGGTGGGAAAGACGATAAAATAAACCTGACAATATCGATTATGAGAACAATACTCCTATCAATTATAACGCTTGCTTTATCTCTCGGTCGTGCTTCGGGCCAGGACAAAGGCAAAATTGAATTCAGCCTCGGATCAGGAGTATGGTCATCAAGCGAGCTGTTTGATGGATACACCCCAGGGTTCCTTTTAAGCCCAAGTTTCAAGACCTACATAATCAAACAATACTCAGGCGCATTTTACGCTACTGCCAAATATTTTGTGAGCAAAAGAGTAAGCCTCGGCATTGCGTTTGCGTATGAAAATGAAAGCGGAACCTGGCAAAGAAATGAAAATGTTCATGGCGGGGCATATGGCTGGGAAGCCATACCGATGGGCAGCTTTAAACGGCAGGCATTTACTTTTGCCCCGGAGTTGTATGTTACTTATGCACAAAAAGGGATAGCAAGGCTATACTGGAACGCGGGCGTAGGAATAACCTACCGGAATGAGGTAGACAGGTACAGCGGCAACTACTACGCATCCCATTATACTAACGGCGTAAATTCCCTGGGTAAAAACCTGCAGATGAACAACAACAAGATGCACTTAAACCTTTATTATTCACCGATCGGCATATCTGCAGGTAAGGCGTTACGCTGGTTTGCAGAGATCGGAATTGGATACAAGGGGATTTTAAATACAGGTGTTTCCTACAAGATATAACTAACTATGAAAAAGATAATCGCTTTCGTCTGCCTGTTGGCGCTTTACTGTTCTTGCTACAAGGCAAATGACGAGGTTGACGCCTCCCATCCACGCTTTGACATCACTTACAACATGACCAACTCAAACCATCATGCGGTTGGAGGTAATATTAACGACAGTACGATCAATATTTCGGTAGGTGACAGCACCCGCCTGGAAATGCGTTTCAAATTCTCCCTTATTTCAGGCGATCCGACAAATTATCCCATAAAGTTTTACCTTGGTAACCTCCCGGGACGTACAATCACCTCCCGTGATACAAATATTTTCAAACTCAATTGCGACCTTTTTATCTCTATAAATATTGATACCGATACAGGGAACTATACCATTTATGCAAATGTCAATACGCCAGACGGAACCAGCGCTTATCCACTGCACGTGCATGTGGTGCCTCTTCCCGCTCCACCGGACTGTGCTCCGGTAACCGCAGCCACTTATAATTGCAGGGGTAATTATACTGACCGGCTAACGGGAATGGTGTTCCTTGACAGTTGCACAATTGTTGTATCAACTATTCCGGGTCAGCCATATCAGGTGAACATAAACAACATAAGAGGTCTCGGAGACAGTATCAATATAACAGGTACGGCGGGCTGTGATGGCTACATCAGGATTCCGCTGCAAACAACTCATGGTTATACCATATATGGAATGGGAGGTTATGGCGAGGATATACACCATCATACGTCCATGCAAATAAGGGACACCATCATTTATGGCGCTGACACGCAAACCTGCGTTGGGTATTTAACGCAATAAGGTGATCAACCCTAACCTGAACATACGGGTATTACCAGTGCAACTTCGTTTTCCGATTTTACAAAATAGCTTCTGAAACCGCTGGAGTTTGATTTTATGTCAAAAAAAAACAGCGCACCCGAAAGTGCGCTGTTCAAAAATAAATCAGTTAAATCTCTTGATACCGCTCAAACCTTAGCAACAGCTGGATCCATGATTCCCCTTTAGCGGCCGGGGGGTTTCTAGATCACCAGCATTGCATCTCCATAGCTGAAGAAGCGATACTTTTCCTTGATACCTACTTCGTAAGCGTGCATCATCAGGTCGTAACCGGCGAAAGCGCAGGCCATGATCATGAGACTGGTCTTGGGCAGGTGGAAGTTAGTGATCAGGGAGTCGGCTATTGAAAAGTTGTAGGGCGGGTGAATGAATACATTCGTCCAGCCTTCCTCGGGTTTCAGCAGGCCCTGTGCTGTAACTGAGCTTTCCAGTGCGCGCATGGTGGTGGTGCCTATTGAGCAGATGTGGCGCTTGTCAACTTTGGCTTTGTTCACAATGCCGGCAGCGTATTCGTCAACCTTGAAGTATTCTGCATCCATCTTGTGCTTGGACAGGTCTTCCACCTCTATAGGGCGGAATGTGCCAAGACCGGTGTGCAGGGTAACTTCTGCAAACTTTACACCGATGATCTCAAGCCTTTTGATGAGCTCGCGGCTGAAGTGCATGCCTGCAGTAGGTGCGGCAACTGCGCCTTCATACTTGGCATATACTGTCTGGTAGCGTTCTTTATCTTCTTCTTCAGGTTTGCGCTTGATGTACTTAGGGAGTGGTGTTTCGCCCAGCAGGTCCAGCATATTGCGGAAAGCCTGGTCGTCACCGTCAAACAGGAAGCGGATAGTACGGCCACGTGATGTGGTGTTGTCGATCACTTCTGCTACCAGTTCGTCATTATCGCCAAAGTAAAGTTTGTTACCTACACGTATCTTACGGGCAGGATCTACGATCACGTCCCACAGGTGGTTAGGTTTGTTCAGCTCACGAAGCAGGAACACTTCGATCTTGGCGCCGGTCTTCTCCTTACGGCCATAAAGGCGCGCAGGGAATACCTTGGTGTTGTTTACGATCATTACATCCTTATCGTGGAAATAACCGAGGACGTCTTTGAAAACTTTATGTTCTATCTTTCCGGTATCGCGATGGATAACCATCAGACGGCTATCTTCTCTTTTCTTGGCGGGGTGTTGTGCAATGAGATTTAATGGAAGGTCGAACTTGAATTGGGACAACTTCATAATTACGGTTATGTTGTTTAAAAGTGTGCAAAGATACAATCTTTAAACAAGAACGTAAGATTAAAAAAAATATTATGCAAACTTCACCCACGGGCTACGCTCTTTCCTTTCCGGGAACTCCTAAAAGAGAGGGTGCAGTAATTGAGTTATTTCAACTCCTCTGGTTCGTCGTCTGTCAGCAGCCGCATAAGCTGTTGTATCTCTTCTGCCTTCTGGTCTTCGCGGCGGTAGTTGTAGCAGAGGGCCAGTTCTTCCAGCATCTTGTAGATGATACGTTTGGTGAGCAGTGGCGTAAAATAATTCTGCTTTTCCTGGGCGTTTATCTTCCGCAGGTAGGTGTCCACATCCTGCTGGGTATATACCATGCCGCTGATGGGATCTATGTAAAACTGTATCTGCTGAATGCCGTTGGGATCTGTGCTGAAAAAACTATGAAGGGTATCGATATATGCGAAGATAAACTGGCGCGGCACCTCTACAGCAAAGATCGGTATATCCAGCATTTCGCAGAGCGCCAGGTACAGCACCCCTATTGTGTATGGATTGCCTTGCTTGCTTTCCATCACCTGGTTGATGAAGAAGTATTTGGGATCGCGGTCGGTTAGCTCGTGACCCTGCAGCTTGTAGAAATTATATAGTATACTGTTAAATACATTGACCTGCTCCAGCGGCGTAAGGTAGTTGTTCAGCTCCAGCCATATGTTGCGGCGCATCTGGTCAAACTGCGTAAGGATCGCAGGTACATTAAGATCGGGAAATTGGAAACGCGCTACCAATATCGCTCCGCGCAGCAGCTCGGGATGTTTTGACCGGCCCCACTCCATGAAGTCGCGCTGCAGGTCGGCGAAATGCACACGATGTATCAGTAATTCAATACGCTCCTGCACCTCTTCATCACCTGTGGCTTCCCACAGTTGCTCCAGGTTAGGAATGATCTCCTTACCGTAGTGCAACAGCTTCGACGCTACTGTATCATATACCTCACTATCCGGATCGTCTATCAGCGTCAGAAGCGCTTTTATCTCCTTGTTTGACTGCATCTTTCAAATTCAAAGGTCAAAAAATGGTTGTGTATCAGTGTAGTACAAATCCTGTGCCCTTTTATCCTTTATTTAAAAACCGTTGATCGCCTCTTTTTATTTCACCATATCTTCAATAAATGCATCTCGGCATTCCTCCGCCTCGCGGTATGCAAAGGTGCAATTGTTTTGATCTGGAAGGTGGTGATACAATAAAGATAAACTAAAATAACAACGGGATATGTCATAGAATATCCACAAGTTGTGAAAAAGGCAGTCTGATGTAGCATTCACAATTCAAGCGATTTTCCTTTTTTGCTACGACAGTTGTGAAACGTGCTACAGAAAAATCACCAGGGGAGGAATAGTTTATCTTTTGTATTTGACTTTAGGGTCCCTTTTTGTATGGAAAACATACGACACAAAAACGATCTGCTGCTTTTCCTGCACTTCGTAAATAATAATAAAAGGAAAACCCTTCACTAAAACCTCTCTATAATGACCCTTCTTTTTTGCATACAATTCGGGCATTGCAGCAATCCGGTCGAACCGTTTCTGAATAGCTGATAAAAAACGATTTCCTAATCCTTCCAGGCACGATTCGTACCATTGATAAGACTCTTCCATTTCCTCAAGCGCAAGTGGATGCAACTGGATCTGGTACATCATTTCTTTTTTGTTTTATGCGAAGCAAGTATTTGCTTCTTTGCATCCTCCCAGGGAATACCCTTCACTTTACCGCTTTTAAGGTCTGCGCTTCGTCTGTCCAATTCAGCTAAAAATGCTTTATCCTTTGTCCAATCATGATCCTCAAGCTCATCCTCAACCATGGTGAAAATTGCTTTCACTTTTTTCTCATCGGCCACACGTATGTATTCATACAACCTTTGCCTTATCAGTGCT
Organism: Chitinophagaceae bacterium; assembly: GCA_947476485.1. Lineage (GTDB taxonomy): Bacteria > Bacteroidota > Bacteroidia > Chitinophagales > Chitinophagaceae > Nemorincola. The sequence continues at coordinate 27,772 of CANJQU010000040.1, forward strand.
GTTGTCATATTTTCCCTTTTACCAAATTTAAGTATAATTCCCCTAAAGCAATTAATTAAGCCCGCTGTAAGGGAGCGGGCTTAACTTCAATCAAAAAATGATATTAATAAATACTGAAATGACTTCTGCAAGTTACTTCTTCGCCTTAAACTTACCTCTTGCCGATTTCTTGGGCGGATTGGCCTTGCCTTCCTCTATTATGGCTTTCACCTCTTCTATGGTCAGCGCCTCGGGCTTCTCAGATTTTTCCTTGGGTATCTTGAAATTGCGCAGGCCCTGCTTTATATACGGACCATACGGACCCTTGAGAATCCTTATTTTCTCCTTCTCAAAAACCTTTATCTCGCTCTCAGCCTTTGCTTTTCTCTTCTCTTCTATTAGTGGGGCTACTTCAGCCATTTCCACCGTATAAGGGTCCATTTCCTTTTTCAGGGAGTAGAACAGCGCAGCATGCTGTGCATAAGGACCAAAACGGCCGATATTCACCACAACATCCTCACCTTCGAACTGACCAAGGTTGCGGGGCAGGCGGAACAGTTCAAGCGCCTCTTCCAGTGTGATGGTCTCTATACTCTGATTAGTGCGCAGCTTGGCAAACTTCGGCTTTTCCTCCGTCTCCGATACACCTATCTGCACCATCGGCCCGAAGCGCCCCAGGCGGGCTACCACAGGCTTACCGCTTACAGGGTCCACACCCAGCTCGCGCTCGCCTTTTGCACGGCTTGCGTTTTCTATGGTATGCTCCACCGTCTCGTGGAATGGCAGGTAGAAATCATCGATCATCTTGTTCCACAACTGCTTGCCTTCAGCAATACTATCAAACTGGGCTTCGATCTTCGCAGTGAAGTCGTAATCCATCACCTTCTCAAAGTGCTCACGCAAAAAATCGTTTACCACCATGCCCAGGTCGGTAGGGAATAATTTATTCTTCTCAGCGCCGTAGTTCTCGCTGTCTGTAAGCTTGGTTATATTATCATCTTTCAGCGTCAGCACACGGAAATCGCGCTTCACGCCTTCTTTCTCACGCTTCTCCACATATCCCCTTGCCTGTATGGTGCTGATCGTGGGCGCATAGGTAGACGGGCGGCCAATGCCCAGCTCTTCCAGCTTCTTTACCAGCGATGCCTCCGTATATCTCGGGGCAGGCCTTGAAAAACGCTCGGTAGCTACCATACGCTGCATATCCAGCACCTGGCCCGCAACTAGCGGCGGCAGCATGCCTTCATTTTCGTCTTCGCCATCCTCGTCGTCATTGCCTTCGCTGTATACTTTCAGGAAGCCATCGAACTTCATCACTTCACCGGAAGCTGTAAGCGCATCCTGCTGGGTAGAAACAGTTATTTTGGCTATTGTACGCTCCAGTTGGGCATCCGCCATCTGGCAGGCCATGGTGCGCTTCCATATCAGCTCATACAGGCGTGTAGTGTCTGCATCCCCTGCGGTAGTTGCGTTCATATCCGTGGGACGGATCGCCTCATGCGCTTCCTGTGCCGAGTCGTTCTTGGTCTTGAATATACGCTGCTGGTGGTACCGCTCGCCATATTGCGAATAAATAGCAGCGCGTGCGCCATCTATCGCGGTGTCAGACAGGTTTACCGAGTCGGTACGCATATAGGTGATGTGTCCATTCTCATACAGCTTCTGCGCCAGCAGCATGGTCTTTGAGACCGAGTAGCCCAGCTTGCGGCTGGCTTCCTGCTGTAGCGTTGAAGTGGTAAACGGTGCCGATGGCGATTTCTTTGCCGGCTTTACCTGCACATCTCTCACTGTATAGGTTGCCCCTGTGCATTTCTGCAGGTAGGCTTCTGCTCCGATAGCATCGCTTATTTTATCGGGCCCTTCGGCCTTAAAGGTTACTTTCTTCTTATTAATATCATCAGCGCTGAAAAATGCCTCAACCTTAAAGCTGCTGGACACATTAAAGCGGTTGATCTCCCTTTCCCGCTCAACGAGCAGCCTCACGGAAACAGACTGCACACGACCGGCGGAAAGGTTGTTGCGCATGCTCATTTTGCGCCAAAGTACAGGCGACAGCTCGAAACCCACGATACGGTCCAGTATACGGCGCGCCTGTTGTGCGTTCACCAGGTCCATGTTCACAAACCGCGGATTGGCTACAGCCTTCTCTATCGCCGGCTTGGTGATCTCATGAAACACGATCCGCTTCGTAGTATATGGATCAAGATCGAGTACTTCACACAAATGCCACGAAATGGCCTCACCCTCACGGTCCTCATCCGTTGCCAGCCATACGTCATCAGACTTTTTAGCCAGCGATTTAAGTTCCTTTACTACTTTCTGTTTATCTTCAGATATTATGTACTTAGGTTTATATCCATTCTTTATGTCTATACCCATATCCTCCTTCTCCAGATCACGTATATGTCCGTAGCACGACTTCACCTCGAAATCACTCCCGAGTATTTTTTCAATGGTTTTTGCCTTCGCAGGCGACTCCACTATCAATAAATGTTTTGCCATTCCAGTAATTAAATTTCAGCGGCCTGTTTTGTCACAAGCGTGTGCAATAATAGAATATTGTTTCCACAAAGAAAAAAGGGTAACAAAAATCGTTACCCTTTTAACTCAAAATTTAGATTATAAGCATATGAATGAAGCTTATAGAACTATCGTGGCAAAAATCTAAGCTATTAGTGAGCAATGGTTACCCGGCCCGTTGTACGTTTGCCGTTGGCCGAAACAGTGTACATATAAACACCGGAAGGAATATTAGCCGTGTTTATACCAACTTTACCCTGGGCAACATTACACATAGTTTCAGACGCAACAACGTAACCTGTTACATCCGTTAGTGTGACAGTTACATTCGCCGCAGCATCCAGGTTGAAGCTGATTGCTGTTGAGTTGGAAGCAGGGTTTGGGATGGCCTGAACATGATTGTTAAGGACTGCATTATTCACACCAGTAGTAGCGGCAACACGCAGGTGAAAACCCATCGAAGGGATCGGAGAGTTGGCGGGCTATACGCCCCCCATGCCCACATCGGAATATACCAATCCTTCCACCCGTTTTCGAAATTTGGTAATGTTTTAAGGTAGCCGGTATTTTTATTGGCGGGATCATAAATTAACGTTGTACCCGCAGGATCTTCGTGCCATGAAAGTAGCGGGCAGAACATATTGTATTTGTAAGTTCCGGGAGCAATGTATACAGTATCACCAGGTGAAAAAGAGGCATCACCGCTTTTAAAGCTGACAGTAATGGCGATTAAATTCCCTGCGGGAACTGCGGCGGGAACATCGAATGCAAACGGATGAAACATGATACCGCTACTCAATGTATCTCCCCAGTTGATGTTCGTGTTTGAAGAAGCTGCGGTTGATATCGTTAGTATCTGTTCGTGGTAGGTAGTTCCCTTGCCGGTGTTATCAGCGCTATCGTATTTGCAAAGCGGAAAAAATAAAGAATCCGTTGATGCAACTCCGTAAGTGGAAAGAAGAGTGGGATTTGTAAAATAACCTAATGGGATATCAAGGCTCGTATCAAGAACATAACTTGGGCCATAAACATAGCCAACTTTAAGAGTGTCCACCACACCTGTCTTTGCGGGGTTAATACCATACACACCGTATAGCACCAACGAATCGAGAGTGTAGGGATCCGCAGCAGTAATGACAGGAAGACCGAAATAGGTACTGAAACCTGGAAAAGTTGGATCTAAGGTATTAGCGTACGAAACCACTCTATTGTAACCACCGTTGATAATTGCAGACGTATCGTTCCATAGAGACATTTTAGAGATCCCTGAATTCGAATCTGCCACTATCGAATCCAGATATGAAATATAGTCAAACCAACCGCTGGTACCACTGGTAGTCCTGTTACCATTATGTCTCACCGGCGATCCATTGATCCTGCCAGGATCAAGCTTTTGGCTCACAATGCTGAGAGCAGTTTTACCGGGGAGTAATGTTTGGGCCCCGGCAGAGAGGGCTGTAAAGCCAAAAATCAATAGAAAAGATAGGTTTTTCATATATGTTGCTTTGCATAAAGATAAAAAACAAATTGACAAAAATGTAACTTGCGAAAAAATTAGAAGGTATGTACGTTCTTCCCGAGTTTCTACCAGCCGGGGCCACTCCTTCCGGAACTCTACGGCAATCAGGATACCGGACTAGCCTGCGACGCCATTGTTACCACATTTATACCCTACTGTAAAGCGCATTCGGGACTACTACGCTACAGCATATATCCATGCCTGCCACACCAAAAAGAATCTCAACGGGCTACAATTCGAATAGCCACCGGTAGAACCGTAGCAAGTTGACCGAAAAAGCCAGCACCAACGGAAAATATCTAAGTCAAGTAAAATGATCCCAAAGGGATCACATATCTATAGCTAAATGAACAACAATAATAACACGATGCCGAAGGTATCGAACGTTCTGCAGCTATATAGAAATTCCTTTCTTATAGACATCGCCAACGTCCCCCGCTCTTTCGGGTGTTTCCCCAATCACATAAGTGCTTAATTTGCATTACAACAGCTTTCACTAAATTAGACAATAACTTTCAGAAGAAGCCCTCACGCTGAATGGTGCAAGAAGCCCCTGGATGTTTCTGGCTGGAATGCAAAAACTCCCGATGGTAAGGTTGTTACCATAAAAGATGTTAGTTCTTATAAAGCAGTTTTAGGAGGTCTCACTGCAAAGGAAATTGATCGAATACGTAACAATAAAGATGGAACGTTGCATATCGTTGAGAAGCAAAAAGGTAGCACAAATTTAGAAAACCAAGCAATTTGAAAACAAAAAAAAGTAAGTCATGAAAACGTTTATAATTTTTATTATTTCGTTATTAGGGTGTTTTGGATGTGCCCATGAATTTAAAGCTGAAGAGACTGACCAAGTGTGGTCTCATAGGATTATAGCCGGGTTTGACTATGTAATTACTCTGAATTTTGAAAGTGAAAAATTTATAGTTGATACAACCAAAACATTTGAAGGCCCTATTTTTTATTTTTCTTTTATACGAGATTCCGCATATTTCAGAGTTAGTTATACTGCACCAGGCACAACCTATGAAGGTTTTACCGAAAAAAACATCTTTACAGTGACTAGTACAAAGGAAGAAAACGGCGTAACTGATTGTCGAGGTAAAGTAAATTCAACTAATTTGAATTGGCGCGAAATTAAAAATGTAGACATAGAAGTAGTTTATGGTAATTGTTCAAATGATAAATTACCATTTTGTGATAGTGTAATGAACTCAGTTTACCGCGTATTAGTAAATAATAAAAAGAAACAATAATTCCGTCTCCGCCGAGTCTCTACCCTTCGCAGGACTTGGCGGCAATCAGAGAAGAGCAGTTGAAGGATGCAATGAAAAATATGAAGGACAGAATAATAGAACGACCAAAATTAGTGCCCCGTTGTTCCTGATTCAACCGACGGGCGGACCCGTAACAAACGTTAGATAACAGCTATGTTTAACTATTTAATTAATTGGCACTTAGCGCTGTTATATAAAATGTTTCCCCCGCTCACATAAGTGCTTGATTTGCATTACAACAGACTGCTGTTGTACAGTTTAGCGGTAGCGCATCCGGAAGTACTAATATTACCCCGTCTCAAACGGTCTTCATTAGAACTACAGCCCGATGCGATATATACCCCCGCCGGGGAATGTAAATTAAACTGTGTCAGGTCCTTCATCATGTGTTAGGGCGGGCATGCCCGCCCTAACACATGATGAATATAAAATTTTTAAAAGAGCTCCGGCATCCTACC